>DAIOET010000188.1:0-7830 GCA_036746135.1 Cupriavidus sp.
CACGCCCTTGAGCTGCTTGGCGATCAGCGCCGCCAGCGCGTAGAAGAACGCCGCGCCCAGCGCCAGCCCGATGCCGGCCAGGTAGTTGCCGTGCGCCGCGCCGCCGCCGGGCTTGCCCTGCACGATCAGCAGCATGCCGGCGAATGCCAGCAGCAGCCACGCCACCTTGGCGGCCGTGATGCGCTCGCCCAGGAACAGCGCGCCCAGCGCGACGAGCATGAACGGCTGCGTGTTGTACACGGCCGTGGCAATCGAGATCGATGCCCCCTCGTAGGCCGAGAACAGCAGCAGCCAGTTGGCAACGATGGCCACCCCGCCGGCCACGGCCAGCAGCGCCTGGCGCACGGTAATGTGGCCCGGCCGCAGGTAGCCGCGCGCCAGGCAGACCGGAATCAGCACCAGCGCGCCAAACGCGCAACGCCAGAACACGACCTGCGTGACCGGTCGCCCGGATATCACCACCAGCCAGCCGATGGTGCCCGAGATCACCATCGCCGCCACCATCTCCAGCATGCCCCGCGTTCTGTCTTCCACGGCCTGTCTCCAGCAAACGAGGGTTGCAGTTTAACGGCTGCGCCCTACAATCCACAGTCGTAAATGCAGGTGAACGGTGCCTCTTTCCGTTATTTGTCAGGTAAAACCGTGGAAATACCTTATGTCGCTCGATGATATCGATCGCCGCATGCTGGCCCTGTTGCAGCAGGATGGCCGCATGCCCGTGAAAGCGCTGGCGGAGCAGGTGGGCCTTTCGTCGCCCGGCGCGTCCGAACGGCTGCGCCGGCTGGAGGATCGCGGCGTGATCCGGGGTTTTACGGTCGACGTGGAGCCACGCACGCTGGGCTTTTCGATGCAGGCCATCGTCCGCATCAAGCCGTTGCCCGGCAAGCTCCAGGCGGTTCAGAAGCTGATCGAGGGCATTCCGGAGTTCGCCGAATGCGACAAGGTCACCGGGGACGACTGCTTTATCGGGCGGCTTTACCTGCGGTCGATCGAGCATCTGGACCATATCCTCGAACAGATCACCGAGATGGCCGAGACCAGTTCGGCCATCGTCAAGTCCCAGCCGGTCAAGCGGCGCCTGCCGCCGCTGTAGCCTGGGGGCGGCAAGAAAAAGGGCGGGGCTGTGGGATAATGTCGCGTTTTGCCCGGCGCCCGGCTCAAAAGGCCGCCCGCACGGGTTTGTCCTGGCCCTGTCGATCCCCCAGTGGGCCGCTGCGTTTGCGTCATTTTCAAGCACCCACAATGCCCACATACCGTTCCAAGACCTCTACCGCCGGCCGCAACATGGCGGGTGCGCGCTCGCTGTGGCGCGCCACCGGCATGAAAGACGAGGATTTCCAGAAGCCGATCATCGCGGTGGTCAATTCGTTCACCCAGTTCGTGCCCGGCCACGTGCACCTGAAAGACCTGGGCCAGCTCGTTGCGCGCGAGATCGAGGCTGCCGGTGGCGTGGCCAAGGAATTCAACACCATCGCCGTCGATGACGGCATCGCAATGGGCCACGACGGCATGCTGTATTCGCTGCCCAGCCGCGACATCATCGCGGACTCCGTCGAATACATGGTCAATGCGCACTGCGCCGACGCGATGGTGTGCATCTCGAACTGCGACAAGATCACGCCGGGCATGCTGATGGCTGCCATGCGCCTGAACATTCCGGTGATCTTCGTGTCCGGCGGCCCGATGGAAGCCGGCAAGACGCGCCTGGCCAACCCCGTGACCAAGACCATCGAGCTGAAGAAGCTCGACCTCGTGGATGCGATGGTGATGGCGGCCGACCAGTCGTATTCGGACGCCGAGGTGGACCAGGTGGAACGTTCGGCCTGCCCGACGTGCGGTTCGTGCTCGGGCATGTTCACGGCCAACTCGATGAACTGCCTGACCGAGGCGCTGGGCCTGTCGCTGCCGGGCAACGGCACCGTGGTGGCCACCCACGCCGACCGCGAGCAACTGTTCAAGCGCGCCGGCAGCCGCATCGTCGACCTGGCGCGCATGTACTACGAGCAGAACGACGAGCGTGTGCTGCCGCGATCGGTGGGCTTCAAGGCTTTCGAGAACGCCATGACGCTGGACATCGCGATGGGTGGATCGACCAACACGATCCTGCACCTGCTGGCGATCGCCCGTGAAGCGGAAATCGACTTCACGATGACCGACATCGACCGCATGTCGCGCGTGGTGCCGCAGTTGTGCAAGGTGGCGCCGAACACGAACAAGTACCACATCGAAGACGTGCACCGCGCCGGCGGCATCATGGCCATCCTGGGCGAGCTGGACCGCGCCGGAAAGCTGCACACCGACGTGCCGACCGTGCATACGCCGACGCTCAAGGACGCGCTGGACCAGTGGGACATCGTCCGCACCAAGGACGAAGCCGTGCGCACGTTCTACATGGCCGGCCCCGCGGGCGTCCCCACGCAGGTGGCGTTCAGCCAGAACACGCGCTGGCCGAGCCTGGACCTCGATCGCGCCGAAGGTTGCATCCGCTCGTACGAGCACGCGTTCTCGAAGGAAGGCGGCCTGGCCGTGCTGACCGGCAATATCGCGCTGGACGGCTGCGTGGTGAAGACCGCCGGTGTGGACGAGAGCATCCTGGTGTTCGAGGGCACGGCCCACGTGACCGAATCGCAGGACGAGGCCGTCGAGAACATCCTGAACGACAAGGTCAAGGCCGGCGACGTGGTGATCGTGCGCTACGAAGGCCCGAAGGGCGGCCCCGGCATGCAGGAAATGCTGTACCCGACGAGCTACATCAAGTCGAAGGGCCTCGGCAAGGCTTGCGCGCTGCTGACCGACGGCCGTTTCTCGGGCGGCACGTCGGGTCTGTCGATCGGCCACTGCTCGCCCGAGGCGGCAGCCGGCGGCGCCATCGGCCTCGTGCGCGATGGCGACAAGATCCGCATCGACATCCCCAACCGCACGATCGATGTGCTGGTCTCCGACGAAGAACTGGCAACCCGCCGCGCGGAGCAGGACGCGCGCGGCTGGAAGCCGGTCAAGGCGCGTCCGCGCAAGGTGTCCGCCGCGCTGAAGGCGTACGCCAAGCTGGTTATGTCCGCCGACAAGGGCGCCGTGCGCGACCTGTCGCTGCTCGACGACTGACCTTCTGACCTTCGGGGCGGTTTTCCGGCCGCCCCAATCCCCGCAATACCACCCGATGCCGCCACCCCTCTCTAGTGGGGGAGGGCGGCGTTCGCGCGCTTGCTACATTACCTGCCACCCGCAACATGGCGGGGCGAGCCAAATATAAATCCAACAACAAATTCCGGGGAAACATGCGGGCATCCGTATTACTGGTCATTGCCAGCGCCAGCCTGGCGGGCGGCTGTGCGTCCATCGTGGGCGGTACGACGCAAGTGGTATCGGTCGAAACCCAACAAAACCTGCAACGCGTGGAAGGTGCGCGCTGCGAACTGGTCAACGACAAGGGCACCTATCACGTGTCCACGCCCGGCACGACATCGGTCAGCCGCGCCTATGGCGACCTGACCGTCAAATGCGAGAAAGAGGGCATGCCGGCGGGCACCGCAACGGTGACGTCGACAACCAAGGGGCTGGTCTTCGGTAATGCGCTGTTCGGTGGCTTGATCGGCGTCGCCGTCGATACGTCGTCGGGCGCGGCCTACGATTACCCCGAGCTGATCCGCATCAGCATGGGCCAGGACATCGCCATCAACGGCCGTGACCGCATGGACGAACCCGCCCCGGCGCCCGCGACGACAACGTTGGCCGCGGCACCAGGGGCACCGGCAACACCGGCATCGCCGGCATCGCCAGGTGCGATGCCTGCCGCAACCTCCGCCCCAGGGACACCCGTTTCGCCCACGGCGGCCACGACGGCGCAAAAGCCCGTGTCGATGGACGACCTGCGCTATCTGCTGCCGCCGCGTTGAAAGACGCGGTCCAGCTCAGACACCTTCGGTCTTCCTTTCTTCGCCTGCTTTCATGCTTGTTTCCATGACGACGCGCCCATCCTTTCGCCCGATCCTGACGGGCCTGCTCGTGACCTGTGCAACGTCCGCCGGTGCCATCGGGCTTGAGCAGATCACCGGCAACGTCTACGCGATCCGTGCAAACGGCCAGCAGTCGACGCAGTCGGGCTCGGGTGTGGTGATAGGGCCGAGCCAGGTGGTCACGGCGTGCACGCTGCTGGCCGGAGCGCGATCGATCAGCGTGACGCGCGACAACGTGACATACGAAGCCACGCTGACAGCGCCCGACATCGAGCGCAACCTGTGCCTGCTCAGGGTGCCCAATCTGCCGGGCAGCGGCGTGACGATCTCAGCCGGATCGACCGCGCCGGGCCTCGGGCAGAAGATGGTGATGGCGTCGGTCTCCGGAGGCGCGGTGGCGGTACGCGAGGCGACCGTGACCGGCCTGCAGGCCAGCAACGACGGAAAGCTCACGACCATCGAACTGTCCGCCGCGCCTGACGCGGCGGCCAATGGCGGGGCGCTGTTCGACGATGGCGGCCGCCTGGTCGGCATCCTTGCCGAGGACCGCGTGGCGGGCAAGACGCGGCAGCGCGCCGTACCCGCCGCATGGGTGAGGGATATCGCCACGCGCGGCGCGGCAGCGCTGGCCACCTATCAGCCTTCGGCAATCGACACCAAGGCGGCAGCCGTCCAGGCGGGGAAAGCCGCCAGTGCCGGTGAGGGTTCGCCGCGCGTCGGCGAAGTCTGGCAGTACGTGCTGACGGACAACCTCACGGGCAGGCGATCGGACGTGGCGTACCGCGTCGACCGCATCGAGAACGGCCGCGTGATCTACAACCAGGGCGCCCGAGTCGAGCGCGCCGACGGCACGGTGGAGCGCGTCAATTCGCCCATCGCCGGCGAGTTCGAACTGGCGTCGCCGCCGTCGGGCTGGGTGCCGACCAACGTCAAGGTCGGTTCTCGCTGGAAATACTCATACAGGCAGCCTGGCAACAACGCCCAGACCGATTTGGATGGCACCGCGATGAGCGAGACGGAGATGGCGGTTGCCGGAGGCACCTATCGCGTCATCCGTATTGCCTATCGGGGCTACATGCAGCGGCCCGCGCGGCCGGTTGGCGGCGCCGCCACCTTTACCTACGAATACAAGGCGGTGGCCTGGTATGCGCCGGAGATCGGCCGCGTGGTCAAGTTCGAGGCAAGCACCGCGCAGACCGCCGAAAAGCTGGAGCTTGCCGCGCACCGCTTTGAATGACGCAGACCTGGCGCGCGATTTCAGCCGATGAAACTTTGATGCGCTGCAGAGTGACACGGCGCTAGCGCGGCGCCTATAAGCCTCCTGTTGGTGATGTCCGGCGAGTTTCATCCCGCAAAACCAGGGCAATCCAGGAGCGCGCATGTCCCCTGTCCGCAAAGTGTTGCTGTCTCTATCGGTGCTGTCGTGCGCGCTGCTGGCCGCGGCGCCAGCCGCCCAGGCACAGACGTGGCCCGCCAAGCCGATCCGCATGGTGGTGCCATATCCGCCCGGCGGACCCACGGACATCGTGGCGCGCGTGGTGGGGCAAAAGTTGTCGGAGCGGCTGGGCCAGCCGGTCGTGGTCGACAACCGGCCCGGCGCTGGCGGCAATATCGGCGCCGACGCCGTAGCCAAATCCTCGCCCGATGGTTACACGATGCTTGTGGCCACCACCGCGCACGCCATCAACATGACGCTGTTCGCCAAGCCGGGATACAACACGCGGACGGATTTCGCGCCGGTGTCGATGCTGACCAGCGGCCCGCTGGTGCTGGTGACCGCGCCGTCCACGCAGGCAACCAGCGTGGCGGAACTGATCGTCATGGCGAAGGCCAATCCGGGCAAGGTCACCTTTGCCAGCTCGGGCAACGGGCAATCCACGCACCTGGCCGCCGAGTTGTTCAACAGCATGGCGGGCACGCGGATGACCCACGTGCCTTACAAGGGCAGCGCGCCGGCCCTTACCGACGTCATGGCGGGGCAGGCCACGGTCATGTTCGATACGATGCTGTCCGCCATGCCGTTCGTGCGCGACGGCAAGCTGCGGGCGCTGGCCGTGACGGGCGCGACGCGATCGCCGGCCGCACCCGATATCCCGACCATCGCGCAGGCCGGCCTGCCCGGCTACGAAGCCACGGCCTGGAACGCGCTGCTGGTGCCGGCCAACACGCCGCCAGCGGTGGTCGACAAACTCAGCGATGCCATGAAAGCCGTGCTGACCCAGGAAGACGTGCGCTCGCGCTTTGCCACGCAGGGGTTTGCCGCCACGTGGACATCGCCCCCGGACACGGGCAAGTTCATCGCCCATGAAATCGACAAATGGGGCAAGGTGGTGAAGGCGTCGGGGGCGACGATCGATTGATGGATCGATGGATGGGTCTCGTGCCGGCGCTCAACTGAAACGCGCGCCGCCGTCGGCGTCGATGACCACGCCGCTCAGGTACGATGCGCGCGCCGATGCCAGGTACACCACCAGATCGGCAATCTCGTCGGCATGCGCGGCACGGCCGAAGGGCAGGTGCTCCAGCATCTCCTGCCAGCGGGACTCATCGTCGAATTTTTGTCTGGCACGGGCCTTGTAGAGGTTGACCAGCCGGTCGGTCTCGGTCGGTCCGGGATTGACGCCCACCACGCGCACGCCGCGTGACGTGGCATGCGCGCCCACGGCGCGCGTGAACGTCGAGAGCGCGGCATTACCCGCGGCGCCACACAGGTAGTCGTAACGCGGCATCTCCGCCGCAATGCCGATCACATTGACGATCACGCCGGCACCGCGTTCCATCATGCGCGGCAACGCCAGCCGGGCCATGTCGATGTAGCCGAACACCTTCAGGTCCCACGCGTCGCGCCATTGCGCGTCGGTCATCGCGGTCAGGCCGCCTCCCGGAATCGCCCCCGCGTTATTGACGAGGATGTCGATGCCATCGAGTCTCGGCACCAGCGCCTGGCGCACATCGGCCTGTGAAAGATCGCCTACGAAGGTGTCGACGTCGATGCCGTGCTCGTCCTTCAGCGTGCGTTGCGCACGGCTGGTGGATTCGGACGTCGTGCCGGTAATGGTGACGGAGGCGCCCTCGGCCGCGAACGTCCGTGCGCACGCCACGCCGATGCCGCGCGTGCCGCCGGTGATCAGTACTGTTTTGCCCTGCAGAAGCAGATCCATGCGTTGGCTCCCTTGCGACGCTGACAGACGCGCCGCCAGCATGATCGAGAAGATGATGCGGACGGCGGCATCAAGGAGCCTGCATCGTACGCCTGTCGCGGATTTTTCGTCCGACGGGCTGCCGCGCGGGCCGCGATGGCTGAAGCGGGTTGCAAGCGTCGACGCGCGATTGCGCTGCCAGGCGGCGCGGCGGATATCGATGTCGGGATATCGACGCCGTGTTGTTTTTACGTTCTATTACATTGCCGCGTGCCGCTCTTGTGTACGATGGCGCGCTTTCGGAATCCATCCGCAGCGGCAATGTCTGGACATTCAAAGGCACCACTGGTCTGGTGAATAGGACCACCTGGTTCCATTGAGTGGCCCGGCTGCGGGGCATAGAGTCCGCCTGAACCCCACATGAAGTGAACAGAGGCGGAGACATAGATGTTGATCAGTCGTAGAAAGCTCCTGGCCGGCACCACGCTGGCATTCCTTGCGGCGCTTGCCCCGGTGCAGCGGGCGGCGGCACAGGACAAGCCCATCACCATCGTGGTGGGCAGCCCGGCGGGCGGCACCACCGATGCACTGGCGCGCCTGATTGCGCGCTCGCTCGGTGAGACCCTGCATCGCACCGTCGTGGTGGACAACCGGCCCGGCGCAGGCGGCAATATCGCCGCGCAGTACGTGGCGCGCGCCACGCCGGACGGCAGCACGCTGCTGATGAGTTTCACCGG
>DAIOET010000189.1:0-3025 GCA_036746135.1 Cupriavidus sp.
TAGTTCTCGGCGCGCGTGAGCGGCGGCATCAGATGATCGATGATCACGGCCTGCGCGCGCCGCTTGGCCTGCGCCCCTTCGCCGGGATCGTTGACGATGAACGGATAGAGATGCGGCAACGGCCCCAGGATCGCATCGGGCCAGCAATCCGCCGACAGTGCCACGCTCTTGCCCGGCAGCCATTCAAGGTTGCCGTGCTTGCCCACGTGCACCACGGCGTCGATCCCGAACACATGGCGCAGCCAGAAATAGAACGCCAGGTAGCCATGCGGCGGCACCAGCTCGGCGTCGTGATAGCTCGCGTAGTCGTCCACGCCATACGCGCGCGCCGGCTGTATGCCGACGAACACGTTACCCGTACGCACACCGGCAATCATGAAGCGGCCGTTGCGGACCATCGGATCGTCTTCTGGACTGCCCCACCGCGCCGCGATGGCATCCTGCCCCGCCTGCGGCAACTGCGCCAGCCATGCCTTGTAGTCGGCCATCGCCAGGCTCTGCAACGCGGGACGCCACGCATGCTGTTCGAGATCGTTGGTGACGCCGCGCGTCAGCCCCTGCATCAACGCATCGCCATCGGCAGGAAGCGGTCCGACGCCATACCCCGCATCGCGCAGCATGGCCAGGATTCGCACGACCGACTCCGGCGTGTCTAGGCCGACACCGTTACCGATGCGTCCTTCGCTGGCCGGATAGTTGGCCAGCACCAGTGCCAGCCGCTTGCTGGCCGCCGGCAGCGTGCGCAATCGGCACCAACGCCGGGCAAGTTCCGCCACAAAGCGAACGCGCTCCACATCCGGCCGGTAACGCACCACATCGACTTCGGTATGGGGACAGCGGTATGCCAGCCCTTTGAAGCTGATGGCGCGCGTGATGATCCGGCCGTCGACTTCGGGCATCGCCACATGCATGGCCACGTCGCGCGTGCCCAGCCCCTGGCTGTCGGCCAGCCAGTCCTCGCGATTGCCCCCGCTCAGGATCACCTGCAGGACCGGCGCATCGTTGGCAAGCGGTGCGCTGGCTTCGCCCTCGCTGTCGAGCGAGGCCGCCGAGAACGCCGTGGTATTGAGCACCAGGGACACGTCGTGGTCGTCGCACAGCCGCTGCAGCACCTCGCGGCAGATCGGCTCCTTGAGCGAGCTGACCGCCAGCGGCAGCGGACACAGTCCTGCGTCGAGCAGCGCGTCGGTCACCGCATCGAAGACTTCGGTATTGCCGGCCTGCAGGTGCGAGCGGTAGAACAGCAGCGCCACGACGGGCGCGCCATCGAGTCCTCGCGCGGCCCACGCGCGCTGCCAGTCCTGCACTGTCGCCACCCCATGATCACGATGGTAGAGCGCGGCCTGTGGCAGCACCTGGGCGGGCAGCACCGGCGTCGCGTGGTCGAATGCATGGTGTCCCAGGCAGCGGAAAAACTGTTCGGCGTTGCCCGCGCCACCCTCGCGCAGGTAGCGCCACAGCTGATGCGAAAGTTCGGGCGGGGCGTTGCCATGCCGTGCCAGGTTGGCATCCTCGGCCAGGTCGCCGGAGAACATCACCAGCAACTGCCCGCGTGCGCGCGCCAGTTCGGGCAGGCGTTCCAGCCCGTAGGCCCAATCGCTGGCACCGCCAAGATGATCCACCACCACCACGCGCGCATGTTGCAGCACTTCGTCGATATAGAGATCGAGCGACGCGGGCTGACGCAGGTACATCTGGTTGGCCAGTCGCACGGACGGATAACCGGAACCGAGCCTCGGTACGGCGGCGGCCAGCAGCGACAGCGTGGTGTCGGCCGCGCTCAGGATGACGATGTCACCCGGTGTCTGCTCGATGCGCAGTACGACGGCGTCGTCTTCGACAAAGCCGCCGGGCCGGGTGGACAGCAGGTGCATCGCGTCAGCGGCCTAGCGCCGCATTCAGCGCCGCCTGCAGCGCGGCACCGTCGAGGTCCTGGCCAATCAGCACCACGCGCGTGCCCTGCGGCTCGCCAGCACGCCATGCGCGATCGAAATAGCTGTCGAAGCGCTGGCCCACGCCATGCAGCACCAGGCGCATGGCCTTGCCGGGCAACGTGGCAAACCCTTTGACGCGATAGATCGTGTGGCTGGCCACGAGTTTCTGCAGCGCGGCGACCAGCGCGTCGCGGTCGACCGTACCTGCCTGCACCACTACCGAGTCGAACTCGTCGTGATGATGGTTTGCATGGTCAGGATCATCGGCACTGCCGTGATGATCGGGGCGCAGGTGGATCGTCTCTTCCGAAGCACGCTGCAGGCCCAGCAGCATGCTCACATCGAGCTTGCCGGCCTGCGCGGGTACGATCTTGACCTCGGCGGGAATCTCGGGACGCACCAGCGCCTCCACGCTGGCGATCTGCGCCGCGTCCATCAGATCGGTCTTGTTCAGGATCACCAGGTCCGCGCTGGCCAGCTGGTCTTCGAACAGTTCGTGCAGCGGCGATTCGTGATCGAGATTCGGATCGGCACGGCGCTGGGCGTCGACCGCCACCGGGTTGGCCGCGAACTGGCCCGCCGCGGCGGCGGGGCCGTCGACAACGGTCACCACCGAATCCACCGTGAACGCATTGCGGATGCTGGGCCAATGGAAGGCCTGCACCAGCGGCTTGGGCAACGCCAGCCCCGACGTTTCGATCAGCACATGGTCGATCTGGCCGCGACGCTCCAGCAGTTGCTCCATGACCGGGAAGAACTCTTCCTGCACCGTGCAGCAAAGGCAGCCATTGGCCAGCTCGTAAAGCTGGCCCGTCGGCTCGCCCGATTCGTCGCAACCGATGCCGCAGCCCTTCAGGATTTCGCCATCGATGCCCAGCTCGCCGAACTCGTTGACGATCACCGCAATGCGGCGGCCGTTGGCGTTGTCGAGGATGTGACGCAGCAAGGTGGTCTTGCCGCTACCGAGGAAGCCCGTGACGATGGTGGCCGGGATTTTGGACGCTTGCATGCGAAGTTCGGGCGGGATTTGCAAAGGCGATCAGGATACGGACATACGTGGGGACTGTCTATTTGGGTGTGGGCGAAGCAAA
>DAIOET010000189.1:3125-7729 GCA_036746135.1 Cupriavidus sp.
CTCCCCTCACCCGCCTGCTGGAGAAGGCGGGCGAGTCAGACTGCCATCACCGCCTTGCCCTGCGCCACCCCGCATAGGCACCGGCGCCAATCGTCAGCGCCGCCAGCATGAGCGCGAGCACCAGGTGCCGGGAGCGATCGGCTGCGGCGGACGTCAACGGTACGGATTGTGGCGCCAGCCGCTGTCCGGTCACGTGTTCGGCGCCGGTCTGCGGCACTGGCCCGGCAACCGGCGGCGCGACCGGCACCGGCGCTGCCTCCCGATCGGGCCTTGCGGCGCCCGCTTCCGTCACGTCTTGCACTGCCACCGCCGGCCGCACCACCGCGTTGGCCAGTGCCCGCCCCAGCGCCTTCATGTCGATGTGCGCGTCCTTGCCCTGGCGGGCAATATGCGCCATCAGCACCGGATTGCCACAGGTATTGGCAGTGCACGACAGCCCGTCCCGCTGCACACTCGCCGCGTACTGACGCAGCAGTTCTCGGCGCTCCGCATCGGTGAAGCGGTAACTGCCCTGCCGGTCTACCTCCAGCAAGCGCGCCACGATGCCCTGTTGCGCGTGCGGATTGGCGGAGCGGAAGAACGCGTCCATGCCCATGCCGAGCTTGTCGGCCACGTACACGTCGTAAGTGCGCTGCCAGAATTCACCCGGCATCTGCTCGGGCACCGTGGCCTGGAAGCCGTAGAGGTGTTCCACCTCCTTGTACATCTCGCGTGCGCCCGCATAGCCCGAGCGCTGCATCGCCGCAATCCACTTCGGGTTCCACTGCCGCGCATTGAGCTCGGTGGCCAGCCACGTGCGCGCGTCCACGGTCTGCGTTTCCCCCGCGCGGCGCAGGTTGTGCAGCCATAGCGGCGGCGCCGTGCCGCTGACCGCGCGCGTGGCTGCGGCAAGCCCGCCCGCGTACTGGTAGGTATCGTCGTTGTCCAGCGCCCCGTAGAGCGTGCTGGCGCGCGAGAACAGCACGGCCTGGTTCGACTTCAGATGGCTTGCCAATGCACCCGGCGCGGAATCGCCCCAGCCATCGGCCGAGTACGCGAAATTCATGTACCGCAGGTACTGGCGCGCCAGTGCATCGGGCGGGCCCTGGGCGTCCCGGCTCTGCTCGACCATCTGCTGCACCCCAATTACATAGTTGCCGGGCCTGGCCGCAAACACACGCGCCCGAGCCAGTCTGGCGGCCTGGACAGGGTCCACACCCTGCCGGCCCAACTCTGCGGCGACATCCCGATCATGGCGGCTAATTGCATTTTCTCCGGCAGCGGCGGCCAGGCGCGCGGCCTTGTCCAGCAAAGCGATCTTGTCGCCAAAGCCATCGCGATAAATGCCCGACGTGGTCAGCAGCACGTTGACGCGGGGCCGCCCCAGATCGGCGTCGGGAATCAGCCTTACGTCCTCCACGTTGCCGCGTGCATTCCACACCGGCTCCACGCCCATCAGATACAGCGCCTCGGCCTCCATCGCGCCCTGATGCCGTTCCGTTTCGCCATACCAGAGCACCATCGAGACCGACTCCGGCCACTTGCCATTTGCCTGCCGAAAGCGTTCCAGCGTCTGGCCGGCCATCTTCTTGCCCAGTTCCCAGGCCGCCTGCGTCGGAATCCGGGCGCCATCGAATGCATGCAGGTTGCGGCCCGTTGGCAAGCTATCGGGCACGCGCACGGGATCTCCCAATGGCCCGCTCGGCAGGTATCGGCCGGCCAGCACGGTGACCAGTCCATCCAGTTCGGCCTGGGGCGACGCGCGCAGGTCCGCCAGCCACTGCCGGCCAGCGGTCAGCGCGCGGCGCTCCGCATCGTTGGCGGCGGCCGGTTCGCGTCCGGCCACCAGATCCGCGGCCCACGCGTGCAATCTTGCGGCGTCGGCCTTGACCTGCGCGCCCAGCATCATGGCCAGCGCATCGGCCTGATCGGCATCGGGCGGCAACTGCCCCAGCGTGTGGATTCCCAGCGGCATCGGTTCGGCCTCCACCTTGTGCAGAAACGCGTGCACGACTGGCTCGATGGTGTCCCACGGCGCGTTGGCGTCCAGGCCCAGTTGCCGGTCGAGCTTCAGTGCGCGGATCTGTTCCAGCGCCTGCTTGCGGTATTGCGCCGAGAGTTCGGGCGCGCTGTCGCGCGTGGCCTCGGCCTGTTCGATCGCTTGGTCCAGCGATGCAAGCACCGGCGGCTGCCCCGCCGTGGCCAGCAGCGGCGCAAGATGGCTCACCAGCACGGCGGCGCTGCGCCGTTTGGCCTGGATGGCCTCGCCACCGCCATCCTGGATATAGACGTAGGCATTCGGCAGATCGCCGAGCAGCACTTCCGATGCATCGTCGCCGGACTGCCCCACCTGCTTGCCCGGCAGCCATTCGAGCGTGCCGTGGCGGCCCACATGCACGACGGCATCGGCGCCGAAAGCATGGCGGTACCAGAAGTAGGCGGCCAGATAGGAATGCGGAGGCGGCGTGATGGTGTCATGCGAGACGTCCATCGCCCTGGCAAACGTCGAGCGCAGAGGCTGCGGGCCGATGAAGACGTTGCCGAAGCGCAGTCCCGGCAACACGAACGCCGGCTCACCGCGCGCGTCGCGCGCCAGCATCAGCGGATTGCGTTCGGGCGGCCCCCAGGCACGCAATACCGATTGCCGGAATGGCGCGGGCAAGGCATCGAACCAGCGCAGATATTGCGCCATCGGCACGAGCGTGACGTGTCCCGCGCGGACCATCGCGTCGAGTTCGCCCGGCGACCATGTCTCGACGTTGCGGCCATTGGCCTCCAGCATCGCCGTCAACGTGGCGGTGTCGGGCAGGTTGTTGCCGGTGTCGTATCCGGCCGTCCGCAGGCGCTGCAGAATCTGCGTCAACGAAGGCAGCGTGGCCAGGTAGCTCGCGCCGATGTTGCCGCGCCCCGGCGGATTGTTGTAGTAGAGCACCGCGACATGCTTGCGCGCGACGGGCTTGTCCTGCAGCGCGATCCATTTCCGCACGCGCGCGACGATCGCCTCCACACGTTCGGGCACCGCGGTACTCGCCTTGGCGCCATCGCGATCTTCCTGCGTGGCGAATAGCATCGGCTCGGTGGCACCGCTACGCTCGGGCGCGGTGAGCAGCAGCGGCAGGCGCTCGCCGGCAATGCCGCGCACATCGGCGCGCCACGTCGCCGCCGCATCGCGCGTGGCAATCAGGTTGATGGTGTGCAAGCCGTGGCGTGCCAGCCAGTCCTTGTCCTCGGCGCGCGGAATCGTCAGGTTCAGCGCCAGCAACGCGCGCAACGGCGTAACGCCGCCCTGCGTCAGCAAGGCATCCAGTCCGGAAATCGGCCAGCCGAACACGGGTACGGCGCCGATGCCCTGGCGCTCCAGCGCATCGATCAGCGCATCGACATGGGCCAGGTCCCGCTGGCGATAGTTCGTGGCATAGAACGAAATGCCGACCAGCGGCGCATCGCCGCGCAACCTGCCATCGCTTCGATACCAGCGCAGGTAGTCGCCCAGTGATGCAAACGGCTGTGGCGCGCGCGGATGGTAGATACCGGCGGCCGGCGCCGGCCGCACCGGTGGCACGGTGATCGTCGCCACGCCCGCAGTGCGCTGGCGTGCCGCCACGACGAAGGCAAGCAATCCCGCCAGATTGTCGGCGCCGCCGGCGTCCCAATACTGCTGCGCGCCGGCATTCAGCGCGGCATCCATCCGGATCTGCCATGCCGATTCCGCCGTCTCGGCCGGTGCCGCCAGCACCAGCGCGCCGCGCGCATGTGCCTGCCTGACACCCGGCGCCATCTGCCGCAACACCGCTGCGGGAACGAACCACGCTTCGACGACATCGGCACGCGCCAGCATGGCGGCATCCGGCGCCTGGCTTGTGAAAGTGAACTCGGCGATATCGGCACCATGCGCGGCACGGAACGCCGCCGCAGCAGCCGGTAGCAGATGCGTCTGCGATGACACCACCAGCACGCGCGTCGGGGCCGCCCATGCGAGGGCTGGCACGATCAGGCAAACGCATGCGAAATACAGGAGCAGACGCCTGCCAACGGCTGGAATCGCGGCGAGAAGTACGGACACGTCGGGAGTGGACTGGAAGCGGGGCGAAATGGCGTTAAAAGGGACGCCGGCGCAGCATTCTACCCGCCTGTCAGAGGCCGCCACGGCTGCCGGTGTCATCGCCGGGGACTCTCCCCCGGTTGCACCGTTGCCGGATGCCGACGCATGTGGTTTTTTTACCGACGGCAGATTTTTGCCATGCGAAATTCCCCTGACGCCGAGAACGTTTTCAAAACGGCAGCTTTCGCCACAATCGGCAAGTCCGCATCACATGGTGATGTAAAAAAGACAAAGCCGGGACCCGCTTGCTGGCGAATCCCGGCTGATGGGCGGTAAATCTACCGCACCACCTGGGTGACGGCAATCATTCTTGTGGGGGATCCCACATCGGCGATGGTGACCCATCGTGTACCTTGCGCCGGATCGTCTATATTTGACGGCATGGCGCGCACAACCGAAATGACTCACCAGCCGTAAGACAGCCCCGGGAGGTAACTGCCATGCGTTCGCTTGCAAACTTGTTCAGTCCGCCGACGCCAGAGAAAATCGCCGAGAAGGAACTGCAAGACATGAGGCTGACGCT
>DAIOET010000190.1:0-7708 GCA_036746135.1 Cupriavidus sp.
TATAGAGCACGAAACAGGTCAGCAGGATGATCAGGAAGTAGACGATCGAGAACGCCGCGGCCGGCCCCAGGTCGAACTGGCCCACTGCCTTCTGCGTCAGATACTGCGACAGGAACGTGGTGGCGTTGCCCGGCCCGCCACCGGTCAGCACGAACGGCTCGGTGTAGATCATGAAGCTGTCCATGAAGCGCAGCAGCACCGCAATCATCAGCACGCCGCGCAACTTGGGTAACTGGATGAAGCGGAACACCGCAAGGCGCGACGCCCCATCGATCTGCGCGGCCTGGTAGTAGGCATCGGGAATCGCGCGCAGGCCGGCATAGCACAGCAGGGCCACCAGCGGCGTCCAGTGCCAGACATCCATCACCAGCACGGTCACCCACGCATCCACGGCGCTGCCCGTGTAGTTATAGTCGAAGCCCATCCCATCGAGCGCCGCGCCAAGCAGGCCGATATCGGTACGGCCAAAGATTTGCCAGATCGTACCGACCACGTTCCACGGAATCAGCAGCGACAACGCGATGATGACCAGCGCCGCGGACGCCTTCCACCCCTTGGCCGGCATGGCCAGCGCCAGCAGGATGCCCAGCGGAATCTCCACGCACAGCACGGCCAGCGAGAAGCCGAGCTGACGCAGCAGCGCGTCGTGCAGTTCGCCATCGCGCAGCACGGTGGCAAACCATTCGGTGCCGACGAACACGCGGCGCTCCGGCGAAATGATGTCCTGCACCGAGTAGTTGACGATGGTCATCAGCGGCAGGATGGCCGAGAACGCCACGCAGATCACCACGGGCAAGACCAGCAGCCAGGCCTTCTGGTTGACGGGCTTCATGAAACCAGTTCCTCGTTGATGTAGAAGCAGGTATGCCGGTTGAATACCGACAGCCATGCGGTATCGCCGGGGCGCAGCGATGCGGCCTCGGTGCCCAGGCGGGCGCGGATGGTCGCGGCCTCGCCGTGGTTCACGGTCGATGTCATGAGCCAGTAGGTGCCGATATCCTGGGCGCGCTCCACGCGCACCGGCATGGCTTGCGGATCATCGGCAGGCGTCAGGTGCAGATATTCGGGCCGCACGCCGACCTTGAAACTGCCGGCGGTCTGCAGCGCGGCTTGTGTTTGCGACGGCAGCTCGGGCGTGTAGCGGCGTCCGGCCACTTCGATTGCCCCGTCGCGCCATTGGCCCGGCAGGAAGTTCATGCCCGGCGATCCGATGAAATGGCCCACGAACGTATGCGCGGGCCGCTCGAACAGCGCGTCGGCCGATCCTACCTGCACGGCCTTGCCACGAGACATCACCACCACCTGGTCGGCAAACGTCAAGGCTTCGGTCTGGTCATGCGTCACGTAGATCAGCGTGAGCCGGAATTCGTGATGGATTTCCTTGAGCTTGCGCCGCAGTTGCCATTTGAGGTGCGGATCGATCACGGTCAGCGGCTCGTCGAACAGGATGGCCGACACGTCCTGCCGCACCAGCCCGCGTCCGAGCGAGATCTTCTGCTTGGCATCGGCGGCCAGCCCGCTTGCGCGCCGGTCGAGCGAGGCCGACAGGTCCAGCATTTCAGCCACTTTGCCGACGCGCTCCTTGACCTGCGCCGCCGGCACGCCCCGGTTGCGCAGCGGAAAGGCCAGGTTTTCTCCCACGGTCATCGTGTCGTAGATCACCGGGAACTGGAACACCTGGGCAATGTTGCGCGCCTGCGGCGAGGCGTCGGTGACGTCCTTGCCGTCAAAGCGGATCGTGCCCTGCGACGGGCGCAGCAGCCCCGAGATGCAGTTCAGCAGCGTGGTCTTGCCGCAGCCGGACGGCCCCAGCAACGCATAGGCCCCGCCGTCCTCGAATGTGAAATTGAGCGGCAGCAGCGCGTAGTCCTCATCCTTCTGCGGATCGGCGACGTAGGAATGGGCGAGGTCGAGATCGATACGTGCCATGTCAGGCTCCCGACTCGGTGATCGGCGTGCTGACCACATCGGCCAGGGCGCCAGGGCGGCGCGGCGCGTGGATGCGATCGCCGGCGGCATTGAACAGATAAAGCTGGCCTGGCTCGATATGGAGCGACAGCGGCGCGCCGAGCTGCAGGTCGAGCACGCCGGCGAACTGCGCGACGAGGTTGCCGGCGGCCGTATCGATATGCACGAACGTGTCCGAACCCGACAGTTCGGCCAGCGCGACCTTGCCCGGCACCTCCACGGCGCCCGGCACGGCCTGCAGGCGCAGCGCGCCGGCACGTACACCAACGGTCACCGGGCCGCCCGGTGCGTTCACGTCGGGCAACGGAATCACGATCTGGCCCGGCAACGTCACGCGGCCGCCATCGAGCACGCCTTCCACGAGGTTCATCGGCGGATCGCTGAACGCGCGTGCCACCCGCAGCGACGTGGGATAGTGAAAGACTTCGGGCGTCGGGCCGTACTGCAGCAATTCGCCGGCGTCGAGCACGGCGGTATGGCCGCCCAGCAACAGCGCTTCGGCCGGCTCCGTGGTGGCGTAGATCACCGTGGCATCGCCCTGCGCAAACAGGTGCGTCAGCTCTTCGCGGAGTTCCTCGCGCAGCTTGTAGTCCAGGTTGACCAGCGGCTCGTCCAGCAGCATCAACGGCGCGTTCTTGGCCAGCGCGCGCGCCAGTGCCACCCGTTGCTGCTGGCCGCCGGACAGCTCCGACGGAAACCGTTCCAGCAGATGCTCGATATGGAGACGCCCCGCCAGACTGCGCACGCGCGCGGCGATGTCGTCGCGGCTGTCACGCCGCAGCCGCAGCGGCGACGCGATGTTGTCGAAGACGGTCAGCGACGGATAGTTGATGAACTGCTGGTACACCATCGACACGTTGCGCTCGCGCACCGGCACGCCGGTCACGTCCACGCCGTCGACCAGCACGCGGCCGGTGGTGGGCCTGTCGAGTCCGGCCATGACCCGCATCAGCGATGTCTTGCCGGCCTGGGTAGCCCCCAGCAGGATGGTGACGGCGCCAGGCACCGGGGCCAGCGACATCGGGTAAAGATAGGCTTGCGACCCCACTTGCTGCGCAATGCCTTCCAGGCTCAGCTGCATCCAGTCTCCAATGTTCCTGTGCTTGCTTAGCCACTCCGAAAACCGCGGCCAAGGCGCACTTTTCCAGTCATCGTGTGCGTTTTAGCGCAAAAACGAACATAAAACAATACTGCGGTGCGTCATTTGTTTTCGTTTCTGTTTGAACTAGAATGCCGGACATGACGCTTAATCCCCGCCAGACCGCCCTGCTCGAGGAAGTCCGCACCCAGGGCTTTGCCTCCATCGACGAACTCGCGCGCAAGTTCGGCGTGACCTTGCAAACCGTCCGGCGCGACGTAAATCTGCTGGCTGAGAACGGCATGCTGGCCCGGTTTCACGGCGGCGTGCGTATGGAAGGGTCGACAACCGAGAACATTGCCTACCGGCAGCGGCAGGTACTCAATGCGGAAGGCAAGGCGCGCATTGCGCGTGCGGTGGCTGCGGCGGTGCCTGAAGGTTGCTCGCTGATCCTGAACATCGGCACGACGGTGGAAGAGGTGGCGCGCGCGCTGATTCATCACCGCGGGCTGCGCGTGATCACCAACAACCTGCACGTGGCCAATATCCTGGCGGACAACCCGGACTGCGAAGTGATCGTGGCCGGCGGCGTACTAAGGTCGCGCGACCGCGGCATCATCGGCGAGGCCACGGTGGAATTCATCCGCCAGTTCAAGGTGGATATCGGCCTGATCGGCATCTCGGGCATCGAGACCGACGGCACCTTGCGCGATTACGATTTTCGGGAAGTGAAGGTCGCGCGCACGATCATGGAACACTCGCGCGAGATATGGCTGGCTGCGGATGCCAGCAAGTTCAATCGCCGCGCGATGGTGGAACTGGCGCCGTTGACGAGCATCGACCGGTTGTTCACGGACGAGCCGCTACACACGCCGTTCGACACGATGCTGGCGGAAAGCGGAGTGAAATGTGTGGTCGCGGATCAGGAATGAACGCCGCTCGCGCATCCGGCTCCCTTATCCCGCTTGTGGGAGAAGGGTTGGGGGAAAGGGTCGGCCGTTGATCCGGCAACCACGCGGCCTGATGCCGCAGCCCTCTTCCCAGCCCATCTCCCGTGCTCGGGAGATGGGAGAAAACCTTCGGCGAATCGAAGGCTTACTTGAACACCACGGTCTTGTGACCGTTCAGCAGAATACGATGCTCGGCGTGCCACTTGACCGCACGGGCCAGCGCCACGCACTCGACGTCGCGGCCCACGGCGGTGAGCTGTTCGGGGTCCATGCTGTGGTCCACGCGCTCGATTTCCTGCTCGATGATCGGGCCTTCGTCCAGGTCGGCCGTCACGTAGTGCGCGGTCGCGCCGATCAGCTTCACGCCACGGTCATGCGCCTGGTAGTACGGCTTGGCGCCCTTGAAGCTGGGCAGGAACGAATGGTGGATATTGATCGCGCGGCCTTCCAGTTTGCGGCACAGGTCGTCGGACAGCACCTGCATGTAGCGCGCCAGCACCACCAGATCGATGTTCTGATCGCGCACCACCTCAAAGACCCGCGCTTCCTGCACGGACTTCTGCTCGCCCGATGCATTCATCAGCGGCAGGTGGAAGAACGGCACGTCGTACGACGCGGCCAGCTGGTAGAAGTCGCGGTGGTTCGACACGATCGCGGCGATCTCCACCGGCAGGCCACCGGCCTTGGCGCGGAACAGCAGGTCGTTCAGGCAATGGCCGATCTTCGACACCATGATCATCACGCGCGGCTTCACAGCGGCGTCGAACATGTTCCACTGCATGCCGAACTGGTCGCCCACCGGCGTGAACGCTTCACGCAGTTCGGCCAGGCCGGGGCCGCCCGTGGCGGTGCTGAAATGCACCCGCATGAAGAAGCGACCGGTGAATGCATCGCCGTACTGGTCGGAATCCACGATATTGCAGCCGTGCTGGAACAGCAGGCCGGAAACAGCGTGCACGATGCCCGGTTGATCCGGGCAGGAAAGCGTCAGGATAAATCCAGTGGAGCTCATCTTGGGCAAATCGGGGTTAGGCAAGGCCTGAGCGTGATGGCGCGGTTTCAGGGCTGGACGTGCGCCCAGCCGCGCCTGCGGAGGGCATCCAGCGTCACCAGCGTGGCATCTACGGTCATGGCGCGGCCCGCCATGATAGCAAGCAATGCCTCCGGGTCGATATGCCGATGCTCAACGACTTCGCCATCGCGGTTGTGCGGCACGAAGTCCGGCGGCAGCGTCAGGTCATATACATACACGCGTTCCCACTGCACGCCCTCGGGGATTTCACGCAGCACATCGATCACTCCGTGCGCTTCGGCACGGCTGGCCAGCGCGGCCGGAATGCCCGATTCCTCGTCGCATTCCCGCACCAGCGTTTCCAGCGGATCGCTGCCGGCGGGCATGCCGCCGGCCACGAGGTTGTCCCACATGCCAGGGTCCACGGCCTTGGCCGGGCTGCGCCGCGAAATCCAGAACGCCTGCTGCCCCTCGACGATGCCGTTCATGTGCGACGCAAACGTCAGCAGCCCCAGAAAGCGGGCCGCCGCGCGTTCTATCACCGCGTACGGCGTGGCATCGAGTGCCGGCGTCACCGCGAATAGTTCGTTGCGCCAGCCGCGCACGTGGCCGGCATCGGCCAGTTGCCGCGCCAGCGTGGCCAGCGCGGCGTTGCGCGACGCTACCGTGGCGCAGCCGGGCAACAGCGTGACGACGCCCTGCCCGTCCACCGGCCCGATCACATCGCCCATTGCATGGAGGATGCCGGCATGGCGGCGCGGCAGCCAGCCCACCTGCACGCCGTCCACCAGCAGCCGCAGATGCGCGGCGGGATCAAACGGACTGCGCGCGGCAACGCCGTCAATGATTACGCTAACGATATCGGACATGGGCAATCAAATTCACCGTTACGGATGGACCGCATGACACCCACGCATTCCACGCAAACGCCGCAGTACGTACTGGCCCTGGACCAGGGTACCAGCAGCTCGCGCGCCATCCTGTTCGATCACGCCGGCAATGTGGTAAGGATCGCCCAGCGCGAATTCCGGCAATATTATCCGCATCCCGGCCACGTCGAGCACGACCCTTACGAAATCTGGCAATCGCAACTGGCCGTCGCGCACGAGGTACTGAGCGACGCCAATGTCAGTGGCTCGCAGCTGCGCGCCATCGGCATCACCAACCAGCGCGAAACCACGGTGCTGTGGGACCGCAAGACCGGCGAGCCGGTGGGCCGCGCGCTGGTCTGGCAGGACCGCCGCACCGCGCCGATGTGCGAGCAACTGCAGGCCGCCGGGCACGGCGACGCGTTTCAGAACAAGACCGGCCTGATCATCGACGCCTATTTCTCTGGCACCAAGCTGCGCTGGATGCTGGACAACTACGATGGCGCACGCGAACGCTCCGAGCGCGGCGAGCTGGCGTTCGGCACGGTGGATGCCTGGCTGATCTGGCAACTGACGGATGGCAAACGGCACGTGACCGACGTATCGAACGCTTCGCGCACGCTGCTGTTCAACATCCACGAATTCCGCTGGGACGACGAACTGCTCGGCATTCTCGATATTCCGCGCAGCCTGCTGCCCGAAGTGGTGCCATCCAGCGGCGAGGTCGCGCGCACGTCGGCGCGCCTGTTCGGCGTGGAAGTGCCGATCGCGGGCATCGCCGGCGACCAGCAGGCCGCCACCTTCGGCCAGGCCTGCCTGCGGCCCGGCATGGCCAAGAACACCTACGGCACCGGCTGCTTCATCCTGATGAATACGGGCGACAAACCCGTGACCTCGCGGAACCGGCTGATCACGACCATCGGCTGGCAGATCGGCCAGAACACCCAGTACTGCCTGGAAGGCGGCGTGTTCATGGGTGGCGCCACGATCCAGTGGCTGCGCGACGGCCTCAGACTGATCCATAGCGCGCCAGAAGTGGAACCACTGGCGCGCCAATGTGAAGACACTGGCGGCGTGGTGCTGGTGCCCGCTTTTGCAGGGCTTGGCGCACCGCACTGGGACCCTTTCGCGCGAGGCACGCTGGTCGGTATCACACGCGGGACCGGTGGTCCGCATATCGCCCGCGCGGCGCTGGAGTCAATCGCGCTGCAAAGCGTGGACGTGCTCGACGCCATGCAGAAGGATGCCGGCATCTCGCTGGCCGAACTGCGCGTCGATGGCGGTGCCTCGCGCAGCGACCTGCTGATGCAGATGCAGGCGGACCTGCTCGGCACACCGGTCGTGCGTCCGCGCGTCACGGAAACCACCGCGCTCGGCGCCGCCTATCTGGCGGGGCTGGCCACGGGCTACTGGACCGATCCCGAGGAAATCTCGCGCCAGTGGCAAGTGGAGCACCGCTTCGAGCCGAAGCTGTCGGCCGATGATCGCGCGCATCGTATCGCTCGCTGGCATCGCGCCGTGGACCGCGCGCGCGACTGGGCACGCGAAGACACCACACATTGAATCCGATTGCCTGAAGAACTCATGTCTATCTCCGTACCTCCGGTCCAGCCACCCTCACGGGCCGAACTGCTCGATACGCTGTCGCGCACCGCGCGCTGGGATGTGATTGTCATCGGCGGCGGCGCCACGGGCCTGGGCACGGCGCTCGACGCGGCCGCGCGTGGCTACCGCACCCTGCTGCTCGAAGCCGCCGACTTTGCCAAGGGCACGTCAAGCAAGGCCACCAAGCTCGTGCACGGCGGCGTGCGCTACCTGGCCCAGGGCAATA
>DAIOET010000191.1:0-7671 GCA_036746135.1 Cupriavidus sp.
TCGATGCCATCACGCACGACGACCGCAACTACGTGGTCAAGGCCGACGTCTGCAATGGCTGCGGCGCGTGCCTGTCGCCCTGCCCCACGGGCGCCATCGATAACTGGCGCACGATGTTCAAGGGGCAGGCCTACACCATCGACGCGCAGTTCGGCTGGGACGAATTGCCAGCCGAGGTGCCGCTGACCGACGCGGTCATCGACGCCGCTATCGACGCCGCGGCCGCTGCCGATCAAGTGATCGGCGACGCGGCGGCGTCGAGCAAGCCGGTGACGGTACAGGCAGTGGAAACCAGCCGCCACACCTCGCCCAAGGCGCCGTGGTCGGCGGCGCATCCGTATGTGAACCTGCACGGCATCCGCGAGCCGCTGACCGCCACCGTGGCCGGCAACTACCGGCTGACCGAGGCCGATGCGTCGAGCGATATTCACCACATCGTGCTCGATTTCGGCAATCAGTTCTTCCCGATCCTG
This sequence comes from Cupriavidus sp., assembly GCA_036746135.1. Taxonomy (GTDB): domain Bacteria; phylum Pseudomonadota; class Gammaproteobacteria; order Burkholderiales; family Burkholderiaceae; genus Cupriavidus. The sequence continues at coordinate 474 of DAIOET010000191.1, forward strand.
GAGGGGCAGGCCATAGGCATCCTGCCGCCTGGCACCGATGCCTCGGGCAAGCCGCATTACATCCGCATGTATTCGGTGGCCAGCCCGCGCGATGGCGAGCGGCCCGGCTATAACAACCTCGCGCTGACCGTGAAGCGCGTGGAGTCCGACCACGACGGCAATCCGGTGCGCGGTGTGGCGTCGAACTTCCTGTGCGATCTGAACAAGGGCGACGCGGTGCAGGTGGTGGGACCGTTCGGCAATACGTTCCTGATGCCGAACCACCGCGAAGCCAGCGTGATGATGATCTGCACCGGCACGGGTTCCGCGCCGATGCGCGCGATGACCGAGCGCATGCGGCGCAACATGGAACATTTCGGCGGACGGCGCCTGCTGTTCTTCGGCGCGCGCAACCGCCGCGAACTACCCTACTTCGGCCCGCTGCTGAAACTGCCAAAGGACTTCCTCGACATCCATTTCGCGTTCTCGCGCGATGCCGAGGTGCCGCGCCGCTATGTGCAGGACGCGATACGCGAGGCGTCGGCAAACGTGGCCGCGCTGCTTGGCGATCCGCATGGCTATGTCTACATCTGCGGACTCAAGGGCATGGAGGAAGGCGTGCTCGATGCATTTTCCGAGGTGTGCGCCAGGGCTGGCTTGTCCTGGGCCGACGTCGAAGCGCGGCTCCGCGCGGAAGGCCGGCTGCATATCGAAACATACTGATCGGGAGCCGCGCCGGCCGCGATTTGCAACTTCCCAACTGAAACCTGCCGCCTATAATGTTTCTCAAGAAACAGGAGCATAGGCGATGCAATCGAGGCAGATTCCGGAGACAGCGCCGGGCGCCAGCCCCGACCCCGGCGTGACGCTAACCAAGGCCGTCATGCGTGCGGCCGGGTTTCTGGGCATCAGTCAGGCCATCGTTGCCAGCGTGCTGGGCATCAGCACTGCTTCGGTATCCCGTATGGCGTCGGGCGGCTACGTGCTCGATACGCATCGCAAGGAATGGGAATTCGCCATCCTGTTCGTCCGGCTGTTTCGTTCACTCGACGCGCTCCTGGGGCACGACGAACAGGCGCGGCTGTGGCTCACACATGACAACATTGCGTTGGGCGGCAAGCCGCTGGAACTGATCCGTACCACCGAGGGCCTCGTCCGTGTCGTTCACTACCTGGACGCCACCCGCAGCCGCATCTGAGCGCAAGCCGTTCGCGCTCACACTCTGGCGGGCTGTCGAGGCCCAGCATGTCGTGTCCACTATGGCACTCGTTGACACGCTTGGAGAACACGCCGTTCTCGAAGCCGTGATCGATGCCGGCAAGCCAACCGTACCCCCTGACGCACGCCACCTGCACTACCTGATCTTCACGCCATTCCGCTATCCACCCACCGAGTGGGGATCGCGCTTTCGCAGTGACCAGGATCCTGGCGTCCTCTACGGCGCGGAAACGATCCGCACGGCCTGTGCCGAGCTGGGATACTGGCGCTGGCGATTCCTGATGGAATGTCCGGCCCTGCCCCGCATCGAGGCGCGCGCGCAAACCCTCTTCCAGGTAGGCGTAAAAGCCGACGGCGTGGCGCTGGACGCGGCACCATTCATTGAGGATGCCCAGCAATGGACCGACCCTGCCGACTATGGCGCCTGCCAGGCGTTTGGGCGAATCGCACGCGAAGCCGGTATCGGCCTGATTCGCTACACGTCGGTACGTGATCCTTTGGCTGGCGCGTGCGTGGCGGTGCTGACGCCGCGCGCGGTTGATCCGCCGCAGCCACTGACGGCCACCACCTGGATGCTGACCGTGCGGCATGACCGCGTGATCTGGCAGCGCGATGACCTGCGCCAGCGCGAGAGTTTCGAGTTCGAAAGCGCCGCATGGCAAGCGGTGCCGCAACGCACAAGCGAAAGTCCCGCATCGACCTGAACGCCCCGCGCCAAAACCGCTCAAATAGTTCAGGCGCGGCGCTCTCGCAGAAGTTTTAAGTTTCTGTTGCAATGCGCCAACAGCTCCCCTATAATCACAGCTTCGACGGACGCGGGGTGGAGCAGTCTGGCAGCTCGTCGGGCTCATAACCCGAAGGTCGCAGGTTCAAATCCTGCCCCCGCAACCAACCGATCTTTGCTCAATCGGTACCGTCAAACAGCAAACCCGCCAACCGGCGGGTTTTTTGTTTTCCGCCCTCTTCTTCTTGTGCCCGCCACAGGCATGCGCGCATAGGTGGCACCATCACCGCACATGGCGCGCCACATCACGCAGGCACCCAAGCGAGGCTCCGGCGCGGTGATACACTTGCCCCCATTCTTCCCGGACGCCTCCCATGAAATTCTGCTCGAACTGTGGTCATGCGGTTGTGTTGCGCGTGCCAGAAGGCGACAACCGCCCGCGCAGCATGTGCGACAACTGCGGCACCATCCACTACGTCAATCCGCGCAACGTCGTAGGCACAATTCCGGTCTGGGAAGACAAGATCCTGATCTGCAAGCGCGCCATCGAACCGCGCTATGGCTTCTGGACGTTGCCGGCCGGCTTTATGGAAATCGGCGAGACCACGGCCCAGGCCGCGGCGCGCGAAACCCTGGAAGAAGCCGGTGCTCGCGTGGAAGTCGGCGAGTTGTTCTCGATGCTTAACGTGCCGCATGTGCACCAGGTACATCTGTTTTATCTGGCGCAGCTCCAGGACCTCGACATCGCACCGGGCGAGGAAAGCCTGGAAGTCAAACTCGTCGACGAAGCCGACGTGCCGTGGGACGATCTGGCCTTCCCGACCGTGATCCATACGTTGCGTTGCTTCTTTGCCGACCGAGCCGCGGGCAAGATCTCGGCAGGCGACTTCCGCCTGCATACCCTCGACATCGACAAGCCGATGCGGCCGCTGACCAGCCGCGCCACCGTCACACCGTGACCGCGACGCAAGTCGCGCCGCTTACACATCCGGCATGATTACCTGGCTCGACCCGCAGGATCCGTTTCCGCCGGTCGAGCGTGCGCTCGGCCCGGCCAGCGACGCGCCGGGCCTGCTCGCGGCCAGCCGCGACCTCACGCCGCAGCGCCTGTTGCTGGCATATCGCCAGGGCATCTTCCCGTGGTATTCCGAGGGCCAGCCGGTGCTGTGGTGGAGCACCGATCCTCGCATGGTCCTGACACCGTCGGCGCTCAAGGTATCGCTCTCGTTCCGCAAGACCCTGCGGCGCGTGCTGCGAGATCCGGATTGGGAAATCCGCGTCGACGACGACTTCGTGGCCGTCATGCGCGCCTGTGCGATGACGCCCCGCGATGGCCAGCTCGGCACGTGGATCACCGACGAGATCATCGCCGCATATAGCGCCCTGCACCGCCTTGGGCTGGCCCATTCCGTCGAGACCTGGTACTGCGGCGAGCGGGTCGGCGGGCTGTACGGCGTGGCGCTTGGTCGCATGTTCTATGGGGAGTCGATGTTCGCCAATCGCACCGATGCGTCGAAGATCGCGCTCGCGGCTCTGTGCGGATTCCTGGAGCAGCACGGCGTGATCATGATCGACTGCCAGCAGGAAACCGACCATCTGGCATCACTGGGTGCGGAACCGATTGCACGTGCCGCGTTCATCGCGCATGTCCGTGCGGCTTCGGCGGCCCCCGCGATTGATCCGTGGCACTTCGACAAGCGTGAACTGAGCCGCTGGGCCAGCACAAACGGCAACGGCGGCCCCGGCTGATCATCGCCTGCCACCCGGCCCTTCCAGCCGGCCCACGCGGACATTGATGTCACTGACATCCTTCGCCAGCCCGGCAATGCGCTGATTCGTTTCATCGAGACGCCGGTTCGTGTCGTCGATCTTGCCGACCAGGCGCTTTTCCATTTCATCGATCCGGATGTTCAGGCGCGTGTCCATTTCATCAATCCGGATGTTCAGGCGCTTGTCCATTTCCACCATCGCAGCCACCAGGGGCGCCACCTCGCCCTTCACCACGTCTCCGTAGACTTTGCGCTGGTGATCCAGGATGCCGAACATGCCGGCGAGAATAGCCACCCCGGCGGCAGCCACGGCAGCCATACCCCCGTAGCGATTCCACCGGCTCGCGCGAGACTCCGGTGCGCCGGCGTCCGGGCCGTGGCCGTCACGGGCGGAACGTGGAAACGTCATCGATGCCATCTTTTTCCTCCTGAGGTGTCAGATTGCCCACATGGTAGGAAGCTACCCGCCATTGCAGCAATGCGACGAATCTGAAAGTGCCAGCTCGCCTGACATACCGCTTGCAGACGTGCCCCAATGGCCTCTGATAGACTGCAACTCAGGCCCGCAATGCTGGCGTCCGACGCGCCGCCCCCTGATACGACGTCATGAGCAAGCTGAAGGAACTTCCGCTATCCGCGCTGCAGTTTTATGCGACGGCGCCGTACGCCTGCAGCTACCTTGAAGGCCGCATGGCACGCTCGCAGGTGGCCACTCCCGCGCACCTGATCAATGCCGATGTCTATTCACGGCTGGTGCGCGCCGGTTTTCGCCGCAGCGGCATCTTCACCTATCGCCCCTACTGCGACGAATGCCGCGCCTGCACGCCATGCCGCGTGCTGGTGAACGAGTTCCAGCCCGACCGCAGCCAGCGCCGCGCGTGGCGGCAGCACGAGGGCCTGCAGGCACTGGTGGCACCGCTGACCTACGTCGAGGAACACTACGCGCTGTACCTGCTGTACCAGTCGATGCGCCACGCGGGCGGAGGCATGGACCAGGACAGCCGCGACCAGTACGAGCAGTTCCTTTTGCAAAGCCGCGTCAATTCCCGGCTGGTGGAATTCCGCGAGCCGCCGGGTTCTCCCGAGGCCGGCAAGCTGCGCATGGTCAGCATGATCGACGTGCTGGACGACGGCTTGTCGTCGGTCTACACGTTCTACGACCCACTGATCGTCGGCGCCAGCTATGGCACCTACAACATCCTCTGGCAGATCGCCCAGACCCGCGAACTGGGTCTGCCGCACCTGTATCTGGGCTACTGGATTGCCGACAGCCGCAAGATGGCCTATAAGGCGCGCTTCCAGCCGCTGCAGGTGCTGACCGGCAATCAGTGGCATGCGTTCGAAGGCCCGCCCGCCGTGCCCGAACCTCCGGCCCGGCCCGATCCCGGCCCCGCGCAGGAATAGCCGCAACGCCGCGCAAGCGGGCACAAGGCGTGCCAATTTGAGGCGAATCGAAACCAAACGGCTACAATGCCGCCCTGGTTCCGACTCATCGCCGGCCCCGGCCGCCCCTCACCGTGCTCAACGCGCTCTATCCCCTGTTTCGCCCCGCCCTGTTTTCGATGGATGCGGAGGATGCTCACCATTTCACGCTGAACAACCTGATGCGCGCCCAGCGCATGGGCCTGGCCGGCTGTATCGGCAACAGCATCGCCGACGACCCGCGTACCGTAATGGGCATCCGCTTTCCCAACCCCGTGGGCCTGGCGGCTGGCCTGGACAAGGATGGCGCGTATATCGACGGTCTGGCGGCATTCGGTTTCGGCTTTATCGAAGTTGGCACGGTCACGCCGCGCGCGCAGTCAGGCAATCCGCGGCCGCGCATGTTCCGGCTGCCCCAGGCCGATGCGCTGATCAACCGCATGGGCTTCAACAATGGCGGTGTCGACGCATTCATCCGCAACGTGCAGGCGTCGCGCTGGAAGGCCGACGGCGGCGTGCTGGGCCTGAATATCGGCAAGAACGCCGACACGCCGATCGAGCGCGCGGCCGACGACTACCTGTACTGCCTGGAGCGCGTCTATCCGCACGCCAGCTACGTGACGGTGAATATTTCGTCGCCCAACACCAAGAACCTGCGCCAGCTGCAGGGCGCCAGCGAACTGGACAGCCTGCTTTCCACGCTCAAGACCGCCCAGCAGCGCCTGGCCGACCAGCACAAGCGCTACGTGCCGGTGGCGCTGAAGATCGCGCCGGACCTCGACGACGACCAGATCCGCAATATCGGCGATGCCCTGGTACGGCACGGCATCGATGGCGTGATCGCCACGAACACCACCATTTCGCGCGATGCGGTCAAGGGCCTGCCACATGCCGAAGAAGCCGGCGGCCTGTCCGGCCGGCCGGTATTCGAGGCATCGACGCGCGTGGTGCGTGAACTGCGCAAGGTGGTGGGCAACGAACTGCCGATCATCGGCGTGGGCGGTATTTTCGACGGCGCCGGCGCGCGCGCCAAGATCGACGCCGGCGCGCAGCTGGTACAGGTCTATAGCGGCCTGATCTATCGCGGCCCGACCCTCGTGCGAGACTGCGCCGCTGCCCTGCGCAGGTAGCGGATTTGAGGCATGCTGTCGGCCGACCACCCCGCCCTTCACGGACACCAGCATGGAAAAAATCCGACTCGGCCGCAGCGATCTCGAAGTCTCCCGCATCTGCCTGGGCACGATGACCTTCGGCGACCAGAACACCGAAGCCGAAGGTCACAGCCAACTCGACTACGCATTCTCGCGCGGCATCAACTTCGTCGATACCGCCGAGATGTACCCGGTCAAGCCGCGGGCCGAAACCTACGGCAACACCGAGCGCATCATCGGCACGTGGCTCAGAAAGCAGCCGCGTGACCGCGTGATACTGGCCAGCAAGATCGCCGGCCCGTCGCGCAATCCCTGGATACGCAACGGTGGCGACCTCACACCGGACAGTATCCGCACCGCCATCGACGAATCGCTGCGGCGGCTGCAGACCGACTACATCGATCTCTACCAGATCCACTGGCCGGCTCGTAATGCGCCGATCTTCGGCCAGAAACGCTTCAACCCCGACACTGAGCGCCAGTGCGCGTCGATCGAGGCTCAGCTCGAAACCTTCGCTGAGCTGGTCCGCGCAGGCAAGATCCGTTATGTCGGCGTTTCGAATGAAACCCCCTGGGGCGTTTCCGAATTCGTCAACGTGGCCGAGCGCCTGGGCCTGCCGCGCATTCCGACGATCCAGAATCCGTACAGCCTCCTCAACCGCAGTTTCGAACAGGGCCTGGACGAAACCTGCTTCCGGTCCGACGTCAGCCTGCTTGCGTACAGCCCACTCGGCTTTGGCCAACTCACCGGCAAGTATCTGACCGGCGACGCGCACCGGCCGGTCTTCGACCCGACGGCAAAGGGCCGCCTGACCCGCTTTTCGCCAGACTGGAGCCCGCGATACATGCGGCCCGAGACGATGGCCGCCGCCGCGCGCTATGTGGAACTGGCGCGCGCCCACGGCATGACCGGCGCCACGCTCGCACTGGCCTGGT
>DAIOET010000192.1:0-7622 GCA_036746135.1 Cupriavidus sp.
TGCGCAAGCTCGAGGAGGGTTTCTCGAAGATGGAGGCGGCCACCTTTGCCTATACGTCCACAGCCATGCCGATGCTGACGGGTACGCTGATCACGGCTGCGGGGTTCCTGCCCGTGGGTCTGGCCCGTTCCACCGTGGGCGAGTACACGTTCGCGATCTTTGCGGTCACGTCGCTGGCGCTGGTGCTGTCGTGGCTCGCGGCGGTCTATTTCACGCCGTACCTGGGCTACCTGATCCTGAAAACGCGCCCGAACGATGGCGGCCATCACGAGGTGTTCGACACGCCGTTCTATGCGCGCTTTCGTAAGCTCGTGAACTGGTGCGTCACCTGGCGCAAGACCGTTATCGTCGTGACGCTGGTGGCGTTTGCGTTGGGTCTGCTGGCGTTCAAGTACGTCGAAAAACAATTCTTCCCGGATTCCAGCCGCCCCGAGCTGATGGTGGAGCTGTGGATGCCGGAAGGCACCGCTTTCGCCGAGACCGAAGCGATTACCAAGCGCTTCGAGGTCGCCATGCGCCGCGACAAGGCGGTGGAAAGCGTGACGTCGTTCGTCGGAAACGGGTCGCCGCGTTTCTATCTGCCGCTGGACCAGATATTCCCGCAATCGAACGTGGCGCAGGCCATCGTGATGCCGGTGACCGTGGAGGCGCGCGATGCCTTGCGCAAGCGCATCGAGCGCGTGCTGGCGACTGAATTTCCGCAACTGCGCGGGCGCGTGAAGCTGCTGCCCAACGGGCCGCCCGTGCAGTATCCGGTGCAGTTTCGCGTGATCGGGCCTGATGCTGCCGGTGTGCGCAAGGTGGCCGACCAGGTGCGCGCCATCATGGCCGACAACCCCAACACCGTTGGCGTCAACGACAACTGGAACGAGAACGTCAAGATGCTGCGCCTGGAGCTGGACCAGGACAAGGCGCGCGCGCTGGGCGTGACGACCAATGCCATTGCGCGGGCCACCCAGGCCGTGTTGACCGGTGTGCCGGTGGGGCAATACCGCGACGCCGACAAACTGATCGATATCGTCATGCGCACGCCGCGCAGCGAGCGCGACACGATGTCCGACCTGAACAACGTGCTGGTGCCCACCAGCAGCGGGCGTGCGGTGCCGCTGACGCAGGTTGCGCGCGTGACGCTGAAGTCCGAGCCGGGCGTGATCTGGCGCGAGAACCGCGATTTCGGTATCACAGTGCAATCCGATATCGTTGATGGCATTCAGGGACCGACGGTCACCGCGCAGGTCAACCCGAAGCTCGATCCGATCCGTGCCAACTTGCCGGCGGGTTACCGTATCACCGTTGCGGGCGCCGAGGAGGAAAGCGGCAAGGCCGGCGCATCGATTGCCGCCCAGCTGCCACTTTGCATCTTCATCATCTTCACGCTGCTGATGCTGCAGTTGCACAGCTTCTCGCGCGCCGTCATGGTGTTCCTGACCGGGCCGCTTGGACTGATCGGCGCTGCCGCCACGCTGCTGCTGTTGCACTCCCCGATGGGGTTTGTCGCGCAACTTGGCATCACGGCGCTGCTGGGCATGATCATCCGCAACTCGGTGATTCTGGTGGACCAGATCGAGCAGGACATCAAGTCCGGGCTGCCACCGTGGCATGCCATCGTCGAGTCGGCGGTACGTCGATTCCGGCCGATCATCCTGACCGCAGCCGCGGCGGTTCTGGCGATGATTCCGCTATCGCGCTCCACGTTTTGGGGGCCAATGGCGGTGGCGATCATGGGTGGCCTGGTGGTTGCCACCGTGCTGACGCTGCTGTTCCTGCCGGCGCTCTACGCAACCTGGTTCCGTGTGAAGCCGCCGGAGGAAGATGAGCGCGGAGTAATGGCGGGTTAGTGGCAGGTTAGTGGCGGAGTAACGGTCTCACCGAAGGCCACACCGAAGGCCCCACCGAACATTGGCGCCGGCCCGCTCAGGGTCGGCGCTTTTTCCATTCATAGTCCGCCGGCGGATCGGCTGCACCGGGTTTGCCAACCGAATTCGGGTTCTCCGAGCAAAGCGTGACAAAGCTGACCGGCTCGCCCGCAAACTGCCGGCGGCGCAGCGCTTCCGCAAGCTGCAGCGCGTCCTTGAGCGCGTCGCCGGGAAACGACTGTGCGTGAGGCGCCATCCCTTCGGTGGTGGCCTCGGTCCAGTAGATCATGTACATGTCGTGCCCCTCTTTTGTGTCATCTTTTTTGTCATCCTCGATCTCACGCGGCCTGGCCGCCGCAGATGCCAACCACAAAGTCGACGAAGGCGCGCACCTTGGCAGGCAGATGCTGGCGCGACGGGTATAGCGCGTAGAGCGGAAAAGTCTCGTCGCCCCAGTCGGTCAGGATCTTCACAAGTTTGCCTTCGTCGATCAGTGCCTGCGCACCGTATTCCAGTGTCTGGCATATCCCGTGCCCGGCCACGCAGACACTGTGCATGGTCCCGCCTTCGTTGACCACTAGCCGGCCATTGGCCTGCACCACCTGCTGCATTTTGCCTTGCCAGAATTCCCACGAAAAAGGGCGGCCGGTTTCAGGGTCGCGGAAGTGGATGCACGTATGCGCGGATGTTTCGAGATCGGCCGGTACGCGCGGCCTGCCGTGACGTTTCAGGTATGACGGCGCGGCGAGCGTGACGACACGCGCATCCATCAGCTTGCGCGCCACCAGCGTGGCGTTGCGCGGATGACCGAAGCGGAAGGCCACGTCGAAGCCGTCGGCCACCATATCTCCCAACGTGTCGCGGGTGACCAGATCGAGGGTCAGGTTCGGGTGATCCTCCACGAACTGGCCCAGGCGCGGCCCGAGCACAAGCCTGGAGAAGTACGGGTCGATATTGACGCGCAGCCTGCCACGTACCGCGCTCACACCGCGCGAAGCGGCGCTTGTGACTTCCTCCAGTTGCGCCAGCAGCGGCGTGACCTCTTCGTGGAAGCGTCGCCCTTCGTCGGTCAGCGTCACGGAACGTGTGGTGCGGTCGAAGATCCGGATGCCAAGCCGTGCCTCCAGTCTGGCGACCGCTCGGCTGACCCCCGATTGCGTCATGTCGAGCGTTTCGGACGCGCGCACGAAACTGCCGTTGTCCACGATCGCCATGACCACGCCAATGCCATCCAGAATCCGCGCGTCGAAATTCATCGTTGATGCTCCGCAGTCATCAATCAAGTGACCGCTATGTTATCGCGTAAAGCGGTGCCGTCGACCAGAATTCGGTCACCGCGGCGCGCTTCGTGCCGCATCAGACAGGAGAGAACCATGTACGCGGTAACCGGAATCACGGGACAGGTAGGCAGTGTTGTGGCGTTGGCGCTGCTGGCGGCCGGTCGGGATGTGCGCGCAGTCGTGCGCAACGAGGCAAAGGGCAAGACCTGGGCCGATCAGGGCTGCCAAGTCGCACTGGCGGCGATGCATGACGAGCAGGCATTGATTCGCGCCTTTGACGGGGCGGAAGCCGCCTTCATTCTGCTGCCACCGAACTTCGATCCAACGGAAGGCTTTCCCGAGTCCCGCGCGATGATCGGGGCGATCGGGGCGGCGTTGCTGGCGGCCCGGCCAAAGCGCGTCGTGTGCCTGTCGACGATTGGCGCGCAGGCCCGGCAGCCCAATCTGCTGAATCAGCTTTCGCTGCTTGAGGCGGCGCTAGGCACCTTGCCGATGCCGGTGGCGTTCCTGCGCGCCGGCTGGTTCATGGAAAACACGCTCTGGGACATCGAGCCAGCCCAGGTCACCGGTGTGATCGACAGCTACTTGCAGCCGCTGGACAAGCCCGTGCCGATGGTGGCTACGGCCGACGTCGGGCGGACAGCCGCCGCGCTGCTGCAGGAGGACTGGCAGGGCGTGCGCGTGGTGGAGCTTGAAGGCCCGGCGCGCGTCAGCCCGCTCGATATCGCCGCCGCGCTTTCGGCGTTACTGGGCAAGCCGGTGCGGGCGCGCGAAGTGCCGCGCCACAGCTGGGAAGACCTGTTTCGCGCACAAGGCATGCGCAATCCGCTGCCACGTGCGCAGATGCTCGACGGCTTCAACGCGGGCTGGATCCGGTTCGAGGGCGAAACCCGGAAGGGCAGCCTGCCGCTGCAAGCCGTGCTGGAAGGGTTGGCCGCCCGCAGGGATTGAGCGCGGGCGAGCGCGGGCTATTCGGCCAGTTCAAACACCACATCCTGCGCGCCTTCCCAGAGCACCTTGGTGCCCAGTGCGCGCAGGTTTTCCTTGCCTTCGACGATGGTCAGGAAGTGGTTGCCGGCGAGCTGGCCCATCTTGCTGGCGAAGCAGCAGCTGCCATAGGCCAGGATGATCTCCGTTTCACTGTATCCGCCTGGGTAGAACAGGATGTCGCCGACGGACGGATGGCTCGTGTGATTTTCGAAGCCGACCCCAAGCTTGAACTCGCCAAGCGGAATCCAGCAGCCTTCGCCGCTCCAGCGCACATGGATCAGCTTCTGGCGGTAGGGCAGGAGTTTGGAGAAGGCTGCGACGGTCTCGGGCGCGTCTGGGTGGGTTTCGGCGATGAAGGTATAGCCGGCGGCGGTGATGCGGAGTCGGGTCATATCGTTCTGAATGCGTTCGGTTGAGGGCCAGTCCATCTTATGCCAAAACCGGCTCAAGCCAGCGCTGTCATCAACGTCTGTGCCACGGCAATCAGACTCCGGTCGCTACCTTTCGGCCCGATCAGCGAAATGCCCAGCGGCGCGCCGTCGCGGCCGGACAATGGCAGGTTGAGCTGCGGAAACCCGGACAGCGGCGTCAGACACAGCGTGTGCGCCGCGGTGGTGCGATAGCTTTCCAGCGCTTCCATCGGCGTCGTGCGCAGCGGGGCGATGTCGGGCATGGTCGGCAGCACCAGAATGCTGTCGTGGCCAAGCAGACGGCCCAGATGCGCGGTGAATTCGCGGCGCACGGCAGTCGATTGCTCGAACTGCGCCGGGGTCACGCCCTTGCTGAACGCGAAGCGGCCCGCCACGTCGGGTCCGAGCTGCAATCCATAGTTTTCGATCAACGCGCCCTGGGCCTGCCACGCTTCCCACCCCTGCACGTAGCGGAACGCCCAGTACAGGTCCGACAGCGGCCGGTCGGCCACGTCCACGGGGCTGACCTTGCCGAGGATGGCTTCGAGGCGCGCCACCGTCGGCGCCAGCGCCGCGCGGGCTTCCGGTGTGGGCAGTTCGAACAGATCGGCGGCCAGCAGCAGTTTCGGCGCGGCCGGCAGTGGGTCGCCATCGGTGCCGAACAGCACATCGGCCACGCGTGCGAACGTGGCAATGTCGCGCGCGAAGAAGCCGCAGGTGTCGAGCGACTCGCAGAGCGGCATGCAATGTTGCAGCGAGATACGCCCGTGCGTCGGACGGATGCCGAACAGCCCGCAGTGGCTGGCCGGCGCGCGCACGGACCCGCCCGTGTCGGTGCCCAGTGCGAAGTCGCTGAGGCTGTTGGAGACTGCCGATGCGGACCCGGACGACGATCCGCCCGTGATGCGATCCGGCGCCGCGCCGTTGTACGGGCCGCCGTAATGATGGTTCTGGCCGTTCATGGAAAAGGCCAGTTCGTCGGTGTGCACCTTGCCGACGAACGTGGCGCCGGCGTCCAGCAGCTTCTGCACGGTGGGCGCCGTGACGGTCTTGATGCCCGAGCGCGCCAGGACATGCGGATTGCCGCCACCAGTCGGATACCCCGCCACGTCGAACAGATCCTTGACCGCGAAAGTCAGGCCCCGCAGCGGACCGCTGGTTGCATTCGGTACCGCCGCGTCGGGATATGGCAGGAACGCGCGGGCGGGATGGGTGGCCAGGCTCATGGTGCTCAGTTTCCTTGTAGGAGGGTGTTCTAAGGTCATGCCGCGCATTCGCTGGAGGCCGGTTCGGACACCAGTATGCAGCTGACGTGGTGGTGGTTGCCGAGCGACACGGCACGCGGCACTTCAGCCATACATTCGGCACGCGCGTGCGAACAGCGCGGCGCAAATGTGCAGCCCGGAGGCAATGCCGACAGGTCGGGCGGTGCGCCGCCGATCGTTTGCAGCCTTTGGCCGCGATCCATGCCGTGCTGGCGGCTTTGCAGCAGCGCGATGGTGTAGGGATGGCGCGCCTCGCGCATCAGCGTGCGGATCGGGCCTTCCTCCACGATGCGGCCGCCGTACATCACCGCCACGCGGTCGGCGATCTCCACGGCCGCGCCGATGTCATGCGTGACGAAGACAATCGACAGGCCCAGCTCGCGCTGCAGTTCGCGCAGCAGGATCAGCACCTGGATCTGCACCGTGGCATCGAGCGCTGTGGTCGGTTCGTCGGCCAGCAGGATCTTCGGTTGCGCGGACAGCGCCAGCGCGATCATCGCGCGCTGCCGCATGCCGCCCGACATCTCGTGCGGATAGGCGGCCAGGCGGCGCTCCGGGCTGGGAATCCGTACCGCTTCCAGCGCCTTCAGGGCCAGCGCCTGCGCCTCCGGCTTAGATACCTTGCGGTGCGTGCGGATACATTCGACGATCTGCTGCCCGACGGTATAGACCGGATCGAGTGCCAGCAATGGCTCCTGGAACACCATCGCGATGGTGCCGCCCCTCAGGCGTGCCAGCGCGCGTTTGTCGAGCTTGAGCACTTCGGCGCCATCGACGCGGATGTCTCCGGACATCGTAGTGCGGCGCGGTGGATGCAGACGCATCAGGGCGCGCAGTGTCACGCTTTTGCCGGAGCCCGATTCACCGATCAGCGCCACGGCTTCACCGGGTGCGACGTCGAGCGATACGCCGTTCACGGCCTGAATCGTCTTGCCGCCGCCCGAGAACGTGACCCGCAGATCGCGCACCGACACGGCGGGAGTCGTGGCCGAAGCGGCGGCGGTAGCGGTAGTGGAGGTAGTGGACATCTTGATCTCCCGCGAATTCAGGGCGTGGCGGTGTGCAGGCCAGGCGCCATGCGGCGCAAGGGCAGCGAGTGGCCGCCATCGGGCATGGCCATCAGGCAGGACACGGGATGACCGGCGAGTTGATCGGACAGCACGGGTCTGCGGCGTTCGCAAACCGGCTCGGCGCGCGCGCAGCGCGGATGGAAGCTGCAGCCGGACGGCGGGTTGATGGGGTTCGGCGGATCTCCGGCCAATGGCGCGGCCAGCGTACGGTGATCGGGGTCCATCGACGGCATCGACGCTAGCAGGGCGCGGGTGTACGGGTGCGCGGGGTTGGCATAGACCGATTCGGTATGGCCGACTTCGACTACCTTGCCGAGATACATCACCATCACCCGGTCGCAGAGGTAGCGGACCACGTTGAGGTCGTGGCTGATGAACACGTAGGTCAGGTCGAATTCGGCCTTGAGATCGAGCAACAGGTTCAGCACCTGCGCCTCCACCGATTTGTCGAGCGCGGAAACCGCTTCGTCCAGAATCACGAGCCGTGGCCGCGGTGCCAAGGCGCGGGCGATGTTGACGCGCTGGCGTTGCCCGCCCGACAGCTCATGCGGGTAGCGCCCGGCAAATCGCCTGGGTTCCAGTCCCACACGGTCGAGCAGATAGCGCGCGCGTTCGGTGGCTTCCTTCGGCGGCACGCCATGCACGCGCGGTGTAAATGCAATCGATTCCTCGATCGTCAGCCGCGGATTCAGCGACGAATAGCTGTCCTGGAACACCATCTGCACCTGGCTGCGGAACGCCTTCATCGGCA
>DAIOET010000193.1:0-7579 GCA_036746135.1 Cupriavidus sp.
CCAAGTTTGCGGTGCGAGCCATCTCCGAAGGCTTGCGCCACGAAGTCGGCGGTGCAATCCGCACCACAACGATCGAACCCGGTGCGGTTGATTCGGAGCTGAAGCACGGCAGCAGTCACGAGGAAAGCGCCGCGTTTGTGAAGGACTTCTACAAGATGGCCATTCCTGCCGAAGCCGTCGCCCGTGCGATCACTTACGCCATCGAGCAGCCGGCGGACGTGGATATCAACGAGATCGTTCTGCGACCGACCCAGCAGGAGTTCTAAACAATCGCGGTTGGCGGGTGGCCTGCAGCGACGCTCAGACCACCCTCAATCCACACAATGGTTCAGAGACTTCGCGGCGAACGTTAGACTAGAGATTGTGGCTCTTTGCCGGTGGTGAACTTGGCGCTTAACGACACCGCAGTGAGCGCTTTGACCGTGACCGAACCAGTGAACGGGCCCGCCACCGGCGCAATCCCTACCGCCTGGCGAGCAATGCGTCGCTGCGTAAAGAGTTCCTGCATGGGACACGCTTTTCAACAGGAGTGAAAGTATGACGAAACTCACCTGATGGATCTTGACGGGTCCACGCTCACGGCAAGGTGATCGACTTTCTGCCACTGGAGGTGAGCAAGGCCTCCAGTGTGCAACTCATTCTCTCTTTACTGTCGATCATCCCGGAAGGCACGGCCTTTGTCTTCGATGGCAAGAACTTGCCTGTCATTGGATCAGTTTCCTTCCGGAGCATGTATCGGATCAAAGTCGGGAAACACTGCCCACGGTTGCCGCACATGCAACGGTGCGGGATGCCACTGACGTGGCTTCGGCGCTCAATGACTGGCCGTCATTTGGCCGGCGCGACCGACTCCGCGGTCTCCGTGGACTCGTCGCAGCCCATTGCATGACTGCAACCTGGGGCCCTCTAGCGCGGGCTCATGACAACACCCACGGCCCAGGCGCTAGCGGCTCACCTCTCGCCCGATCTCCCATGAGACGCCCGTTCCGCTCACCCTTGCGGCGATGGCGCGTCCGATGTGCGGTTCAATCACCGGCTTCCACGGCACCAGGCAGAATTCCGCGCCGTCGACCAGCATCGCGTAGCGCCCGCTTGATAGCGTAATATTGCGCGCGTATACGCCAGCGACGCGCTGGCCGGCTTCAACGGGCCGATGCGCCAAGCCGGTTTGTGCCGCCGTCTCCTGCCCGGCTTTCGCCAGCTCACGCTCGCACAGGGTATCCAACAGATTGCGGGCGAGCACGATACGATTCCCGTGTCGTGTCGCCAGACCCTGATCGACCAGAACATCGGCGCGCTGGCGCAGGGCGGATTGGGCCTCAGCCCCGAAACCCAAGTCGGCCAATCCCCGTCCTCCACCAATCAGTTGCTGATCCAGCCATGTTGCACCGATCGCGTCTATTTGCCGTTCAATCGGCAAGTGCGATCGCAGTGCCACGGCCGCGGCATTATCCGGGCGCCATGTGTCACGCTCACTGCCTCGCTCCGCCAGATCTGCCGGGACCCGCCAGACGCCCTCCGCCAGGCGCTCCACAAGACCATCACGTCGCAAGGCTTCGAGCCTGCGGACATGGCCCGCCGCGATGCCTGTCGCTTCACGATCAGACAGGTCGTGAGCCAGCGCGATGGCAATATGTTGACCCGTGCGGTACACCCCATCCACGGCCAGCGTGACGATCTGGCGGTCGACTGCGCGCTGGCCGGCCGTGCCTTTGGCCTCCACCACCGCACCCATCGGGTACTGCTCCAGCATGCCGGTTGACGGCAGGGCCACATAGTGTGCCCTGCCATCGATACCATCCACAAGCAGATAGCCCTGGTCGTAGAGCTCGTTAGCCAGCCCTTTGCCCACAACGCGGCCGACGATCTCATACCCCTCCCTGCCCGCCGGGAATATCGCGTACTCTCGCGGTTGGCCAGACATGGCGCGCTGCATGATGCGCACGATATCGCCGCGTTCGCCCATGGCCCGCAACGTCGGCTCAGCCCCGACAAGGAGAGCCCACACGCCGGGACGCTGCTCGGTTGCGAGGCCCATGCGCGTCAGACGCTCCAGACGACCGACCAGCATTTGCCGCTGGTGCTGCAGCCGCGGGTCCGACAGATCGTTCAACTGCACCAGGCCACCGGCGGCCAGACCCTGCAAGGTCCGATCCAGCTGCGTCCAGCGCTCCTGATCGATTTCGCGTCGCATGGCGCGCTGGATGTCTAGCGCGGTCCGTGGCCCCAGCCATTCGGTGGCCAGCGCCGATGCACGGTAGCGCATTCCTTCGGCGATGTAGTCTCTGGCAATAATGAGGTCCTTGCCCGTATCGTCCTTGCCGCGCAGGACAATGTGTGTGTGCGGGTTATCCGTGTTCCAGTGATCTACCGCCACCCATTCCAGCCGGCTGCCCAGGTCGGCTTCCATTCTGCGCAGAAAATGCCGGGCATAGGTACGAAGGTCGTCCAGTTGCTCCGCATCCTCTGGGGCGACGATCATGCGGAACTGGTGCCGATCGCCCTGGCAGCGTGTTCGAAACGCATCAAGATCGACCGCGTCTGTTTCCGGCCCATAGGCCTGCCCTACGCCGCCCCGGCGATCAACGCCTTCCCGCTCGAGATAGCGCAAGTGCACTGCGGTCGAACGTGCCCCCACACATGTCAGGTTCACCAACCGGATCTTGATGGCAACGCGCCGCGCATTGGGCGGCAGGGAACGCCCGGCAAAGCGCGCCGCAACATGTCCGCGCCCGAGCCGGGCACCCGGGCCTCGTTCGGCTTTTCCAGCGACCGCGCCCACCCAGCCGCCAGATTTTCCGCTCTGGCGCAACACCTTGGTGAGGAACTTGTCGCCTTGCTGCTTTGGCGCGCCTGGCCGGATGCGAAACCGTTCGTCCTGCTCCGTATCATTACGATGTGTCATGGTAGCCCTAAACCAAGTGCGGCGCATTCAGGAGTATTCAGGCGCGCGCAGCACGCGGCCTCACCGCGACCGGCGAGGCATTGGGCGGCTTCGCGGCACGCCGCCGCTGCTAGGGCCGTGCCGCGCCCTCCCCCGTGCAGACTGGCGTGACGCCCCCCAGCGTGCCGCGACCTTTTATCTTGCCCTCTGTTTTTTCCCTCTCCTTTGCCTCTCATTTTCCCTGCACAGTGCGACCGGACAAGGGGCGGCCTTGCGATGCTGCGCC
Source organism: Cupriavidus sp. (assembly GCA_036746135.1). GTDB lineage: Bacteria > Pseudomonadota > Gammaproteobacteria > Burkholderiales > Burkholderiaceae > Cupriavidus. Next base: position 3,171 of record DAIOET010000193.1, read on the forward strand.
GCGCCCCACCGCCCCGCCTGCGAACAAATCCCTTGGCCTATCCCCTGGCGCGTTCGCTGCAGGATGCCTCCAGGACATATTGCCTTGCCAATCGCTGCCCAGCGTGCAGTGTGAAGGCGCGCGCCGTGACGACGTGATCCGGTGCAGCGAAACGATAACCATCATGATGGCGTGTCCAGCCAGACGGGATGCGCGACGCCGAGCAAGTCGGAGACGCGCACCGGGCCGAAATAGCGACTATCAAACGATGCCGGGTCGGTCAGGCTTAGCAGGAACAACTCCCCCGTTTCGAGACGGCGGCACGACCGCCAGGAGGACAGCGGTCGACCCAACCGGTCTGCAGACATGGCGGCGGCGGCCGGCACGCCATCGATACGCACGACGCCGCCGACAATACACACCGTCTGCGGCGCAACCGCGCCCACCCGCTTGAGCAGCGGCACGTGCATTGGCAAGTAGCCACGGTGGGCAGCGAGCGCGGCCATCTCCGTCGGTAGCGGAACCAGCACAATGTCGTCCACGACCACGGGACGTAGCAGCCCGTTGGCGCCACGCTGGAGGGGGTCGACCCGGTACCAGCCAACCGCCACGCTGGCGGTTGGGTTGTAGGTCAGGCGCGGGAGCGGTGGCAGGAAACTGGTCCAGGCCAGTGCAACGAGTGCGCCAGCCGACAGGCCTGCCAGCGCAATGCGCGTGCGCCACCGCTTGTGAGAGTCTTGCCGCGCCCCCCTGGCAGCGGACACGGGCGTCACACTAGCGGCCTGCCTGCCAACCAGGCGGCGTGCCGGGCCGCGGTATAGGCAGGCAGCGGTTGCCGGGCCGCCAACCGGCTACCAAGCGTGCACCAGTACATCGGCGAAACGGTGGCCGGTGCGATGCCTTGCGTCTCGACGACATCGACCTGCGCCAGCACAGCGCGCACAGAGGGCTCGCCATGCACATGCAGCAGTAACTCAGCGCCAGGCTGCACGCCAGCGATGCGTTGCCCCTCGACCCGCGAGGTGCAAGCCTGCATCACCATCAACTCCCAGTGCACCTTGCCAGAGGACTTCGCCTGCCAACGGATGCGGCAGAACACCGCGCCGGGCACGAACAGCGCAACACGCAACCAACGGTCAAGCGGCACGATGCGCGATGGCTCACCGAAGCGTAGATAGAGGCGAATACGCCGGTCGATATGCGCGAGCGAAACGCGGGTCATCGAGGCCATGTCGGTGTCGCCGGGCAGGCTGGCGACGGCCGAGAGGAATGGCCGGGGAGATGACGGAAAAAATGGCGGTGGCATTGCCACAGCCGTGGGGGGTTGCGGAATCATTGAGTGTTCTCCTGCAGCCAGGACAAACCGTGCCGTCTTGCACTCGTCCACCGAAGCGGCGCGCACCTTTTACTAGTTAGAGAATGAAGTTAGTTAAGTTAACGGGCACCAAGACCCGCGCCGTGACTGGCTTTCCGGCCCGTTTGCGCTCCTGATAGCACGAGGCAAGCGCTCCTGATAGCACGAGTCCGAACGCGCCTGATAGCACGAGTCTGTCCACCGGTTTTCCCACACTTATCCCCGTGCCGTGGAAGGCACGGGACGAAAGCTCAGGCGCTCCACGCGGGACTCCGGCAGGCGTTCGATGTCCAGCACGTAGCCGGGCAACGGCTGGCGCGCGGCTACCGCGCGCAGGTCCAGCGCAAAGTCCCGGTACTTCGCGGTACTGCCCGACTTGCGGTGCAGATGTCGGAAGTCGAATTGCCAGCCTTCCCGCTGCCTGCCCGCATGCTTGCGTACCAAGCGATAGAGCCAGCGTTCGATGCCACCGGTGAGCCGGAAGTAAGCCGGATCGATGGTGAGCACCAGCGAGGCATCGAGCACGCCCGTATAGAACCAGTCGGGCAGGATCATCTCGACGCCCCGTGGTATGCCACGGGCGTCCGCCAGCTCCTTCCACTCGTTGATCCACGAGAATCGATGCAATCGGCGACCAGACATTTCGCGGATGGACGTGGCCACCGTTGTGGACTGCAGTCGATCGAGCGCCGCCTTCAGGCGCTGATAGTCGCGTGAGGACACCCCGCGTCCAAGGAAGCGCAGGATCTCGTAGGGCGTGGCGTGCATCAGGCGCGATGCACGCAGGCCCGCGTCGCGCGCTTCGATAATCTGGCTGGCCGCCCAGATCAGGATATCGGCGTCCCAGATCGTGGCGATGCCGTGCTCCTGCGTCCCTTCCACACGGATGGTGACCGCGCCGCCGCGATAGTCGATGGGTGCAGTACGTCTTGACTTCGCCAGCGAGAAAAACGGGTTCGCCATCAGGTCCTGAACGTCGCGCGGCGCCATGTCGCCCGGTAGTGCACGAAAAAGCTCGAGCTGCGTCCGTTCCTGCAATGACTCGGACATGAAGAAGGCTCGCGATGTGCCCCGGATCAACGCGCACGACTGTCGGCCGCGTGATGCTCGGCATATTCCGGGTCGGAGGTGGCCTCGAAACTGCGCTGGTCTGCCCACGCGTCGAGATCGGCGACCGCGTACATGACCCGCCGGCCAAACTTGCGAAACCGTGGTCCCCCACCGATGACTCGCTGCTTCTCGAGCGTACGCGGTGACAACCGCAGGTGTTCAGCGGCCTCGTCGTTGGTCAGATAGCGTTGCGGCTGGGCCTTGTCGGCAGCCTGCAGCATGTGGGGCGCGGCATCAGGCCGCAAGGAATGGGATCGCATTGGGTAAATCTCCATCGGTCGGGGTGGTCCCACCGCAGCGTGCGTGCGGACAGAGAGAGTCTCAGGAAAGCGACGCAAGTCGCAGAGGGTCGCCGTGTCGCGGCGGAAACTGGGCCGACCTTAAGCCACCAGGCGACGATAACCGCCACGCATCAGCTTTTGCCCCCGGCGCACGAGGCGACGCAAGCGCGAACGCAGGCCGCTGTCGGCATGCCAGCCGGCGGTGACCACATCGACGCCGAACAGCCCTTCGGCGACTTGGCGCATCGAGGCCCCCGCAAGGATTGCATCGAGTGCCTGCAAGGTATGCAGGTCTAGCAATGCGGTGGGCGTGGGTCGTGGACGGGCTGCCGCGAATGAATCCGCTGCACGAGCCACCGTCAACTTCCGGTGTTCGGCAGCGGCCACTCGGTAGCGCATGTCAGACATGGCAGAAGCACGAACGGCATGGCAATACGCCATGCCGTCGTCTAGTTCCGGAGCGAGCGCCATCCTCACACAGTGGTCGGGCCAGCGAGCGACCAGCACCAGACGTTTGCCGTCGTGAACCAACTGCTTGTCACCCGGGATGCTCCAGATACTGAACGTGGGCGCGTCAGCCGGCGGGTCGGCGTCTGCGTATAACTGCATCACCGCATCGGGGTCTGGAAACCAGATAGGGTGCGCATCGCGCGCATCCAATGCCGGATCCTCCAGCAAGCGCAGGCCCCAGCGCCGTGCCGCTTCGGCACTATCGCGTGAGTGCAACCAGTCCTGCTGATAGTCGGGATGGCGGCGCAGGTACTCCCAGGCCAGCCCAGCGCTGTCCTGCTGCAACAGGTAGAGATATGCCGCCGTGGGATAACGGTGTGTGAAGCTTCGAATCGCCATGACACGTCCTCGCTAGACGAATTCGTTGCCACCTCGCGCCTACAGGACTGAACCCTAAAACTGGCGCAAATTGGCCCACCCGCCCCTGCGAGTGAAGACTTGGCAACTGCATGGCACTTTGAGGCAACGCCCTAAACCGATCCTGCTGATTTAGGTCTTAGTGGCACGGGATCAATGCAAGGATGTTGATCCAGACCGCCGACGTCTAGATTAAGACCAAAAAAGACATAGTGATCGGCGGCAGCAGTGATACGGCATGACGGCGCCGAGAAACCATGCGCTATTGATCGTTAGGCCTCGCAATCGTAGGATCCACGCTTCCCGGTGGACTGTGCGAAGGAAAAACAAAGGAAAATAGCTACCTTAGCGCCGCGGACTCGTTCGCAGGACGATAGGTCATTCTCACTGCTGCTCATCTCCAGGCAAAAACGTCGCCAGTGGAGTGGCGTCTGATTGCTTCTTGCGAAAAGCGTCGCGTATCGCTTTCTTGTAGCCGTCGGGGATGGGAATCTCGTCCAGTTGGTGAATTCGGAAGAGTCCCAACTCCTTATGCTCATGGCTGATCTTCGGAGAAACGGCCGCGCTGATGTGGCAGTCGTAAGTCAATATCACCACCTCGACAGAGTGAAGTGGGTAGACCCACGCATCCAGAAGACAACCGACGCGGACAGGGATACTCAGTTCCTCATCTATTTCACGGGCAAGGCATTCCAGAATATCTTCTCCGGGCTCCAGTTTCCCGCCAGGCAGTTCCCATTCATCCCGCTCGTTTTTCAGCAGGATGACCTGCGCTCCGACAAGAATCACACCTTTTACGGAAACCGGGAATCTTTGCG
>DAIOET010000194.1:0-7578 GCA_036746135.1 Cupriavidus sp.
CCGCCTTGCGCTTCTTGCCGATTTCATCGAGCCAGCTCGCAAAGGTGTCGCGCCACGCCTCGACGGTGAATTCGTGGCGGCCCAACGCCACCATCGGAAAGCTGCCGCGCCATCGGTCGTTGACGATGTGGACCATCGGCGAGGCATGCCAGTCCTGCTCTCCGGGCCCGCGCCACAGCACAACCGCCGCCAGCTTGTCGTGCCCATCCATCCAGATGTCCGCGCAGACTTCCACGCGCTCGCCCACCGTGCGGCGGACGGCAAAGCGGCCGTTGTCGGTGGACGGTGAGAGGTTTTCGATGGCCACGCGCGGCGCTTCCATTGCCGCGGCCAACGCGCGGTCGGCGGCCTTTGCCGTGGCGTCCCCGCGTCTGGACTTTGCGACGGGAGCGGCCGGTGCCGGTATTGCCTCGAATAGCCGGATGTCGGCCGGCGGCAAGGTGATGCTGCTGCATGGATTCAGCGCCAGGCCATCGTCGAGCGAGCCGCCGGGGCCGCCTTCGACGGGCGCAAGCGTCGAGGAGGCTTGCGGCAGGCCGCTGAGCACGCGGTCCACGCCAAAGGACGCCGGTTGCACGGCGCAGGGGTTCAGCACCACGGTGAGCGCGGGTTGGCCGGCCGCGCCGTTGGCCAGATGACCGGGTACGCGCGCCAGCACCGTCAGCGGTGCGTCCGGGCCGCTGACCTGACGTACCGCGACCGCGGGCTCGTCTTCGCGCGCGGCCAGCCAGGCATTGGCCTGCATGACTTCGTGAGTCAGATCGTAGGGCGCGTCGACGATGTCGTCCGGGTGGCCATCGGCCTGGGCGGCGGGTGCCGTATCGAGCGAAAGGGGATGGACGGCGGCGCCGGTTTCATAACCGGCTGGCACCATCCAGCCATCGCCGATGGCGGCGGCGGTCCATAGCGCGCGGCGCGCGGCCAATACGTCGACCCCATCGGGCGCCAGCGCCGGCGCGGCCAGCACGCGGCCAAAGCGCCGCAGGCGCGCGATTTCCTCGGTCAGCCAGGCGCTGCGGTAATCCCACCAGGGCAATGACGAGAACGCGCCATCGAACGGTGCCACGGCCAGATCATCGATCTGCTGCGGCGTGGTTCCCGGCGTCCATGCCAGGAATAACGGGCCGCCGGAGTGACCGTTCCTGCGCAAGGTCTCGATCAGTTCGGCCCAGTGCCGCCCGGCCACGCGCGTCGGCGCACGGCAGCAGAAGCCGGCCGCGCCGGCATCCACCGCCTCGCCGAGTTGCGCGCTCCACCAGGCCAGCAACTGGCCCGCCGTGGCATCGTCGAACCAGCGCAGGCGCACGCCGGGCAGATGGTTGTCGGTGGCGTCGGGGCTGCCCGCAGGCCGCGCGTGATCGACCCAGCCGTCGTGCATGGCAGCGGCGTCCCTGGGAAAGCGATCAAGCGCCAGGTCCAGCAGTGGCGCCAGCCCGTGATGCCGGCAGGCTTCAAACGCCGCACGCAGCGCGTCGGGGCGGGGGTGAGGGGCCGACCAGCCCGCAAGGAGAACATGGTCGAATCCAAGCTTCGCGGCACGCAGCAGCGCGTCGTTGTCCAGCGCCCGCGATTCCGTCAGGTTGAGTTGGCAAATGCGCACGTCACACGTCCTCTGGCCGTGGGGCGCCCTTGGGCAGGCTGGGCGCGCGTCATGTCAATTCCGTCAGGACATGCAGACCGCATGCCAGCCGTCGGCGGAAGGTGCACGTGAGCGGGAAATTGCGGTGCAGCAACGGGAAACGCGGAGGCCGGCCATGCTTCTGCGCGGTCAGGGGTGTAAAAAATGCACGGTCGCCGGGGCCGCGGCGTAGGAAAGTCACCTGCCCGGCAGGTGCGCTTCGGGGTCACCCGAATGGGTGGCGGCGACGGAAAGAAGACTCGGTTTGGTGGCGCGGCCGAGACAGCGGGGGTGTTCGCCAGGTCAGCCGGCGCGGTAGACGTCGAGGCGGTTGTAGAGCGTCTTCAGGCTGATGCCCAGCGCCTTGGCGGCCTGCCGCTTATCGCCATCGAACTTGGCCAGCGTGGCGAGGATGATCTCGCGCTGCGTGTCGGCGAGCGTGGTGCCCACCCGGACGCTGACGATGCCATCGACCGTGGTGGGGCGCTGCGGCTGGCTGGAGAGTCCGGGGTTGCTGATCTCCACCTGACGGTCGGCCAGGATGTAGGCACGGTAGATCGAATTCTTCAGCTCACGCACGTTGCCGGGCCAGTCGTAGCGCACCAGCCGTTCGAGCGAGCCGGGAGAGAACGTCTTTTCCGTCTGCTCCATCGTGTTGAATTCGTCGAGGAAGTGCCGGGCCAGCGGAACGATATCCTCGGTGCGTTCGCGTAGCGGCGGAATATGCAGCGGGAACACCGCCAGGCGGTACAGCAGGTCTTCGCGGAGCTGGCCGTCGCGCACCGCGTCCATCGGATCGCGGTTGGTGGCGGCCAGGATTCTCACGTCGCTGACCAGCGGTGCATCGCCCCCCACGCGATGGAACGAGCGGCTTTCCAGCACGCGCAGCAGCTTGATCTGCATCTCCGGCGGCATCTCGGTGACTTCGTCCAGGAACAGCGTGCCGCCCTGGGCCTGCTCGAAGTAGCCGGCCTTCTGTTCCAGCGCCCCGGTGAAGCCGCCTTTTTCGTGGCCAAACAGTTCGGATTCGATCAGCGTGGGCGCAATGGCGCCGCAGTTCACGGCCACGAACGGCCCGGTCCTGCGGCTGCTGCGCTCATGCACCGCGCGGGCCACAACTTCCTTGCCGCTGCCGCTTTCACCGACGGCCAGCATGGTGACATCGGTGGCGGCCACGCGATTGAGCTGGCCGATCAACCGTTGCATGGCTGGCGAGGTACTTTCCCAGAGCAGCGAAACCTGCGCCGGTGCGGCGCGGCGGCCCGGAGCGCGAGGCGGCGGCGCGGGGCGGCCGGAGGGGAGCGTGGCAGTGGTTGACACGGGGTGGATGGAGCCCGCCGATCCGGCCTGTTGCGAGTTGGGGTGGCCGGGGTATGCAGGCACGTCGCATTGGTGGAAGATGCCTATCATGCTATCTGTTCGTGCGCCGGGTGGCTACCGCCTGAAACGCTGTCGCGGCAAGGTCCCACAGGCGTGTCAGACGGACACCGGCATAACGGGCAAGGCTCTGTCACTACACTTCAGGCTATTCTCAGGCGTGTGCCGTCCATGCACGCCGTGACCAACCAGCCACGCCCGCGGGCCATGACAAACAGACGCCGGTCTTACGACGCCATCAGATTCTCCTATGCCACATATCCTGATCGTTGACGACGACGAGAACGCCTGCGCGGCGCTGGCCGAAATCGTCGCGATCGAAGGCTTCACCTCCGCCAACGCCGGCACGCTGCGCGAAGCCCGGCTCCAGATCGGCTGGCGCATGCCCGATGCCATCCTGGCCGACCTGCGCCTGCCCGACGGTAACGGCATGGAGCTGTTCGACGAAGTCGGCTCCGCCGGCGTCGAAGTCATCCTGACCACCGGCTATGCCAGCGTGGAATCCGCCGTGGAGGCATTGCGCCTGGGGGCCACCGACTATCTGGTCAAGCCGATCAATGTCACGCGGCTGCAGACCGTACTCAAGCGGATCGCCACCACCAGTGAGCTGCGCGCCGAAGTGCATTCGCTGCGGGGCGAGCTGCGCCGCTACGGACGTTTCGGCCGCCTGCTGGGCAGCTCGGAGGCCATGCAGATTGTCTACGACCAGCTCAGCAAGGTGGGTCCGACGGAGGCCACCGTGATGCTGATCGGCGAAAGCGGCACCGGCAAGGAGCTGGCCGCGCAGACCGTGCACGAGTTGTCGGCGCGTCGGCGCCAGCCCTTTCTGGCCGTCAACTGCGGCGCCATCTCGCCCACGCTGATCGAGACCGAGATGTTCGGCCATGAGCGGGGCAGCTTCACGGGCGCCGATCGTCAGCACAAGGGTTATTTCGAACGCGCGGATGGCGGCACGCTGTTCCTCGATGAAATTACCGAGATGCCGCTGGAGCTGCAGGTAAAGCTGCTGCGCGTGCTGGAAACGGGCGCGTTCATGCGCGTGGGTACCAACCGGGAAACGCATGCGGATGTGCGGGTGCTGGCCGCCACGAACCGGAATCCCGAAGAAGCCGTGGCAGAGGGCAAGCTGCGCGCGGACCTGTACCACCGGCTCAACGTGTTCCCGATCGAGCTGCCGCCGCTGCGCGCGCGCGGTGAGGACGTGGTGCAGATTGCCAACACGATGCTGGAACAGCTTAACGCCGAGCAGGGCATGCAACGCCGGTTTTCGTCGGCGGTGCTGGAAAGCCTGCGCATGCATTCATGGCCGGGCAACGTGCGGGAGCTGCGCAACTTTGTGCAGCGCGCCTACATCATGGCCGACCAGGATGTGATCACCGAAGTTCAGATCCCGCTGCAGGTGGCCGCGGCGCCCAGCGCTGGCACGGCCGTGGTATCGGTGCCGGTGGGCATGTCGCTGGCCGAGGCGGACCGTCAGCTGATTTTCGCCACGCTGGAGCAGTGCGCGGGCGTGAAGAAGCACGCGGCGGAAATTCTGGGTATCAGTTTGAAGACTTTGTACAACCGGCTGGAGGACTACGCCGCCAAAGGCGAACTGCCGGAATGGCTGCGGGCGTCGCGCGGTAGCGACGCCAGCCCGCCTGCTGCCTCGTGAGGGTTCGCGAGGCAGTGCCTGCGGGCGTAAGTGCCGTGGCGTGGCGGCAGGGTATGCCGCACAGTGCACGGTTCTTGCGTGGAACCAATGATGGTTCCTGATTTGATAGCCGATCCGATGGTTGATCATGACTGATGCGCCACGCATTCCCCCCAACGCCGTGCCGCCCGCGGGTGACGCTGATGAGTTGCAGCTCGCCGTCCGCAGTATCGGCGAAGTCACTACGCTGATCGAACAGGCGGCCCATGACCTGCGGTCGTCGCTCAATGCCATCCAGAGCTGGAGCTACGTGCTCGATCGCTCCATCGATTCGCTGGCCGCGCCCGCGCAGCGCGCATTGGCCGGCATGCGTTCGGGCATGCGGCAGCAGCTGGCACTGATCGAAGAGATGGAAGAGGGCGTGCGCCTGCTGGCGGATGAGCGCGTGTCGGCTTGGGAGCAAACCGATTTGAGCGAGCTGGCCGGCGTGGCCATCGAAGACAAGCGGCCCGCCGCCGAGGCGCGTGGCGTCATCCTGGCGCCGCTGGAATGCCATAACGAAGACGGCGAAGGGTTTGCCGTGCCGGGCGATTCCCTGCGCATCGGGCCGCTGCTGCGGCATCTGCTGGTCCATTGCATATGGCGTGCCCCCGAAGGCGGCTTCGTGCGCGTGCATCTGACCGCCGAGCGGGACTTCGTCAAGTTTCGCATCACCGAAAGCCCGCCCGTCGATCGCTCGCGTGGCGCCATGCGGCTGACCGCCTTGAGCGACTTCTTCGGCCGTCGCTCGCCAGTCGGGGGCGGCCATTCCGCCCGCCAGAGTACTGCCCTGCTGCTGACGCGGCGGATGGTGGAACTGCAGGGCGCGGCGCTGACCGCCGAGAACCAGGATTGCGATAGCGATACCGTCACGGTCTGCATCGCCGTGCGCTTTCCGCGCCTGAGTGCATCGTCACAACCGGTCTGAGCATTTTTTACCGCATCACGCACAATCTGCAGCGTCATACCGTGCGGCTTCCTCCGGTTTGTCCCGCCCTGGGCGCCGTGCCGCGCACGCTGGCGCTGGCCCGCCGCTTGCATCGGATTGAAGCGGAGCCCCGCTGACAGGGGACCCGAACGCGATACCGAACAGGAGAGATGCCATGTCACACGCTCATGCTTCGAAGGGATCTCACAAGCCTTCGGCCAAGCCGTCCAGCCATGCGACGGACAAGGCGAGCAAAGGCAAGTCCGACAAGCCCACCAAGACGTATCAGGACGCCGTGGATGAGTCGCTCGACATGACCTTCCCGGCCAGCGATCCAATCTCGCCGGGCGCCGCCGAGCATGCCGAGCGGCGGACCACCACGCGACGCGACGATGTGGACTGGACCCTGAAGAAGGGCAGCGAGCATCAGCCCGCCGGTGAGAAGGCGGCGGCACACCGCAGCGGCGTCAGCGACCGCGAAGGGAAAAAACGCTGATTGACGCGCGTTCCGGCGGCGCCATGTGCGCGCTCCGACACCATTGCGCCGCAACATGCCTTGAACGGAGCCTCAGGATGTCTACGATCATCGCAGGACGATTCGATAAAGGATGGGCGCCGGAATGACTTCGATCCGCTGGCAGCGCCGGAGCCGGCGAGCCGCTAAAGTTGAGTTGCTGAATTTTCCAAGCAGGAGGATCTGTTCATGAAGCCCTTGGACCCGCAAGTACCGCCTTCCGGCACGCCGGCGCGCGGCGCATCAATCATTGGCGATGTGGAGCAGAACGGACCCGGCTGCGGCCCGTTCGTCATGGCGTCTGACACGTTGGAGGGGAACAAGGTCGTGGATCCGTCCGGCGAGGAGATCGGCACCATCGACCACATCATGCTCGACGTTCTGGGCGGCCGGATCGCGTACGCCGTATTGGCGATGGGCGGTTTCCTGGGCATTGGCGAAAAGCTCCACGCGCTGCCGTGGTCGGCCCTGACGCTCGATACGCGCCGAAAATGCTTTGTGCTGGGCGTGGAAAAGGAACGCATCAAGGCCGCGCCGGGCTTTGACAAGGAGCAGTGGCCCACGATGGCGAATTCGCAATGGGCCACGAGCATTCACGAGTACTACGGCATTTCGCCGTACTGGGAAAAGGACCGCTACGATCCGTGGGCGTGACACCCGCAGCCCGCTGCCTTCCGTGCCTGCATGTGGGGAGGAAGGCAGCGGGCGTTTTCTTCCTTTTGCGTCACGCCTTGTGATTGATTCCTGCGCCGGCTGGCCCTATCGGCTACCGCGGTGCGGGCACGCGCGTGGTGAGCTGGTTCGACACGCCGAGGATGCCGGGCGGTGTCGACGCGGCTTTTTCGATCCGCTGCGCGATATCGGCGTCCTCTACCTGGCCCGTGATCGTCACGCGCCGCTCAACCACGTGCACCGCCACGCCGTCGGGCATGTCGCCGCCGCAGAATTCCGCGATGCAGGTGCCCACGCGCTCGCGCAGCAGTTCGTCTTCATCGTCGGGGCTGGTGCGGCGGGGGGCTTCGCTTTCCGTTTGCGTCATGGCGGTCCTCTTCTGGTAAGTGATAAAGCGCGGCTTGCTGCCGCGCCCGGAATGCCGGTGAGACGTAATCGTCATGCCCACCGGGCGCCCACGGCTCCGGGTCGTTGCTTGTAAATACGACATGTCACGGTGCCGGATGACGTCCTTGTAGGACGGCACCGACTGAAACTGCATGAGGGCGCTCTCTACAATGTAGACAGTCCTGCTTCTCCCAGGGAGCGATTCATGCGCCAGCCCACGCACCGTCTGATCCATTTGTTCGACCGGTTCGCCGGCGCGGCCACCCGTCAGGCTGGCTCGCCCGTGGCGTTTGCGCTGGCGGTACTCGTGGTTGTGGCCTGGGCGGTCACGGGACCCCTCTTCGGCTTTTCCGAGACCTGGCAGCTCGTGATCAACACGGGCACCACCATCGTCACCTTCCTGATGGTGT
>DAIOET010000195.1:0-7575 GCA_036746135.1 Cupriavidus sp.
TTCTGCTTGTGCGCGTAATACTGCGATTGTGCGAGGGAAACTTCGCCCGGCAGGCTGCCGAGCACGAGCACGCGGGTGTGCTCGTCGACGACCGGAGGGAAACAACGTTTGGTGGTCATCGGATTGGCGTGGTGAGACATGGAACGGATTGCCCTCTCCCCCGCCCCTCTCCCGCTCGCGGGAGAGGGGAGAAAACCACGGGTATCGCTGATGTCTGCGGGTTGCTCCCCTCTCCCGCCTGCGGGAGAGGGGCCGGGGGAGAGGGCAGACGCATCAAACCGCGACAGCGAGGATCAGGCCAGCAGCCGGTTCACTCGCTGCACATACGCAGCCGCATCGTCGAGCATGCCGCCTTCGGCCAGCAGGGCCTGATCGAACAGCACGCGCACGCGGTCGCTGAAACCGTCGCCCTCGGGCAGGTCGCGCAGCTTCTTCACCAGCGCGTGCTCGGGGTTCAGTTCCAGAATCGGTTGCGCGTCGGGCGCCTTCTGGCCGGCCTGCTTCAGCAAGCGTTGCAGATACCCGCTCATGTCGCCGTCGTCGGACACCAGGCACGATGCCGAATCGGTCAGGCGCAGCGTCACGCGCACGTCCTTGGCCTTGCCTTCGAGCACGGTCTTGGCGCGTTCCACCACGTCCTTCCATTCGGTCGCGGCCTTCTCCTGCTCGGCCTTCTCGGCTTCATCAGCCAGCGCACCGAGGTCCAGATCGCCGCGCGCGACGGATACCAGTTCTTTGCCGTCGAATTCGCGCAGGTACGACAGCATCCATTCGTCGACGCGCTCCGTCAGCAGCACCACTTCGATACCCTTCTTGCGGAACACTTCCAGATGCGGGCTCGACTTCGCGGCGGTCCACGTATCAGCCGTGACGTAGTACACCTTGTCCTGCCCTTCCTTCATGCGGCTTGCATAATCCGCCAGCGACACCGACTGTTCGGCCGTGTCGCCGTGCGTGGTCGCAAAGCGCAGCAGCTTGGCGATGCGCTCGGCATTGGCGTGGTCCTCGCCCATGCCTTCCTTGAGCACCTGACCGAACTGTTCCCAGAAGGTCTTGTACTTGGCGCGCTCGGCTTCGTCCTCGCTGTCCGCCAGCGTCTCCAGCATCGACAGCACGCGCTTGGTGCAGCCCTCGCGGATGGCCTTCACGTCGCGGCTTTCCTGCAGCAGCTCACGCGAAACATTCAGCGGCAGGTCGGCCGAATCCACCACGCCCTTGACCCAGCGCAGGTACGCCGGCAGCAGCTGGTCCGCGTCGTCCATGATGAACACGCGCTTCACGTACAGCTTCAGGCCGGCCTTGTGGTTGCGGTCCCACAGATCGAACGGCGCGCGCGCCGGGATGTACAGCAGCTGCGTATATTCGCTGCGGCCTTCCACGCGGTTGTGCGTCCAGGCCAGCGGCGCCTCGTGGTCGTGCGCGATGTGCTGGTAGAACGCCTGGTATTGCTCGTCGGTGATATCGGACTTGTTGCGGGTCCAGAGCGCGCTGGCCTGGTTCACGCTTTCCCACTCGCCAGTCACCTTCTGCTGCTGCGCCTCGGCATCCCACTCTTCCTTGGGCATGCGGATCGGCAGCGAGATATGGTCCGAGTACTTGCGGATGATGTGTTGCAGGCGGTACGACGACAGGAAATCGTCTTCGCCGTCGCGCAGGTGCAACGTGATTGTGGTGCCACGCTCGGTGCGGTCGATCGCATCGATCGTAAATTCGCCGTCGCCGGCGCTTTCCCAACGCACCGCTTCGCTGGCGCTCAGGCCCGCACGGCGCGTTTCGACGGTGACCTTGTCGGCGACGATAAAGGCCGAGTAGAAGCCCACGCCGAACTGGCCGATCAGCGCGGCGTCTTTCTGCTGGTCGCCGGACAACTGCTGGAAGAATTCCTTGGTACCCGAACGGGCGATGGTGCCCAGATTGCGGATCGCCTCGTCACGGCTCATGCCGATGCCGTTGTCGGTGATCTTCAGCGTGCGTGCGGCCGGGTCGGCTTCGATCCGGATCGCCAGATCGGCATCGTTCTCAAGCAGGGCCGGATTCGCAATCGCCTCGAAGCGCAGCTTGTCGGTGGCGTCCGAAGCGTTCGATACCAGCTCGCGCAGGAAAATTTCCTTGTTGCTGTACAGCGAGTGGATCATCAGGTGCAGCAACTGCTTCACTTCCGCCTGGAAGCTCATCGTCTCGTGCGGTGCGGTCATGGTTCTCCTCTTGAAAACGAATCCGTGAAACTGGGGTGCCCTGCTCCGTCTGTTCCGAAGCAGGATCGTTGGGGCTGGAAATAGGGTCGGAGGGGCGTGATTTCAAGCCCCTATCCAGACCCGAGGCGCGTCTCAGGTGGCCGATGCCGCCGGCTGGCCCGACAGGCGCTCCATCTGACCGGCCAGAAAGCGCAGCATGCCCGGATCGCTGCTGCTGGCCACGTTGAAGCGCGTCCACGTGGATGGCATCTGCGATGGCGAAAACAGGCTGCCCGGCGCGAACAGATAGCCTTCCTCGTGCCCGGCCGTGGCAATGACGTTGGTATCCACGCCCGTATCGGCCCACAGGTACATGCCGGCCACCTGGCCCGGGAAGATGCGGATGCCCAGCCGCTCCAGCTGCTCGCGTGTTTCGTCACGGGCGCGGTCGAGCCGCACCCGCACACGCTCGGTGTGCTTGCGGTAGTGCCCTTCCGTCAGCACCTTGTAGACCACGCGCTCGTTGATCTCCGGCGTGGCCATGCCCGTCACCAGCTTGCTGTCGGTCAGACTCTCCGCAAGATCCGGGCTGGCGGCAATGAAGCCCACGCGCAGGTTCGCGGCCAGCGTCTTCGAAAAACTGCCAAGGTAGATCACCCGCTTGAGCTGGTCCAGGCTGGCCAGCCGCGTGGCGGCATGGCCGGGCGGGCAGAGGTCGCAATAGATATCGTCCTCGACGATCGTGAAGCCGTACTGCTCGGCCAGTTGCAGCAGGCGGAACGCCCGGGCGGCGGAAAGCGAGGTGCCCGTGGGGTTGTGCAGCACCGAATTGACCACCAGCAGCTTGGGCTTGTGCGCCTGCGCAATACGCTCCAGCGCCTCCAGATCTGGGCCGTCGGCGGTATAAGGCACGCCAATCACATTGGCACCCTGCGTGGCAAAGCGGGCAAACATCACGAACCAGGCGGGATCGCCTACCACCACGGTGTCTCCCGGATGCAGGAACTGCCGCGCGATCAGGTCGAAGGCCTGGGTAATGCCCGACGTCATCACGATCTGATCGGGCGTGACGCCAATCTCCAGCTCCTCCAGCCGGGTACGCAACTGCTGCCGCAGCGGCAGAAAGCCCAGCGGCGTGCCGCTGGACAGGAAATGCCCGCCCGGCTGCCGGCCCAGGCTGCGCATGGCCCCCGACAGCAACTCGCCATCGAGCCATTCGTTGGGCAGGAATCCCCAGCCCGGCGCCTTGTGGCTCTCGGCCGAGTGGAACATGCTGCGCAGCAGCCAGGTGACATCGACATTGCGGATGGCGGGCGAGGCCACGGGCGCCACCACGGACGGATGCGGCAGCCGGTCTCGCACATAGAAGCCCGAACCGCGCCGCGACTCCAGGTAGCCCAACGCCACCAGCCGTTCATAGGCTTCCACCACGGTAAAGCGCGAGATGCCTTTTTCCGAGGCCAGCTGGCGGATCGACGGCATGCGCATGCCGGCCCGGAAGACGCGCTCGTCGATACGTAGCCGCGCCCATTCGGTCAGCTGCTCGACCAGCGTCATCTGCGCGGACGGGATGGGATCGGGTAGCTGGGGATGGCCGGCCGGCGGCATCACCAGCCGCAGCGGCCGCGTGCCTCCCGGCGTGGCGCCCGCGGCCCCGTCATTTCCGTCCCGATTGTTCTTCTGGCTGCCTTCCATGTGGCGCTCCCGCAACTGTACTGAAGACGACTTGCTCAACTGTATCGGTACTGTACCGACTACCTTGACTACCATCAACCCACAATGAAACTTGCCATCGATCATCTCGTGATTGCCGCGCCTGACCTGGAGTCGGGTACCCGGCATGTCGCCGAACTGCTCGGCATTGCCCCGCAGGGCGGCGGCGCCCACCCGCGCATGGGCACGCACAATCGCGTGCTGGGCATGTTCGGCGGGATGTACCTTGAGGTGATCGCCATCGATCCGGACGCCCCGGCGCCAGAGCGCCCGCGCTGGTTCGGGCTGGACAGCGACCTGACGCAGCAGCGTCTGCGCGACGGGCCGTTCCTGGCGCACTGGGCCGCCCGCGTCGAGCGTCCGGCCGATCTTTCGCGCTGGCAGTCGCAATATCCCGACAAGATCGCCCCCGCCATTCCGATGGACCGCGGCACGCTGCACTGGCGGCTGACCGTGCCCGATGACGGCAGCCTGCCCGCGTGGCACGGCGATGCGGCCAGTGCCGGCGACGGCCTGTTCCCGACGCTGATCCAGTGGGACGTGCCCAACCATCCCGGCAACAGCCTGCCACGCCAGGATCTGGCCCTGCGCAAGCTGCGCGGCCAGCATCCGCATGCCGAACTGCTGCGGCAGGGCCTGGCATGGATCGGCGCCACGGACCTGATCGAAATCGAACAGACCGATGGCCCGCCATTGCTGACGGCCGAGATCGAAACCCCAGCGGGCATCAAGACCCTGCGCTGAACGACAAAAACCAGACACACCCAAGGAGCCCCCGATGCCAGCTGCCACGCAAAAGCGTTTCGACGACGACGCTTACCTCGATCACTGTCAGGCCACGGTAGTGGCGGTCAGCGATGCGGGCATCGAGCTGGATCAGACCGTCTGCTACGCGCGCAGCGGCGGGCAGGCCGGAGACACCGGCACGCTGACCACGGCCGATGGCCGAGCGATCACGCTGGCCGATACGGTCTATGCCGACGATCGCACGCGCATCCTGCACGTTCCCGCGCCCGACATGCCCGCGCTGAAGGCCGGCGACCGCGTCGAGGTGAAGATCGACTGGGCGCGGCGCCATCGGCTGATGCGCCTGCACACCTGCCTGCATCTGCTTGGTTCGCTGATCCCGGTGCCGGTCACGGGCTGCGGCATCTCGCCAGACTCCGCGCGCATCGACTTCGACCTGCCCGAATCGACGCTCGACAAGACCGTGCTGACCGAACAACTGAACGCGCTGATCGATGCAAAGACGCCGGTCAGCATCGATCGCATCACGCCCGAAGAACTGGCCGCGCAGCCGGACCTCGTACGCACCGTGGGCGCGGCGCCGCCGGCCGGCACCTCCACCATCCGCATCGTCGAGATTCCCGGCGTCGACCGCCAGCCGTGCGGCGGCACGCACGTGGCCAATACGGGCGAGATCGGCGCGATGGTCGTGACCAAGATCGAGAAGAAGAGCCGCACCAACCGGCGCGTGGTCGTCAACTTCGCATGACCGGCATGGAAACCTGGCTGACGGGCCTGTCGATGGCCCAGTTCCTGGCATTGGTCACGCTGCTCGCGGTGGGCGCGTTCACGCCCGGACCGAACACGACTGTCGCGGCCGTCACCGGCGCCAATTTCGGCCTGCGCGCCACCCTGCCCCATTGCATCGGCGTGTCGGTCGGCTTTGCCAGCATCATCGCGCTCTGCGCCACGGGCATCGGTGCGCTGATCCTGGCCAGCCCGATGCTGGCCACGCTGATCCGCGTGGCGGGCGTGCTGTACCTGCTCTGGCTGGCCTTGCGCATTGCGCGCAGCACATCGCTGGCCGAAAAGAACGTGCTCAAGCCGATGAACGTCTGGCAATCGATCGCCATGCAGTACGCGAACATCAAGGCGTGGATGCTGGCGCTGGCCGTGGCCGCCTCGTATATGGAAGGCGCGCCGTCGCTGGGCCAGCGCGTGCTGCTGGTGAGCGTGCTGTTCGCGTCGTTCGGATTCTGCAGCAATGGCGCCTATGGCGTACTGGGTGCGTCGCTGCGACAGTGGCTGATGCATGGCAGCCGCGTGCGCTGGTTCAATGGCGCGATGGGGCTGGCGCTCGCGCTGACGGCCGTGTGGATCGCCATCGCCGGACAACCTCACTGAAAGTCATGAGTCAGAACTCCCATCCTCACTCCGGCGGCATGCTGCTGGGCTTTATCGGCGTGGCGATCTTCAGCCAGACGCTGCCGTTCACGCGCATGGCCGTGGCCGAGCTTGATGCGACGTTCGTGGCGCTGGCCCGCGCCGTGATCGCCGCCGCGCTGGCGCTTGCACTGCTGGCCGCGCGCGGCGCCCTGGTGTCGTCGAAACGCCCGCGCGGACGCCAATGGCCGAGACTCGCGGTGACCGCGATTGGCGTGGTCGTCGGCTTCCCGGTTTTTTCGTCGCTCGCCATGCGCGAGGTACCGGCCGCGCACGGCGCCATCGTGATCGGCCTGCTGCCGCTGGCGACGGCGGTGTTCGCCGCATGGTTCGGCAACGAACGGCCATCGCTCGGATTCTGGCTCTCCGCGCTGGCGGGCAGCGCCCTGGTGGTGGGCTTTGCACTGTGGCAGGGTGCGGGCGGCCTGCAGCATGCCGACTGGTTCCTGTTCCTGGCCGTGGTGCTCGGCGCACTCGGCTATGCCGAAGGTGGCAAGCTGTCGCGCGAGCTGGGCGGGCTGGAAACGATTAGCTGGGCGCTGGTGGTGTCTCTGCCGGTGCTGGTGCCGGTGGTGGCGTGGCTGGTGCTGCGGCACGCACCGGAAATTGCCGCCGCATCGCCGCGTGCATGGATCGGCATGGCCTATGTTTCGGTGTTTTCGATGTTCATCGGCTTTCTGTTCTGGTACGCCGGCCTGGCAAAAGGCGGCGTGGCCCGCGTAGGCCAGATACAATTGCTGCAGCCGTTCCTCACGCTGGCGGGCGGCGCCGTGATTCTGGCCGAGCCTCTCGATGCCGCCACCGTCGCTTTCGCAGTGGCGGTGATCGCCGTAGTGGCCCTCGGCCGGCGCGCCGCCGTGCGCAACACCGCACCCGCCACGCCATCCGCCCCCGCGGCTGGAGAAACGCCCCCCATCCTCCCAGGACGCATTCACTGACAGGAGTCACCGCATGTCCGTCTACGACACCCTTGCCAAACTCGGCGTGGAACTGCCCACCGCCGGCGCCCCCGCAGCCGCCTATGTGATGGCCGCGACCACTGGCAACACCGTATTCCTGTCGGGCCATATCGCCCGCCGCGACGGCAAGCCGTGGGCCGGCAAGCTCGGCAAGGACATCGACACCGAATCCGGCAAGCAGGCCGCGCGCAGCATCGCCATCGACCTGCTGGCCACGCTGCACGGCCATATCGGCGACCTGAACCGCGTCAAGCGCATCGTCAAGGTGATGAGCCTGGTGAATTCCACGCCGGAGTTCACCGAGCAGCACCTGGTGACCAACGGCTGCTCCGAATTCCTGGCCGAAGTGTTCGGCGAGAAAGGCAAGCATGCCCGCAGCGCCTTTGGCGTGGCGCAGATCCCGCTGGGCGCCTGCGTCGAGATCGAAATGATCGTCGAGATCTGATCGTCGGAATCCGACCGCCCGATACCAATAGAGACATTGCCAGGCCCACGGGCCTGGCACACGAACTTACCCCCACCACGAGACCAATCATGAAATGGGCCATCTCCCGCCGAGC
>DAIOET010000196.1:0-7484 GCA_036746135.1 Cupriavidus sp.
GAACCAGCGGCGGCTGCCCGGCCACCGGCACGCCGATCGTGAACGGATTGGTGCCAAAGCGCGGATCGTAGCCGCCATGCGGCGCCACGATCGGCTTGGATAGCACGTTGACGAAGTGGATCGAGATCATGCCGGCGGACGTGGCCTGTTCGGCCCAGTGCCCCACGCGGCCAAGATGGTGCGACCTGCGCAACCCCAGCACGCACACGCCATGCTCCCTGGCGCGCTCGATCCCAAGGCTCATGGCCTGCTCGGTCACTGCCTGGCCCATGCCGCGATTGCCATCCAGGCTCAGGATGCCGCCCGACTCATGGACCACGCTCACCTGCTGGTTCAGTTGCAGCTGATCGGCCTGCCACGACAACACGTACTTCGGGATCATGCCCACACCGTGCGAGTCGTGACCGGACAGGTTGGCACCCACCAGGTGATCGGCGGTCAGCGTCGCCTCGCGGGCATCGGAGCCGGCCGCCAGCCACAGGTCCACAACCCATCGATGCAGGCCGGCGGTCGGAATACGGTGATCACTCATGCTTACTCCAGGTGAATGTTGGCGACCTTGATCAGGTTTGCCCATTTGGCGACTTCGCTTTTCTGGAAACTGCCCAGCTCGGCAGGGCCGGCGCCCGACGGCTCCACGCCCATCGAAGCGAGCTTGGCGCGCACGTCGGGCTGGCGGATGATCTTGCCGATCTCGGTCGACAGTTTGTCGACGACGGGCTTGGGCGTGCCTGCCGGCGCAAAGATGGCTTGCCAGGACACGATCTCGTAACCCTTGAGGCCCGATTCATCCATTGTTGGCACATCGGGCAATTCCCCGGCGCGCTTGCTGCCCGTGGTGGCCAGTGCGCGGAACTTGCCGGATTGAATCATCGGGATGGCGGCCAGGCTGTTCTCGAAGACCAGGTCCACCTGGTTGCCCAGCAGCGCCTGCACGGCCTGGCTGCTGCCCTTGTACGGCACGTGGGTCATGCGCAGGCCGGCCATGTTGGCGAACAGTTCGGCGGCCAGATGCTGTGACGTACCGTTACCGGAAGACCCGAAATTGACCGAGCCCGGCTTGGCCTTGGCAGCGGCGATCACGTCCTGCACGCTTTTCCACGGGCTGCTGCTGTTGACCACCAGCACGTTCGGCAGCGTGCCGATCAGCGTGATCGGCTGGAAGTTCTTGACCGGGTCATACGGCATCTTCGGATACAGGCTCACGTTGATGGCGTGCGAGCTGATCGTGCCGCCCAGGATCGTGTAGCCATCGGGCGTGGCCTTGGACACGTAGTCCGAGCCGATATTGCCGCCCGCGCCGGCGCGGTTTTCCACGACGACGGATTGCCCCAGTGCCACGGACAGTTTCTGGCCGATCAGGCGACCCAGCAAATCGGTCGTGCCGCCGGCGGCAAACGGCACCACATAAGTGATCGGCTTGCTCGGATAGTGGTCGGCCGTCTGTGCACCGGCCTGCGAGGCAACGGCCATGCATCCGGTACAAAGCACGGCCAGCACCGGCCGCATGAGTCGATTGGGGAAAATCATGCTGTGTCTCCTGATTGCGCGAACGTTTGGTTGCGGCATTCCAGCGTCGTTTATGGTTCCGCCTGGCGGACGGGAAGAACCCGTGGGCGGACCGGGGCGTTTCGTGCTGCGCCCCGCCAGCAAATTTACATGGACACTTACCCGGCCGACTTGCAGAATTTGCATAACAGAAATGCACGATAGGCCGCGCAGCGCCGCGCGTCAAACGGAACAATCGCAGACATTCGCCTGACCGGACATCGCCATGACTTCCACTCCTGCTCAAACGGCCCGCACTGGCGGCCGCGTTCTCGTTGACCAGCTTCGTATCCACGGTACCGAGCGCATCTTCTGCGTGCCGGGCGAGAGTTTTCTCGATGTTCTGGATGCACTGCACGACCAGCCCGCCATCGATCTGGTGGTCTGCAAGCACGAGGGTGCGGCGGCCAATATGGCCGAGGCCGACGGCAAGCTGACCGGCCGCCCGGGCATCTGCTTCGTGACGCGCGGACCGGGCGCCACGCATGGCAGCATCGGCGTGCATATCGCCCAGCAGGACTCGACGCCGATGATCCTGTTCGTCGGCCAGATCGCACGTGAGCACAAGGGCAGGGAAGCGTTCCAGGAGGTGGACTACGCAGCGGTGTTCGGGTCGATGGCCAAGTGGGCGGCGGAAATCGACGATCCCGCGCGGATTCCCGAAATGGTGGCGCGGGCCTTTCAGGTGGCCACGTCGGGCCGGCCCGGCCCGGTGGTACTGGCGCTGCCCGAAGACGTGCTCGATGGCCTGGTCGATGTTGCCGATGCCACGCCATTCCGTCCGGTGAGCGCCGCGCCGCGCGCCGAGGATGCCCAGGCGCTGGCAGCGGCATTGCGGGCGGCGCAACGTCCGCTGGTCATTGCCGGCGGCGCGAACTGGTCGGACAAGGCCGCAGGGGATTTTGCCGCTTTCGTGAAGGCGTGGGATCTCCCCGTGGCCTGCGCGTTCCGGCGCCAGGACGTGATCGACAACCGCGATCCTCACTACGTCGGCCACCTGAGCCTGGGCGTCAGCCCGAAGCTGGCCGAGCGGGTGAAGACGGCCGACCTCATCGTGGCGTTCGGCACGCGGCTTGGCGATATCGCCACCGATAGCTATACGGTGCTGGAAGTACCGCTGCCGAAGCAGAAGCTCGTACATATCCACGCGGACAGCGCCGAGCTGGGCCGCGTCTACCAGGCCGCGTTGCCGATTCATGCCGGTGTGGAAGCGGGCGCCGCGATGCTGGCGTCCCTGTCCGCGCCCGCCGCGCTGCCGTGGAAGGACTGGACCGCCGGCGCGCGCGCCGATCACGAGGCATTTGTCACGCCGCCGAAGCCGCATGCGGAACTGACCGGCGTGGACATGGCCGCCGCCATGACGCACCTGAACCGGGTATTGCCCGAGGATGCAATGCTGTCGAACGGCGCCGGCAACTACACGGTGTGGCTGCACCGCTTCTATGCCTACAAGCGCCCGCGCACGGAACTGGCGCCGACCTGCGGCGCGATGGGTTACGGGCTGCCGGCGGCCATCGCCGCCAAGCTGCGCCACCCGGAAAAGACCGTCGTGTGCTTTGCCGGCGATGGCTGCTTCCTGATGTATCCGCAAGAGATCGCCACGGCCGCCGCGCATGGCGCAAACCTGATCGTGATCGTCGTGAACAACCGCATGTACGGCACGATCCGTATGCACCAGGAGCGCCGTTATCCGGGCCGGCAGAGCGGCACGACCATCGTCAATCCAGACTTTGTGGAGATGGCCAAAGCGTGCGGCGCCTGGGCCGAGCGGGTGGAGCGGACTGAAGACTTCGCGGCGGCCTTCGAGCGGGCACAGCAGGCCGGCAAGCCGGCCGTGCTGGAACTGCTGACCGACCCGCTGCAAATCACGCCGGCCATGCGTGTCACCGAACTGCCGAAGTGATGTATCAGTGGCTGCGAGCGTGAGTTAGTCCGAATTATTGGATTTCAATAATTCGGACTAAAGAGCAGCCGTTTCCTAGAACAGCGAACCCTGCGGCCGGGCCTCGTGCCCGGCCGTTTGCCGTTGGCCGGCTGGTTGGGCAAGGATCTGCCGGATCTGCGCCAGATAGCGCTCGCCCACGGCCCGATGGGTCTTGCGGGCTTCCTCGACAAAGCTGCGCCGCGATGGCGGGCGGATGTTGAGCAGGCGGCAAATCGTTGAAAGATAAGGCTTTTTGTCGTCCGTCGCGGCGCGGCGCGCGGCCGACATCAACGCCGCGTCACCAATGCGTCCGCGCAGCCAGACCAGGATCTGGCGGTCATATTCGTTCTGTACACGGATCAGGTGTTCCATTTTCCAGGGCTCCGAAGGTTCCGATACTGTTCATTCATACAGTACCTGTAAATATATACAGTGAATCGGAAATTTCAAGGCCACGGATGGGACGTCGGTGCCACAATGGGAACCCGCTACAGAACCACGCCATGTCAGCTTCAGCCCACGACCCGACGCAGATTTTCGACCAGCTACGCCCACGTCTGCTGGGTATTGCGTATCGCATGCTCGGTTCGGTGGCCGAGTCCGAGGACGTGGTGCAGGACGCCTGGCTGCGCTGGCACGGCACCGATCGCGCCGTGATCGCCAATGCGGAGGCCTGGCTGGTGTCCGTGACCACGCGGCTGGCCATCGACCAGTTGCGCGCCGCCAAGCAGCAGCGCGAGCACTACGCCGGTATCTGGCTGCCCGAGCCGCTGCTCTCCGACAATCCCGATACACCGGAAGCCATCAGGGAGCGCGCCGACGATGTCTCGGTGGCCTTCCTGTTCCTGCTGGAGCGCCTGTCGCCCGAGGCGCGAGCGGCCTTTCTGCTGCGCGAGGTTTTTGATGCCGACTACGCGGAGGTGGCGGATGTCATCGGCAAGAGCGAAGCGGCCTGCCGCCAGCTGGTCAGCCGCGCCAAAGCCCAGTTGCGCGAGAGCCGTCCACGTAATCCGGTGCGCACCGACAATCACCTGTCCCTGATACGCCGCTTTGCGCAGGCGCTGGAGCAGGGCAGCTTCGACGCGATTCGCGGTCTGCTGGCTGACGAAGCGACGCTGATTGGCGACGGCGGCGGCAAGGTGCCGAGCTTTCCGAAGCCGCTGGTGGGCGGCGGACGTATCGCTCAGGTCTATTTCGCGGCGAAGCGGCGCGGCCAGACGGTGCAAGTGCGGATGGTGATGCTGAACGGGCAATGGTCGCTGCTGCGGTTTGTCGATGGCCAGCTCGAATCGGCGCAGACCTATGAGACCGATGGCGATCGCATCGTCAGCATTCAGGCGCAGCGCAATCCAGACAAGTTGCAGCGGATTCTGGCTGCCATTTCGCGGTCCTGATCATGCGTCTACCCAGCCTGATCGCGCTCCAGATGCTTGAGTGCGCAGCCCGCCTTGGCAGTTTCACGCGTGCGGCGGCCGAACTGAACGTCACGGAAAGCGCAATTTCCCGGCAGATCCAGTCGCTGGAAGAGCGGCTTGGCGTGCGTTTCTTCGAGCGCGTGAAGCAGCGCGTGGTGCTGACGGCCGATGGCGACCGTTACGTGCGCGAGATCCGATCCGAACTGAAGGCCATCGAGCGCGCCACCAAGGACCTGGCGTCGCGTGCCGGCGGCATGGAGGTGCTGGAACTGGCCGTGGTGCCCACCTTCGCCACGCAATGGCTGATTCCGCGCCTGGCCAGTTTCCGCGACGAACAGCCGCGCATCGTCGTCAATATCCATGCGCGTCCGGAACCGTTCCACTTTGCCGATTCGCTGTTCGATGCGGCGATCTATTTCGGCGACCAGCCGTGGGATGGGCACCCATCCGCCACGCTGCTCGATGAAGGGCCTTCGATTGCGGTCTGTAGCCCCCGGCTGCTATCGGACAAGCGGCTGCGCAAACGCGAGGATCTTCTGAAACTGCCGCTGCTGCACCTGGCCAGCCGGCCCGATGCATGGCCCGACTGGTTCGATACCGAAGACGAAAACCTCCGGCGCAAGGCAAGGCTCGGACCGCGCTACGACCTGTTCACGATGGTCACGCGCGCGGCCATCAGCGGCCTTGGCATCGCTGTCTTGCCAGAGATGATGGTGCGTTCGGAGATCGACACGGGGCAGCTTGTGGCACTGCCGTTTGCCGACGTGCAGAAAGACCGCGAGCCCGGCGCGTATTTCGTTACCTGGCGGCAGGGCGGGGCTGACAAGGCGGCATTGTTCGCGGACTGGTTGCGGCGGCAATGCGAGGCATCAACTTGATGCGGAAATCGCATTAAGTTGGCGATAAATATCGTTTGCCGTGGCGCGCGCGCCACCCCAGACTTGGCGACTTCCTTGTCCCACGCCCCCAAAAAGACGATGTCTGCTTTCACGTCCCCGAGCCGGATTCGTGCTCAGTTCTCGCGCGCGATGTCCGATATGTACCGCGCCGAAGTGCCGCAATACGGCACGCTCATGGAGCTTGTCTCCGATGTAAATGGTGAGGTCCTGGCCAGCATTGGCGCAGCGGCGGCGGGCGCGGCGGGCCAGGAATCGCGTATCGAAGTTGAGCGGCACGGCGCGATTCGCGTGGGCACGCCGGCCGAGCTGGCCACGATCCGCCGGCTGTTTGCCGTGATGGGCATGTTCCCGGTTGGCTACTACGATCTCTCCGTGGCCGGCGTGCCGGTGCACTCCACCGCGTTCCGTCCCAGGGACACCGCTGGCCTGGCCGACAATCCATTCCGCGTGTTCACATCGCTGCTGCGGCTGGACCTGATCCAGGACGCCGCATTGCGCGACGCCGCCGCCGCGGTGCTGGCCACGCGGTCGATCTTCACGCCGGGCTGCCTGGCCCTGATCGAGCGCGCCGAGCAGCAGGGCGGCCTGAACGACGAGGACGCGGCGCAGTTCGTGGCCGAAGCGCTGGAAACGTTCCGCTGGCATGGCAAGTCGACGGTCGACGCGGACCTGTACTGGAAGCTGCGCAAAACCCATCCGCTGATTGCCGACATCGTCTGCTTCCCCGGACCGCACATCAATCACCTGACGCCGCGCACGCTGGACATCGACGTGGTACAGGCGCTGATGCCAGAGCGCGGGATTCAGCCGAAGGCCGTGGTGGAAGGCCCGCCCACGCGCCAGTGCCCGATTCTGCTGCGCCAGACCAGCTTCCTGGCGCTGAGCGAGCCGGTCAGCTTCCGCGACGGCGGCGAGGCCGGCACCCATACCGCCCGCTTTGGCGAGATCGAGCAGCGCGGCGTGGCGCTGAC
Source organism: Cupriavidus sp. (assembly GCA_036746135.1). GTDB lineage: Bacteria > Pseudomonadota > Gammaproteobacteria > Burkholderiales > Burkholderiaceae > Cupriavidus. The sequence continues at coordinate 6,758 of DAIOET010000196.1, forward strand.
CGCGAAGGGCCGCAAGCTGTATGACGAACTGCTGAACGAAGTCCGCAAGGTCATCACGCCCGCGGGCGACGGCTCGAATGCCGACGCCTATCGCAAGACACTGGACGATGTGTTCCGCGCGTTTCCGGACGATCACGAGTCGCTGCGCCGGCAGGGGCTGGCGTACTACCGCTACAAGGTGGGCAATGTGGCTGCCGACGGCGCCGACGTCGAAGCATTGATGGCTGCCGGCGCGCTGGTGGCCGAGCCCATCACCTATGAAGATTTCCTGCCCGTCAGTGCCGCCGGCATCTTCCAGTCGAACCTGGGCGACGAGAATCGCGACGACCTGCAGGCTTCGCCCAATCGCGCCGCATTCGAGCAGGCGCTGGGCGCAACGGTCAGCGACGAATTGGCGCTCTACGCGGCCGAGCAGCAGGCATCGCTGGACGCGGCATTGAAGTCGCTGGGGCTATCCGCAGCCGCGTGAGGCACCGCTGACTGGCTCCCCTCTCCCATGCAATGGGAGAGGGGCTGGGGGAGAGGGCGTGGCGATTCAATTTGCGATATCGCAGCTTGAGACGCTTGCCCTCTCCCCCGACCCCTCTCCCGCAAGGCGGGAGAGGGGAGCAAACCGACTATGAGCAAGCGGCATCGAACCGACTGCGAGCCAGCGGTATCGACGGCGACGGGCCTACTCGCCGCCGCGTGAGGCACCGCTGACTGGCTCCCCTCTCCCATGCAATGG
>DAIOET010000197.1:0-7417 GCA_036746135.1 Cupriavidus sp.
TCGCGCGTATGCACCACCACGTATTTGTCGTCGCTCTGGAAATACAGCACGTCCTGGATCGGCACGTGACTGGTCGTGTTGCCACGGCTCGCGCGCACCCATCGCAACGGCCCCGCGCTTTCGCCACGCGCCTGGCCGCGCGTGAGCTGGCTCAGCAATTGCGCCAGCTCCGGCGGCGGTGCGGCATCCTGCAACGCCTTGCGCAGCCGCTCGACGGTACGGGCCAGCCGTTCGTCGGTCACCGGCTTGACCAGGTAGTCGACCGCCGCGCGCTCGAAGGCATCGAGTGCGAATTCATCGTAGGCGGTCACGAACACAAGCCGCGTGTCGGTCTCGATGCCCTGCGCCACTTCCAGCCCGGACAGCCCCGGCATCTTGATATCGAGGAAGGCCACGGCTGGCGCCAGCCGCGCGATGGCTTCGGCCGCCTCCACGCCGTTGGCGGCCTCGGCCACGATCTCCAGCTCGGGCCACAGCCGCGCCAGCTTGCCGCGCAAATGCGCGCGCAGGTGTTCCTCGTCGTCGGCAATCAGGGCGGTCGGCGTCATGCGGCGTCTCCGTTGCGGAATTCGCGGGACAGCGGGATTTCAATCAGCACGGCCGTACCCGGTGCGCGGTCTTCGATCCGCACGTGGGCGTCGCCGTCATAGAGCACCGCCAGGCGCTCGCGCAGGTTCGAGAGGCCGACGCCGGCGTTGCTGCCGGGCCGGAATCCCATACCGTCATCCTCGATCGTCGCCAGCATGCGCGGCCCCCGCCGTTCGATCCTGACGAGCAGGCGCCCGCCTTCGATCTTCGGTTCCAGGCCGTGCTTGATCGCGTTCTCGACCACCGGTTGCAGCAGCATCGGTGCCAGCGGCGCGCCGTCCAGCGCGGGATCGATCTCCACCGTGTACCGCAGCCGGTCGCCCATGCGGATCTTGATGAGCGCCAGGTAGTCTCGCAACAGCGTGGCTTCCTGCGACACCGTGCCCTGCGTGGCACGGCTGGCCGCCAAAGAGGCGCGCAGATAGGCAATGAAGTGTTCGAGCATCAGCGTGGCCTTGCGCGGCGCCGGCTCGATCAGGCTGACCACGTTGGCCAGCGTATTGAACAGGAAGTGCGGTTCGATCTGGGCTTGCAGCAGCCGCATCTGCGCTTCCACCAGCTGCTTTTCCGTGGATAGCGTGCGCACCTGGTCACGCGCCATGTACTCGGCAATCTTGCGGTCTTCCCAACTGCGCCCGAGCAGCCCGACGCGGCTCCAGGTCATGATGCCGTGCACCGCCAGGCCAATGCCCCAGCCCATCAGCGGTGCCCGCGCCCAGGGGCGTTCCGGCGAAGTCATCAGGTTGATGACGATCAGCAGCGCGTTGACGCCCACATACACCATCGCGTGCATGTAGAAGAAGCGCAACGCACGCACGCGGCGGCGTGCTTCGTTGTAGGCGCGCTGGTCGGCGGCGGTTCGCCAGAGGTCGGGATCGACGGGACGCACGGTGGCAATGATCGCGGGAGACGGAATTGCCGCGAGGTTACCACCTGCCGCCGCACGAAAACACCGGGATTGCGCGGATCGACAGAAACACGGCGCGATCCACCGCCACGGGGCGCCGGTTGCGGGACGCCCGTGGCCGTGAAGCGTGCCGCATCGCAGCACGCTTCCATGCAACACGCGGCGGCGTTAGCGCGGGAACGGCCGGTGCAGCGGCAGTTCGGGGTTGAGCCGCACGCCAAAGCCTGGCGCGTCGAGCGCGGACGCCTTCATACGGCCGTTCACGGGCACCGGCTCGTCTAGCAGTTGCGGATCGAACATCGGCACGATCTGATCCGCGCCCGGCGACATGTTCAGGAATTCGGCAAACGGGCTGTTGTGGCGCGTAATGACGAAGTGATAGCTGTAGACCGACGAGCCATGCGGCACCACGAGCTTGCCGTGGGCATCCGCCAGCGCCGAGATGCGGATCAGTTCGGTGATGCCGCCGCACCAGCCCACATCGGGCTGGATGATGTCGCAGCAACCCATCTCCAGCAGCATCCGGAAGCCCCAGCGCGTGGCTTCATGCTCGCCCGTGGTCACCAGCATGCCGCGCGGCACGTTGCGGCGCAGTTCCGCATAGCCCCAGTAATCGTCGGGCGGCAGCGCCTCCTCGATCCATTTCAGGCCGAAGTCGTGATGCGCGGCCTGCGCCAGGCGCGTGGCGTATTCCACATCGAGGCTCATCCAGCAGTCGTACATGAGCCAGAAGTCCGGGCCACATGCCTCGCGCATCTGCCCGAGCAGCTCCAGGTTCTTGCGCAGGCCCTCTTCGCCCTCGGCCGGGCCGTGGTGCAACGGCAGCTTGCCGCCGATGAAACCCTGCCGTTTGGCAAAGTCCGGGCGCGCACCGGTCATGTAGAACTGCAGTTCGTCGCGCACAGGCCCGCCCAGCAATGCGTGCACCGGTTCCTTGCGCACCTTGGCCAGCAGGTCCCACAGCGCGAGGTCGACGCCCGAGATCGTATTCAGCACGATGCCCTTGCGCCCGTAGTACAGCGTGGCGTTGAACATCTGGTCCCAGATCTTCTCGATGTCGGTCACCTTCTGGCCTTCGATAAAGCGCGCCAGATGTTTCTCGACGATCCAGCAGCCCAGCTCGCCGCCCGTGGTGACGGCAAACCCGACCGTGCCGTCGCTGGCCTCCACTTCCACCACCAGCGTGCCCAGCACGTTGATGCCGAAGCTCTGGCGGCTGCGACGGTACTCCGGATACTTCGCCATTGGCGTGGCGATGTGATCGTCGATCCAGTGACCGGCGCCCTGATCGTGATAATCGGCACCGGCGCCGCGCAATGTAAAGGCACGTACGTGCCGGATGGTGGGCATGCTCATGGTGTGAAAGTCCCAGGGATCAGGAAAATTGGCGATGGGTCGGCGTGGCAGGCGCGTCCGGCGCTTCCGGCGCACCTGTTCGAGCCCCGCGCAGCCCCAGGAACAGCAGGCCGCCGGCCACGGTGATCAGCGCCAGCAGGTTCATGCCGGCGGCGGGCGAGCCGAATGCCTGCTCGGCCCATGTCTTGAGATTGGGGGCGACAAAGCCGCCGAGCGCGCCCAGCGAATTGATCAGCGCAATGCCACTCGCCGCTGCCGCGCCACCGAGGTAACTGGTGGGAAACGTCCAGAACAGCGGCTGTACCGCGATGAAGCCGGCGGCGGCGAAGCACAGCGCCACCAGTGCCAGCAGCGGCGACGTCGTATGCACCGATAGCGCGATGCCCGCTGCCGACACGATCAGCGTCACCAGCGCCAGCCGCGCATGATGGCCGTGCCGCTCGGCCAGACGCGGCAACACGTAGGCAGCCACCAGGGCGCACACCCACGGAATCGCCGTGACCAGGCCGACTTCGAACCCAACCTTCTTGCCAAGCAGCGCGGCCACCTGGGTAGGCAGGTAGAACACGACGCCATAGACGCTGGCCTGAATCAGGAAGTAGATCAGCGCCAGGAACAGTACGCGGCCGTTAGCCAGTGCGCGCAGCACCGTGCTGGGGCCATGCGATGCCTTGAACTGTTCTTCGCTCTCGATTGCACGCGCCAGCGTCTCGCGCTCGTCGGCATCCAGCCAGCGGGCATCGCGCGGATCGTTGTCCAGATACCAGTAGGCCCAGACGCCCACCACGCTGGCCAGCAGCCCTTCCACCAGAAACAGCCATTGCCACCCCTTCAGGCCGAGCATGCCGTCGAATTCCAGCAGCAGGCCGGACAGCGGGCTGCCGAAGATAAAGGCCAGCGGCGCGCCGAAATAGAACATGCCCATGACGCGGGTGCGGGAGCTGGCCGGGAACCATTTGGTCAGGTAGTAGATGACGCCGGGGAAGAAGCCGGCCTCGGCCACACCCAGCAGAAAGCGCAGCGCATAGAACGCGGTCTCGCTGTGCACGAACATCAGCGCGGCCGAGACCAGGCCCCACGTGACCATGATCCGGCACATCCAGATCCGCGCGCCCACGCGATGCATGATCAGGTTGCTCGGAACCTCCAGCAACGCATAGCCAATGAAGAACACGCCGGCGCCGAGCGCGAACATCGCGTCCGAAATGCCGGTATCCAGCTGGAATGCCTTCTTGGCAAAGCCGATATTGGCGCGATCCAGAAAGGCCAGCACGTACATCAGCAGCAGAAATGGCACCAGGCGCGCAATCGCCTTGGCCGTGACGGAATCCAGGCTCGGGCCTGAACGATGGGAAGTCATGACGAGTGTCTCCTCTGCGCACGGCCGCATTGCGTCCGTGCACATGGTTCTGGGTGGCCGCCCCGAGGTACGTGCCCTGGGGTCTGTGCCTGGTAACTGCCTTAGTAGGTGGCGCGTCCGCCCGACAGGTCGAATACCGATCCGGTGCTGAACGCGCAGTCCTCCGTCGTCAGCCACGCGATCATTGCCGCGGCTTCGTCGACCTCCAGGAATCGGCCCATCGGGATCTTCGACAGCATGAACGCGATGTGCTGCTCGCTCATCGAATCGAAGATCGGGGTTTTGGCCGCGGCGGGCGTCACGGCATTGACGAGCACACCGCTCTGCGCCAGCTCCTTGCCCAGGGACTTGGTCAGCCCGATCACGCCGGCCTTCGACGCGCTGTAGTGCGAGGCATTCGGGTTGCCCTCCTTGCCAGCCACCGAAGCGATATTCACGATGCGGCCGAACTTCTGCGCGATCATGTACGGCACCACGGCACGACAGGTCAGATAGGTGCCGATCAGGTTCACCTCGATCACGCGGCGCCAGACCGATGGGTCCAGCTCCCACGTGGTGGCGTTGCCGCCGGTAATGCCGGCGCTGTTCACCAGCCCGTCGATACGGCCCAGCTTTTCGACCGTGGCCCGCGCGGCGGCATCGACGGCGGCCTCTTCGGTCAGCTCGACCACTTCACCCGTGACCTTGCCGACGCGAGACAGCGCCTCGCACGCTTTCACGAGTTGCGCTTCATTGATGTCCCACAGCGACACCACCGCGCCCGATCGCAGCATGCGTTCGGCCACGGCGTAGCCAATGCCCTGCGCACCGCCGGTAATCACAACCACACGGCCCTTCAGATCGAGCTGGTTCATTGGGCACCTCCCACGTTGGCGGCCACTGTCTTCTGCTGCTGTTCACCCAGCCCCGTGATGCCCAGACGCATGGTCTGGCCCACGGTCAGGTACACCGGATTCGGCTTCTGTCCCAGCCCGACGCCAGGCGGCGTACCGGTGGAAATCACATCGCCGGGCTGCAGGCTCATGAACTGGCTGATATAGGAGACCACGGTCGGCACGTCGAAGATCATCGTGCGCGTGTTGCCGTCCTGGTATCGCTTGCCGTCGACCTCCAGCCACATTTGCAGCGCCTGGGCGTCGGGCACCTCGTCGCGCGTCACCAGCCACGGTCCCATCGGGCCGAAGGTGTCGCAGCCCTTGCCCTTGTCCCACTGGCCGCCGCGCTCCAGCTGATAGGCACGCTCCGAGACATCGTTGACGATGCAGTAGCCGGCCACGTAGTCGAGCGCATCGGCCTTGGACACATAGCGCGCCGTCTTGCCGATCACCACGCCAAGCTCCACTTCCCAGTCCACCTTTTCCGCGCGCGGCGGAATCTCGACGTCATCGTTCGGGCCGACGATCGCACTCGTCGCCTTCATGAACAGCACCGGTTCGGCCGGTATCGGCATGCCCGATTCCGCCGCGTGGTCCGAGTAGTTCAGGCCCACGCAGATCATCTTGCCGACGCCCCCCACGCATGCACCGATGCGCGGCTGCCCCTGCACCAGCGGCAGCGATGCCGGGTCGATGGCGGCCAGCCTGGCCAGGGTTTCGGGTGCGATGGTGGCGCCCGTGATGTCCGGCACATGGGCCGAAAGGTCGCGCATGCGCCCTTGTGCATCGATCAGGCCGGGCCGTTCCTGGCCGGCGGCGCCGTAGCGGATCAGCTTCATCTTGTCTCCTGTGTTTTGCGTGGTGTGAGAAGCATCCGTTGCACTGTAAGCCGCGCCGCTATATCGTTCCAATCAATTTATAAGAGCGAGCAATTCCATTCTGGAATATCGCGGGAGACAAGAAATGTCGCTGACACGCCGCCTGGTGAACCGGCTGAAGCTCAAGCATTGGGCGTTGCTGAGCGCGCTGGCCGAGACACCGACGCTGAATCAGGCCGCCGCGCTGATCAACGTCACCCAGCCCTCGGCCACCAAGATGCTGGCCGATATCGAACAGGCGTTTGGCTTTGCGATCTTCGAGCGCCATGCGCGCGGCATGCGGCCGACGCCCCTTGGAACGGAGGTCGTGACCTACGCGCGCCACACGCAGGCCAGCCTGGACCGCTTTCTGGAAGATCTGGAGATCCGCCGCCGGGGCGGCCACGGACAACTGGTATTTGGCGCGATCATGGGCGCCGCGCCGGACCTGGTGGCCGCGGCGGTGGCCGATATCAAGCGCGAGCGGCCCCGGCTAGGCGTGCGCATCCTGGGCGAAACCAGCGACCAGATCGGCGTGCTGCTGGAGCGGCACGAGATCGAACTGGCGGTGGGCCGGTTTGCCGGCCCGCTGGATCACAACCGGTTCGATTTCTGCGCGCTGTCCGACGAGCCGCTACGCATCGTGGTGCGCAGCGGGCATCCGCTGCTGCAAGCCCGGCAAGGGGCGAGCCTGGGCTGGGACGAACTCGTGCGCTGGCCGTGGGTGCTGCAGACGCTCACCAGCCCGGCGCGGCTGATGCTTGAAGACCAGTTCGCCAATGCGCAGGTGTCCACGCCGCAGGACGTGATCGAGTGCTCGTCGATCTTCGCCACGCTGCAGTTGCTGCAGTCCGGCGATGCGATTGCGATGCTGCCCGAGTCGGTGGTGCGCGACCACGTGCGCGCGTCGCTGCTGGCCACGCTACCCGTGGATGTCGGCCAGGACATGAAGGCGTTCGGCATCCTGACGCGCAAGAACGAAGCGCTATCCGATGTGGCGACGGCATTCGTCGGCCATCTTCAGGCACGCGCGCAGTCGAAAACCCAGGCCGCTCACGCGGCGGCCAGCTAGGCGCCGAACCGGCGGGGATCGTACGGCGCGGGGTCCACGTAAGGCGTCTCGCGGTCGAACAGCTCCGCCAGCAAACGGGCCGTGGCAGGGCCCAGTGTCAGCCCCTGGTGGCCGTGGCCAAAGTGGAACCACAGGTTGGCGTGGCGCGGTGCCCGCCCCACCACGGGCCGCATGTCCGCGATGCAGGGCCGGGCGCCCATCCACGGTTCCGCTTCCACCGGCTTGCCCAGCCGCACCAGATCGGCGGCCAGCATTTCCGCGCGCATGGACTGTACCGGCGTCGGCGGCGCTTCGTGATGCGCGAATTCGGCACCCGTGGTCAGCCGCAATCCCTGACGCATCGGCGCCAGCAGCATGCCGTTTTCCGCGTCGAGCAACGGCTTGCCCGGCATGGCGTCGACC
>DAIOET010000198.1:0-7319 GCA_036746135.1 Cupriavidus sp.
CTAGATCGTTCGTCGTGCCTGCCCGTCTTCCCCGCGCAGCCACGCCGGGCGAGGAAAATGGCGGGGAAGTTCACATCACATCCGAGGTAAGTCATGATTGTAGGTCTCGTCGGTTGGCGAGGAATGGTCGGCAGCGTCCTGATGCAGCGCATGCAGGAAGAGGGTGATTTCGACCATATCGAGCCCGTTTTCTTCAGCACGTCCAACGCTGGTGGCAAGGCCCCGGCTGTGGCCAAGAACGAAACCACGCTGAAAGATGCGAACGACATCGAAGCACTGAAGAAGTGCGACGTGGTGCTCACCGCCCAGGGCGGTGACTACACGAACGATGTGTTCCCGCGCCTGCGCGCCGCCGGCTGGAATGGCTACTGGATCGACGCCGCCTCGTCGCTGCGCATGAAGGACGACGCGATCATCGTCCTGGATCCGGTCAACCTCGGTGTGATCAAGGACGCGCTGTCCAAGGGCGTCAAGAACTTCATCGGCGGCAACTGCACGGTCAGCTGCATGATGATGGGCCTGGGTGGCCTGTTCCAGCACGACCTGATCGAGTGGATGACCTCGATGACCTACCAGGCTGCGTCTGGTGGCGGTGCCCAGCACATGCGCGAGCTGCTGACGCAGTTCGGCACGCTGAACGCCGCGGTCAAGCCGCTGCTGGACAATCCGGCATCGGCGATTCTTGAAATCGACCGCCAGATCCTGTCGACCCAGCACGGCCTGTCCGCTGACGAAACCAAGCAGTTTGGCGTGCCCCTGGCCGGCAACCTGATTCCCTGGATCGACAAGGACCTGGGCAACGGCGTTTCCAAGGAAGAGTGGAAGGGCGGCGCCGAAACCAACAAGATCCTGGGTCGTGGCGAAGGTTTTGTCGGCGCCACCGGTGCCAGCCCGATCGCGGTGGATGGCCTGTGCGTGCGGATTGGCGCGATGCGCTGCCATTCGCAAGCGCTCACGATCAAGCTGCGCAAGGATGTGCCGCTCGACGAAATCGAAGGCATGCTGGCGGCCAACAACCAGTGGGCCAAGGTTGTGCCAAACACGCGTGAAGCCAGCATGAAGGACCTGACGCCGGCCGCCGTGACGGGCACGCTGACGATTCCGGTTGGCCGTCTGCGCAAGATGCAGATGGGCGGCGAGTACCTGTCGGCCTTTACGGTGGGTGACCAGCTGCTGTGGGGCGCCGCCGAACCTCTGCGGCGTATGCTGCGCATTCTGATCGAGGGTTGACCCTCGGTTAGCCTCGCTGCTTTCGTTGCAGGGAGGCAACAGAATCTGCCGCTTTATCAGCAACGCCGCGCCTCAGCGCGGCGTTGTCGCATCCGGAACCCTATTTTTCGCAGGCTTGGGTCACAATACAGCCGGCATGCGCATGGCCACGGGGTCATCGCCGCCGTACGTCTGTGACGGACAGCAGCGACATGGGCGCGACCAGGGTCGGCAATAAGCCACCCGGTTCAGCGCTCGCCAGCCAGCCATTTTGTTGGGATCGGGTTAACTTTTGCTACTAAAACCATAAACGGAGCACGAGGTGAGTGTGAGCCTACATCGCCGGAAAGATGCGCCTACTGTCCGTCAGCGCTGGTCAACGCTGGCCGTCACGGCTTTCGGTCTGCTGCTTGCGCAGCCGGCCGCGTATGCCGCGGGGTTTGGACAACTAAGGGTACAGTCCAACCTGGGGCAGCCGCTCCAGGCTGAAATCGATATCACCGGCGTGACGGCTGAGGAAGCGGACAGCCTGGCTGTCAAGCTGGCACCGCCGTCGGCCTATGCCCGTGCCGGACTGACCTATCAGTCGGCCATTGCGGGTGTGAAGCTTGACGTACAGAAGCGTCCGAACGGCAGCTATGTGGCGACCGTCCGGTCCAATCAGCCGCTCAGCGAACCGTTTGTCGACATCCTGATCGACATGAGCTGGTCGAGCGGCAAGATCACTCGTGCGTATACGTTCCTGCTGGACCCCGCGGGTGCCCGGCCGTCGAACCAGACGTTCGCGCCGACCACCGTGGTGCAGGCAGCCACGCCCGACGCATCGCCGGCCGTGGCGCCGACTCCGGCACCGGTGGCTGCCGCACCTGCCGCCGCCGCGCCGACGCCCGCCCCGGCCCGCCAGCCGCGCCGCGCCGCCGCGCCCGCGCCGGCCGCCGTCAGCGATGGCGCTTCCGCCAACGGCAACTACACCGTCCAGCGTGGCGACACGCTCTATGGCATCGCCGGCGACGCCGCGCAAGGTCAGGATTCGGTGTCGCTCGAGCAGATGCTGCTCGCGCTCTATCGAAATAATCCCAACGCGTTTATCGGCGGCAATATCAACCGGATCAAGTCCGGCGCCGTGCTGAAGGTGCCGAGCACCCAGCAAGCCCAGTCCGTAAGCCCGCGCGAGGCGCGCCGCGAAGTGGTGGCGCGTACGCAGGGCTTTGACAGCTACCGCAGCCGCCTGGCCGCGGCAGCGGCTGCGAAGTCGGTGGAAGCCGGCTCGGGCCGCGAGCAGTCGGGTAACGTGACGGCGCGCGTGCAGGACACTACGGTGCCGAGCGCGGGTCCGCGCGACGAACTCAAACTGTCGAAAGCCGAGAAGGGCGCGCAGGCCAAGGCCGAAGCCGACGTGGCAAGCCAGCGAAAGCTGAAGGATGCCGAGTCGCGCGTTGCCGATCTCGAAAAGAATATCTCCGACATGCAGCGCCTGATGGAGCTGAAGAATTCGGAGATCGCCAAGCTGAATCAGGGCAACCAGGCAGCCAAGGCAGCCGCCGCGACGGCAGCTGCCGCGCCGGCAGCCACCAAGGCCGCCGAGGCCGCTGCGCCTGCCCCGACCGTGGTGCAGGCCGAGCCGGCCAAGCCCGCGGATGCACCGAGCACTGCCACGCCGGAACCGGCACCGGCCGCCACCGCTGCTGCTTCGGCGCCAGAAGCCACGGCTGCAGCCGCCACGGCAGCGGCGGCCGCTTCGGCACCGCAAGCCGCCGCGTCGGCACCTGTCGCAGCCCCGGCTTCGGCCCCGGCAACCGCCAGGAAGGCACCGCCGGTCGTCCAGCCGATTGCCGAGCCTTCGTTCCTTGACGAGCTGCTCGCCAACCCGATGCTGCTGCCCGGCGCGGGTGTGCTGGTTGCGTTGCTTGGCGGATATGCGTACTATCGCCGCCGCCAGAAGCAGAAGGCAGGCGAAAACACCGGTTTCGGTGACAGTATCCTGTCGCAGGAAAGCACGGTCATGGCGGGCGGACATTCACTGTTCGGCACCGCTGGTGGCCAGAGCGTCGACACGTCGCAGCACAGCGTGTTCGGCGCCGACTTCCGCATCGGCAACAACTCGCCCGAAGCAACGGAAGTAGACCCGATTGCCGAGGCCGAGGTGTATATCGCGTACGGACGCGACGTGCAGGCCGAGGAAATCCTGCGCGAAGCGTTGCAACAGAATCCGGAGCGCCAGGCCATTCGCCTGAAGCTGCTGGAGATTTACAACACTCGTCAGGATGTGGAAGGTTTCCGGGTGATTGCAGAAGAAATGTTCGCCCAGGTAGGCGGACAAAGCGCGGACTGGCAACAGGTCGCGGAAATGGGCCGCAAGCTGGACCCGAGTAATGCGCTGTACCTGTCGGTGACGCCGGATGCGCTGTCGGAAGCCGACACGACCACGCCGGCGGCCGACCAATGGCGCACGCAGGACCCCGCTCAGACGTTGCAGCAGAAGCCCCAGGCATCGGCCATGCCGGACCTGGCGCTGCCGCTCGACGCTTTCCCGGCGCCCGCGCCGGGGGAGCCCATCGTGGCACCGGAGTCGGCCTCGCTGGTATTCGGTAACGAAAACCAGGCGGAACCGGTGGCACGTCTCGACGACGTCCTGGATGAGCGCCACGATGCCGGTCTGGATCTGCCGGCGGATGGCTCTGACCGCCACCTGGCCGAGGTGCCGGCGCTCGACACCCCGACGCGTTCGCGTCCGCTGGAGTTCGACATGTCCAGCCTGTCGCTGGACCTGAATCCCGCGAAGTCCGAAGCGGTAGCCGCGATGGAACCGGCCCCGGTGGCAGCGTATGACGCCCCGTCGCTGGCGGAATCCACCGTGCCGTTGCCGGCGCCGACGATGCTCCAGAACGGCAGGCTTGTTGAGCCGATCGACCTGAGTCGCGTGACGTCGGAAGGCCTGGGCGATTCGACGCATGGCGTTTCGGCCAGCACGCTGTCGGCCACCGGCATGGATGGCAGCCGCGACATGCAGATCAAGCTCGATCTGGCGCGTGCCTACATCGAAATCGGTGACAAGGAAGGTGCCCGCGAACTGCTGCAGGAAGTGGTGGAGCAGTCGGAAGACCCGCTGCAAAGCGAAGCCCGCACGCTGCTGCGCGACGTGGCCTGATGCGGGATGGCCTGCGGGTTTCGACCCAAAGGCCGGTATGATGCAGGGTTTGCGGCACGCCGGTGACACGGTCTGCCGAGGCCCGAAGCGATGCGCCGGAAGCGTCCCTTCCGGCGCATTTTGTTTTTGCGCATCGCCATATTCATGAATCGCATCGCCATCGGACTCCACTACGACGGTTCGGCCTTTTCCGGCTGGCAGTCGCAGCCCCATCGCAATACCGTGCAGGACAAACTGGAAGACGCCATCGAGCGCTTTGCCGGGACGCGCCTGCTGACCACGGTGGCGGGGCGGACCGATACCGGTGTGCACGCGCTGGGTCAGGTGATCCACCTCGATACCGAGCTGGATCGCGACAAGTTCTCATGGGTGCGGGGCGTCAATGCCTTTCTGCCGCCGTCCATCGCGCTGCAATGGGCCGAGCCGGTCGACGATGGCTTCCACGCACGCTTTCTGGCTTACGAGCGGATGTATTACTACGCGCTCTATACCGGGCCGCACCGCGTGCCGATGATCCACAGCCGGGCCGGGTACCAGATGCTGCCACCGGGCCAGCGGCTCGATGTCGACGCGATGCGCGCCGCCGCCGCCTGCCTGCTTGGCGAGCATGATTTCTCCGCGTTCCGCGCCGCCGAGTGCCAGGCCAAGTCGCCGGTCAAGACCATGTATGACGTGACGATCCGGGGCGACGGCAATTGGGTCTTCCTGCGTTTTCGCGCCAGCGCCTTCCTGCACCACATGGTCCGCAACCTGATGGGCTGCCTGGTGGCGGTGGGGCGGGGCCGCTACCCGGCGGAATGGATGACCGAGGTGCTGGAGGGGCGCAACCGGCAGAAGGCGGCGCCGACGTTCATGCCCGACGGCCTCTACCTGGTCGACGTGAAGTATCCTGAGCCGTACCAGCTACCCAGGGCGGACGCTTCCGCCAGTTTCTTCCACGGAGTGTTTGCCGATGACGGTGTCTGATTCCGGTCACGTAGCCCCGCGCACGCGCATCAAGATTTGCGGCCTGACACGGGAGGAAGACGTCCGCGCAGCCGTCGATGCCGGCGCCGACGCCATTGGCCTGGTGTTTTACGGCAAGAGTCCGCGCTTTGTCGATGTGGCGCGGGCCGCGACGCTGGCCGAACAGGTGCCGCCGTTCGTGACCGTGACGGGGCTGTTCGTCAATGCGGACGCCGAAGAGGTGGCCCACGTGGCCGAGCGTGTGCCGTTGACGTTGCTTCAGTTCCACGGCGACGAAACCCCGCAGCAGTGCACGGAGATCGCCCGCCGCTGCCGGCTGCCGTTTGTGCGCGCCGCCCGTGTCCAGCGGGGGCTTGATTTGGTAGAATTCGCCGATCAATACCGTGACGCCGCCGGCCTGTTGCTCGACGCCTTCGTGGAAGGCTATGGCGGTGGCGGCCACGTCTTCGACTGGACCCTGATTCCTGCTCAATGGCTTCCGCCCAATCCTGCCAGCCCGCCCGCAAGCGACGCTCCTCGCATCGTTTTGAGTGGTGGGTTGAACGCGCAAAACGTCGCTGGTGCGATTGAACGCGTGCGCCCCTACGCCGTGGATGTGAGCAGTGGCGTGGAGGCTGCCAAGGGTGTGAAGGACCACGCCCGCATTGCCGCTTTCGTGCGCGCCGTGCGCATGGCGGATGCAGGATTGGCCGGCCACTAACCTGGGGCCGGCACTGCCTCCCTCGCCGCCGGCTGCCCGATTCCGAATTTGATGCGTTCCGCCGCGCCGCGCGCGGAGCGCCACCTGAGAGCCTGGACATGTACGATTTGCCCGATTCCCGAGGCCATTTTGGCCCCTATGGCGGTAGCTTCGTTTCCGAAACCCTGGTCCACGCGCTGGACGAATTGCGCGAGGCCTATGCGCACTACCAGCAGGACCCGGACTTCAACGCCGAATTCCAGCGCGAGCTGAAACACTTCGTCGGCCGTCCGTCGCCGATCTACCACGCGCAGCGCTGGAGCGAGACGCTTGGCGGCGCGCAGATCTTCTTCAAGCGCGAAGACCTGAACCACACCGGCGCCCACAAGATCAATAACGTGATCGGCCAGGCGCTGTTGGCCCGGCGCATGGGCAAGAAGCGCGTGATTGCCGAAACGGGCGCCGGACAGCACGGCGTGGCCACGGCCACGATTGCCGCGCGCTTCGGCATGGAATGCGTGGTCTTTATGGGTTCCGAGGACGTGCGTCGCCAGGCGGCCAACGTCTATCGCATGAAGCTGCTGGGCGCCACCGTGGTGCCGGTGGAAAGCGGCTCGAAGACGCTCAAGGACGCGCTCAACGAGGCGATGCGCGACTGGGTGACCAATGTCGAAAACACGTTCTACATCATCGGCACCGTGGCTGGCCCGCACCCGTATCCGATGATGGTGCGGGACTTCCAGTGCGTGATCGGCGAGGAGTCGAAGGTGCAGATGCCCGAGCTGACCGGGCGTCAGCCGGACGCCGTGATCGCCTGCGTGGGCGGCGGATCGAACGCGATGGGGATTTTCTACCCGTACATCGAGCATAAGGACGTGCAGCTGATTGGCGTGGAAGCGGCCGGCGACGGCCTGGACACTGGCCGTCATGCAGCGTCGCTGACCGGCGGCTCGCCGGGCGTGCTCCACGGCAACCGCACCTATCTGCTGCAGGACGAAAACGGCCAGATCATCGAGACTCACTCGGTGTCGGCCGGCCTGGACTACCCGGGCGTGGGGCCCGAGCACGCATGGCTCAAGGACATCGGCCGCGCGCAGTATGTGCCGATCACCGATGAAGAAGCGCTGAAGGCATTCCACGACTGCTGCCGGATCGAAGGCATCATCCCGGCGCTGGAGTCCAGCCACGCCATCGCCTACGCATGCAAGCTGGCGCCGACGCTGCCCAAGGACAAGCTGCTGCTCGTGAACCTGTCCGGCCGTGGCGACAAGGACATGCACACGGTGGCCGAACGTGCGGGGTTGAAGCTGTAATGCG
>DAIOET010000199.1:0-7269 GCA_036746135.1 Cupriavidus sp.
GGCTGGCCCGGCAGGTCGAGGCTCTGTGTGTACATCACGTCTCCTTGACTTTCGTCTTTGGCGGGGCCGACCTGTTCTTGTCTTGGGCAGGTTTTGCGGGGTCGGACAGTTTGCTAACTATAAATATAAACCGACCGGTCGGTCAATTTAAGGCTTTTACGATGGACACGGCTAGCAAAGTTCGATCAACACGTGAGTCCGGGGCCACGTGTAGTATCGAACTTCAACTTCTTCCCGGAGGGCAAGCTATGTCGAGCAAGGCTTACAGCAAGATCGCGGTGGCGGTGGATGGCAGCAGCACGTCTGACCTGGCGCTGCAGGAAGCGATCCGCGTGGCCAGCGGTGGCGGTGGTTCTGTTCTGGCGCTCTATGTGGTCGACAACGGCGTCATGCTGTTCGATGCCGGTTTCTACGATCCGACGCAAATCGAACGCGCCTACGTGGACAGCGGCAAGAAGGCGCTGGAAGCGGCCGGCGGGATGCTTGGCAGCGCGGGCGTGAAGTTCGAGACGAAGCTTGTGACCGAGCCGGCCGTCATCGGCGATATCGCCGGGTCGATCAATGCGGCGGCGAGTGAATGGGGCGCGGATCTGCTGGTGATCGGCACGCACGGACGTCGCGGCGTGCGCCGCCTGGTGCTGGGCAGCGTTGCGGAGGCCGTGATCCGTCAGTCGACGATGCCCGTGCTGCTGGTGCGCGGTCAGGAAGCCGCCGACTGAGTTTGGCTCGGCAACGACGCGGTGGTCACCCGGCGAAACGGAAATGGCCGCCGCGCAGCACGATTTCGCGCGCCTCCGTCAGCTCGAACAGCGATTCGGCCAGTTGCTCAATCCGCTTGCGATTGGTCGTGAAGGCGCGCACGAGGTCTTCTTCTCGCACGGACTTGGCCCCGCAGTAGGCTTCGAGCGCTTCAGCAGTAACCGAGTACTGCGAACTGTTGCCATTGACCGTAGCGGGACAGGACAGCGTCAGGCTGGACCCGCAGTAGGTAGGAACGGTGCTTGGAAAGGTGATATCGGCCATGGCATACCTCGTCTTGCCGGGAACGGGGAAACGGCGAATATCCATTCAATATAGGCAATTGCGGTTCCCAGGCAAGCCGGCTGGCAAGAGTGTCTGGGAAAGCCCCGCTCGGGGCATCGGATCAGCTTGCCTGAGCGCCGGGTACGCGGATGCGACGCGCCAGGGCCTGCTCCGCGGCCAGCGCTCGAAGGCTGGTGACGGTGTCGTGGGCGCTGTCGATATGAGTGTCCGCGTAAGTGCACTGTTCGGCCAGGAAATGCTCGAACGGGGCGTCGGAAGGCGTCAGCGGCACCATGCGGGCCGGTGCGACGGCGGCGCTGACGCCGTTTCGTCCAGGGCGGACCGCCACTTCGGCAAGGCGGGTTTCCAGGTCGGATAGCAGCGCCTGAACTGCCGGGCCGGGCGTTGCGTGGGCTTCACCGGACTCGGCGCCCGCGCGTACCAGCCCTGCCAGCGATGCCATGCGTCGCGCCGTGACATGCAGTGCAGCGTGGGCGGCGGCGAGTCGCGGATCCAGTTCGCCACTGCATTGCGCCAAGGTGTCTTCGGCGCGGGTCGACGCGCGGCCCGCGGCTACGCGCAGCGCTTCCAGACGCATTTTGGCCGGGGTGACGGTGCGCGCGGCGCTGACGGCGGCCCGCAGGTACACGGCGTTGACGGAAAGTGCGTCGAGGCTGTGCCGATAGGCGCGCGACAGCTCGGCACGCGGGGCCAGCACGTAGTAGCTGGCGAGCGCGATCAGACAGCCGATGGCCGTGTCCATGCCGCGCAGGGCTGCCACATGGCTGCTGCTCGACGCAGGTTCGCCCAACCAGGAGAACAGAATGACGGCGGGCGTCAGGCAAAAGGCAAAGCCTCCCGCGCTGCCAGCCAGCCGCAGCGCATAGGCCGCCGCCAGGCTCAGGGCACTCAGGCCAAGCGCCAGCATCGGACTGGGATGGGTAAGCCCCACCAGGCAAGCCAGCAGCGCGCCAGCCAGCGATCCAGCAAACCGGTGGAACGAAATCTGGCGCGTGGTCTGCAGGCGCGGACTCAGCACCATGATCACGGTCACGGCAACCCAGTAGCCGTGATCCACCTGCAATAGCTGCGACGGCAGCAGGCTCAGGCCGCCAGCAAACGCGAGCCGTAGCGCATGCCGTGTCACCCGGGCATCGCGTGCGGCGATGTCCGCCAGCGTGTGTCCGATCCGATCGACGACGCCAGCCAGGCCGGCATTGGGCCAGGAAAACGACTCGCGCCAGCGCTCGAACGCCGGATGCTGGGCCAATGCGGCCAGGGCGGATTGGTACGCCGGTGGTGCGCCCGCGTTGGCACGCTGGCCGATCAGGCGGCGCACGTCGCGATCGAGCATGGCGCTCAGCGCGGGCAGATCGGGCGCATGACGCGACAGTGCCTGCCGTACCTGCTCCTGCGTATCCGTCAGGCAGCGCGCGGCATACGCGAGCGGCAGGTCGTGCCGGTCCCCGGCGCGCTCGCGCAGCTCGCCGGCGACGATCAGCAAGGCGAAGATCGCGTCGGCCACCGCCACGGCATAGGCGTAGTGCAGCATGCCGACGGGATCGGTCATGCCGCGGCGCGCGCTCACCGCCGAGCGCGCGGCCTCGATGCGCTGCCGGATTTCCTGCTTATAAATGGAGGTTTCCCGCAGGGCTGGTGCCGCCAGGCAATCGGCAAAGCGCTGCAGGGCATCGTAAGTTGCAGTGATCTCAAGTCTGGGCCGTGCGTCACGCTGCGATGGAATCAGCACCAGGCAGATCAGGCAGGCAAACACGCCGCCGCGCAGGTAGTCGACGCCGGCCGTCCACGCGTGCATCAGCACCGGCGTATCAACGACCGGTTGCAAGCAGGCCGCGATCAGCACGACGTAGAGCAGCTTGAAGCACAGTGCGGCCACCGGACCGCGGATTTCAGCCAGGCCCGCGATCACGCCCGCGGCGATAACGACGGCCAGCGCGGCAAGGGGCGATGCCGCCAGGCTGGCACCGATCACACTCGCGATTGCGCCGCCGATGCCCACCGCGCCAAGTCCGCGCATGCGCGTGGCGGCCGTACCTTGGCGATCGGCCAGGCACGTCCAGATGGAAGCCGTCGCCGACCAGAGATATCCGGCGTCACCTGTCAGCCACGCGGTGCCGGCCAGCGCGAAGAACGAGATCGCATAGACCACGCCACGCTGCAGGAAGGCGGAATCGGGCCAAAAGGAAAGGAAGCGCGGGGCGTGGCGCATGATCGGGGGCGGTGAAGTGGATGTCTCAGGGTGAGTACGGAGTCCACTCTACGAGCAGTATTGTTGCAACGCAACAATTCAGTGATTTCGATCAGATTTGCGCAGAGGTTGTGCGGCGCTGCACCAGGAGGAGGAAATGTGATGCAAAAGCGTGCCAGCATCGGATTTCCGAAGTTCTGCAGTTGAAAGAACTACAGACGGCCCCTGATTCCCCGGATTTTGGGCAAAAAAAACCCGCGCAGGTTGTGCGCGGGTTGGAATCCACCGAGGTGGTGGAGGAGACAGACTTCACTATACACGACTTGTTGCGACGCACCAAGCGCGTTGTTTGAAAATGCATTCAAGAGAGCACAATCTCCGTTGTTGTCGTACAACAAGAGTGGCTACGTTCAGCGAAAGAGGTAGGCAATCCACACGGCCGCCCCCAAGCCCACTACGTCGGCGAACAGGGCGCAGCCCAGCGCGTGGCGCGTATTGCGCACATTCACGCTGCCAAAGTAGACGGCCAGTACGTAGAAAGTGGTCTCGGTCGACCCCTGGATGATGGCCGCCAGCCGTCCCTGGAACGAATCCACGCCATAGGTCGTCATGACGTCCACCATCAGGCCTCGTGCGCCGGCGCCGGAAAGGATCTTCATCAATCCAACGGGAAGGGCGGGAACAAAGTCGGTATTGACGCCCAGCCATGTGAACCCGGCCGTCAGCCCACGCATGGCGACGTCCATGCAGCCGCTTGCTCGGAACAATCCGATCGCCACCAGAATCGCTACCAGATAGGGAATGATCTGCACGGCGACACCAAAGCCTTCCTTGGCGCCGTCGATGAAGGCGTCATAGACGTTGACGCGCCGAAGCGCCCCGCAGACCAGGAACAGCATGATCAATGACAGGATGAAGCCGCTGCCTGCCAGGGACGCCATCTGACTGACTTGATCGGGCGGCGCATGACGCAGCCATGCAAACAGGCCCGCGACGATGGCACCCGTCGCGGCGAAGGCGGCCAGCACCGCAGGCTTGAAGAGATTCAGCCGCTGTACCCAGGCCACGGCCAGCAGGCCGGCCAGGCACGATGCCCCGGTGGCCAGCAGCGTCGGCAGGAAGATATCCGCCGCGTTGAAATTCACCAGCCCCTGCTTGACTGCCATCGCCTGGCGGATCGCGATGACCGATGTCGGAATCAGCGTCAGCCCGGCCGTGTTCAGCACGATGAACATGATCTGGGCGTTGGTGGCGGTATCCGGCTGCCGGTTCAACGTCTGCAGCTCGCGCATGGCCGTCAGGCCCAGTGGCGTTGCCGCGTTGTCCAGCCCCAGCATGTTGGCCGACACGTTCATCATCATCGCGCCCTGCGCCGGATGCCCCTGCGGCACGCCGGGAAAGAAATGGCGAAGGAGCGGATTCACCATCCGCGCAAACAGATCGATGACTCCGGCGCGCTCGCCGATGCGCATGATGCCGATCCACAGGCTCATGACGCCCACCAGGCCAAGGGAAATCTCGAAAGCCGTGCGTGAGCTATCGAACAGGCTGGTCAGCAACGCCGGAAATACCGTCGTGTCGCCGCCGATGAGCCGCACGCAGGCGGCCAGGAAAGAGAGTAGGAAAAATCCGAGCCAGACGAGGTTCAGTGCCATCGACGTAAATAAGGCCAGTGGAAAGCTTCGCGGTGTGTCGCACAGCGAAGCCTCGCATCATAGCCTGACGATCTCACGCAATGTCGGCGCCGCGTTTAGTCAGGAGGTCTCTCAGTATGGATCGATGGCAGTGGGACTCATTCTCGCAGTAGCAACCCAGCGAGAAATTCGTCTGGTGGGAGAGGGCGGCCAGCAGATCCAGCGTGCGACTGGCATCGGGCTGCGCCATTTCGGCCCGGAAATGTTTCTCGAAGCTACGCCACGCCTTGGGGTCGTCTGCGGCCTGCGCCTCGGCCACGAGCTCCGCCGAAGGAGAGAGCGCGGGATACCAGACGTCGTAGAAGTCGCGGCTGGAAAACTCGGCCTTGGGCACGCCGCGCGGTGGTCTGCGCACGGTGCCCATGCGCAGGCCTTCGTCCTTGGCCCGCGGTTCGCCGAGCCTGACGATGCGGATGGTCATCGGATGGTCCCCTCAGGATTTACGCCGTGGCGGCTTGCTGCAGCCCCAGGTCGTGAATCATGGTGTCACGCATCACGAATTTTTGCACCTTGCCGGTGACGGTCATCGGCATCTCGTCCACGAACCGGATGTAGCGGGGGATCTTGTAATGCGCGATCTGGTCGCGGCAGAACGCGCGGATCTCATCCTCCGTGGCGGTTTGGCCGGGTTTGAGCACGATCCATGCGCAGACTTCCTCCCCGTACCGGGTATCGGGCACGCCGAACACCTGCACCGCCTGAACCTTGGGATGACGGAACAGGAATTCCTCGATCTCGCGCGGATAGATGTTCTCGCCGCCACGGATCAGCATGTCTTTCACGCGCCCGACGATATTGCAGTAGCCATCGGCGTCGATGGTGGCCAGGTCGCCCGTGTGCATCCAGCCATCGCGGATAGCCTCGCGCGTGCGCTCGTCATCGTCCCAATAGCCCTGCATGACGGAATAGCCGCGTGTGCAGAGTTCGCCGGTCTCGCCGCGCGGCACGATCTGGCCGGTGGCATCGACGACCTTGCACTCCAGGTGCGGCTGCACGCGGCCGACTGTGGCCACACGCTTGTCGAGCGGATCGTCGGTGGCGCTCTGGAACGAGACCGGACTCGTCTCGGTCATCCCATAGGCAATGGTGACTTCGGCCATGTGCATGTCGGTGACGACGCGCTTCATGATCTCGATCGGACACGGCGCGCCCGCCATGATGCCCGTGCGCAGCGTGGAGAAATCGAACTTGCGGAAGTCCGGATGATCAAGCTGGGCGATGAACATCGTCGGCACGCCATGCAGGGCTGTGCATCGCTCGTCGGAAACCGCTTGCATCGTCGCCAGCGGATCGAAGGCTTCGCCCGGAAATACCATGCATGCGCCAACCGACACGCACGCCAGCACGGACAGGACCATGCCGAAGCAGTGGTAAAGCGGCACGGGGATGCAAAGGCGGTCGCCAGCGCCTAGCCGCATGGCCAGGGCGACGAAGCGGCCGTTGTTGACCACATTGTGATGTGTCAGCGTGGCACCCTTCGGATTTCCGGTCGTGCCGCTCGTGAACTGGATATTGATGGCATCGCGCACATCGAGCTGGCGGGTGGCTTCATCCAATACGGCGGTATCGGCCGGCCGCAGCAGGCTGGAATAGTTGAGCATGCCAGCGGTGCGCTCATCGCCCATCCGGACCACGAACTGGAGTTTCGGAAACCGGGTGATCCGCAGATTCTCCGGATTCGCGTCGGCCAGCTCGGGTGCGAGGGCTTGCAACATTCCCAGATAGTCACTGGATTTGAAGCGGGTGGCGGTGATCAGCATCCGCACGCCAGCCTTGTTCAGCGCATATTCCAGTTCTGCCTGCCGGTAAGCCGGGTTGATATTGACCAGGATGGCGCCAATACGGGCAGTTGCAAACTGGGTGACCAGCCACTCGGCGCGGTTGGGCGACCAGATTCCGACGCGGTCGCCGCGAACGATGCCGCGCGCCTGCAGGCCGGCCGCGAGCTGATCGACCTGATCGGCAAACTGTCGCCAGGTCCAGCGGATGGACTGTTCCCGGAAGACCACGGCGTCGCCGTCCGGGTTTGCCGCCACGGCGCGCGCCAGCAGGGCAGGAATCGTGTCGTCGGACAGGGGGATATCAGTCGCGCCGACCACGAGTGAACGGTCGACGGGCACGGATTGCTTCATGAGTGTCTCCTTCAACAGCGTCTTCTAATAGGTGGCTGTCAGCTTAGGGCAGTTCGAAATCGAAGGCTGTCTCCGCCGCGACAGTTGCGCTGATTCGGGCACTCCCATCTTTTTTCTAAAGTTTTCAGAAAGGGCTTGCGCACTGCGGAGAAGCGGTCTAATATTCGCCCCCTCGCAACACGAAGCGCACTGCAAACGCAGCAGCGACAAG
>DAIOET010000200.1:0-7228 GCA_036746135.1 Cupriavidus sp.
TCACGCGCTTCACCGCCTGCACGATCTCGTCCATCGTCGCCCCGGCCTCGCCCACTTGCGCGGCGCCGTGTTCCACGCGCGACACGGTGTTGCCGATCAGGCCCTTGATTTCCTTGGCCGCATTCGCGCTACGTTGCGCCAGGCCGCGCACCTCGCCCGCGACCACGGCAAAGCCGCGTCCCTGCTCGCCAGCCCGCGCGGCTTCCACTGCCGCATTGAGCGCGAGGATGTTGGTCTGGAACGCGATGCCCTCGATCACGCCGATGATGTCGACGATCTTGTGCGATGCCTCGTTGATCTCCTGCATGGTCTGCACCACGCGGCCCACTGCCTCGCCGCCGCGCAGCGCGGTTTCCGACGCATTGGCGGCCAGCCCGCTGGCCTGCCGCGCGTTGTCGGCGTTCTGGCGTACCGTGCCGGTCAGTTGCTCCATGCTCGACGCGGTTTCTTCCAGCGAAGCGGCCTGCTGCTCGGTGCGTTGCGACAGGTCGTTGTTGCCCGCCGCCACCTGATGCGTGGCCGTGGAAATACTGGTCATGCCTTCCTGGATGTCGTGCACCACCGACAGCAGGCTGCGTTGCATGGTGCGCATGGCGCCCGCCAGCGCGCCGACCTCGTCGGCGGCCTTGTGCTCGAACGTCGTGGTCAGGTCGCCAGCGCCCATGCGCAGCGCAAAGTCGAGCATGTCGCCAACGGGGCGCTCCACGCGCGCCACGAGCAGCGCGCCCGAGGCCAGCGACGAAACCACCGCCAGCGCGAACGCGCCCCACAGCCACGGCCACAGTTGCGCGGCGGCATCGGCCGACATCCAGTGCACGCCAGCCAGCGCCAGCAGGAACCAGACAAGCCCGGCTCCCTGTGCCCAGAGGATGCGACGCCTGAGATTGAGATGGGTAAGGCGGCCGATGAAACCGGCCACGCCGGTGCGGACAACCGCGCCGTCGCGAATGGCCAAACCGGCCGCGCGGTTCTCGCGGAAACGACGGTAGGCGGCTTCGGCGGCTTCGATCTGCTCGCGCGTGGCCATCGAACGAACGGACGTGTAGCCGATGATGCGGCCGTCCACGCGCGTGGCCGTCACCGTGGCCTGTACCCAGTAGTGATCGCCGTCCTTGCGGCGGTTCTTGACGATGCCCACCCACGACTTGCCGGCCTGGATCGACGTCCACAGATCGGCGAACGCTTCCGGCGGCATGTCCGGATGGCGCACCAGGTTGTGCGGCGCGCCCAGCAGCTCCGCCGCCGAGAAGCCGCTGGTTTCGACGAACGCCCGGTTCGCGAACGTGATCCGGCCCTTGAGGTCGGTTCGCGAGATCAGGTAATCGTTCGGCGAAAGCGGATGCTCGCGCTGCGTGACAGGCTGGTTGTTGCGCATTGCTATGTGACTGACTGCGTTGGGGGTCCTGGCCCGGCCACCGCATTCACGCGGGCGCAACGGGCCGCTTGTTACGGTGGAATTCAGTCGGTGCCGGCGGCGGCATCGAGCGCCGCAAGATCGTCGACGTTCATCAGCTTCTCGATATCGGCCAGGATCAGCATGCGGCCTTCGAGCGAGCCAAGCCCACGGATGTATTCGGTTTCCACACCGCCGGACAGCGCCGGGGCGGGCTTGATCTGCGAAGCGGTCAGCGTGAGCACGTCGGACACGCCGTCAACCACGATGCCCGTGGTGCGTTCATGGATATCGACGATGATCACCACGGTGTACTGGTCGTAGCTGATCTCGGCCTGCCTGAACCGGATGCGCAGATCGATGATCGGGACGATGGTGCCGCGCAGGTTGATCACGCCCTTCAGATAGTCGGGCGCATTGGCGATCTGCGTGACGGACTCGTAGCCACGGATTTCCTGGACCTTGAGGATATCGATGCCGTATTCCTCGCGGCCGAGCCGGAAGGCCAGGAATTCTTCTCCCGCGCCATCCGCGCGGTTGTTGATGGTGTTCATGTTGCCCCCGCTGGCAAGGTTGGTCGTGGCCGGGGTAACGTGCCCCTGGCTGCTGGCGACCCGAAGCAGTACCCGGCCGGCGGCCCAATGGACCCAGCCGGGCCAACTGCTATGGCCCTCCAGTATTTACGGCATCAAGCGGGGTGAATTAAGGACGACTTGGCGCCCGGCTTACCCCTCTATGGGAGGGTCCAGCAGCGCATGAACCGATGCCATCAGGTCTTCCGGATCGAATGGCTTGGCCAGGAAACCCGAGGCGCCGGCCTC
The DNA here is from genome assembly GCA_036746135.1 of Cupriavidus sp. Taxonomy (GTDB): domain Bacteria; phylum Pseudomonadota; class Gammaproteobacteria; order Burkholderiales; family Burkholderiaceae; genus Cupriavidus. Next base: position 2,215 of record DAIOET010000200.1, read on the forward strand.
GCGCGCCTGGTCCAGGATGCGGCTGTCATGCTCGGTCGAGAGCATCAGGATCGGGATCGAGGCATAGGCCTGCGTGGCGCGCAGCGCCCGGATCAGCGACAGGCCGTCCATGACAGGCATGACCTGGTCGGTCACCAGCATGCCGAACTGGCCTTCCATCGCCACTTCGTGCGCCTCCTTGCCATCGGCCGCCTCTGTCACCGTGAATCCGCCCGCGCGCAGGCAGGCGCCGGTCATGCGGCGCAGGGACGGCGAATCGTCGACGACAAGGATGTGCGGAAGGGACATCGGAGACTCCATGAGCGGTGAGTCCGCCAGTGGCAAGGCATGCGGCCGGCGACGGACAGGCCAGCTGGCTGGCACGCACGGATTCCCGCACGCGCCACTGCCCTGTCTCCCTCATATCGACAAGCCAGGCCGCTCGCTTTAGCGTTGTTGACGATTGTTCACTTTTTGCGATGTTTTGCGATTGGCAATTGGCGGGGCGCGCCCAGTGTCGCGGCGGCTACGCCGCGTGCAGCAGTTCGGCAAACGCCGGGGCGTCGAGCGGCACGGCCATCAGGTAACCCTGCACCTCGTCACACCCCATGCCGTGCAGGATGTCCAGCTGCGAGTCCGATTCCACGCCTTCGGCCACCACCTTCATGCGCAACTCGTGCGCCAGTGCCACCATCGACCCGACGATGGCCCGGCCTTGCGGGTCGGCGTCCAGCCCGCCAATCAATGTGCGATCGATCTTGAGCGTGCCCACGCGCAGCCGCTTCAGGTAGCCCAGGCTCGAATAGCCGCTGCCAAAGTCGTCCAGCGCCACGTGAATGCCGAGCGACTGCAGTTCGGCCAGCGTTTCCATCGACTTGCCGATGTCCTTCATGGCCGCCGTCTCGGTAATTTCGAGCGTGATAGCTGAAGGCGGAATGTCGCGCTGGTGGATCTGCTCAAGCAGGTACTGCGGGAAATTCCGGCTGGCAAAACGCAGGCCCGACACGTTGATCGCCACGGGCACCGTCGGCAATCCGGCGTCCTGCCACATCCGCACCTGTGCGCAGACGGTTGAGATCACCCAGTCGTCGAGCTTGTCGATCTGGCCGGACTGCTCGGCCACCATGATGAATTCCGCCGGATTGACGGGTCCGAGCGTCGGATGGCGCCAGCGGCAAAGCGCCTCGGCACCCACCACGCCGCGCGACTTCACGTCGTACTTCGGCTGGTACATCAGGGACAGCGCGTCGTCCTGGATGGCGGGCCAGAGGTCGCGGCGGATTACCCGCATGCGGCGCGCACGTTCGCCAGCGGCGGAATTGAACACGCGCATCTGGTTCGATCCGCTCTCGCGCGCCTCGGAAAGGCTCACGCGCGCCGCCTGCATCAGCGATTCCGACGTGGCGGCATCGCGCGGATAGATCGCAATGCCGATGTTCACGCCGATCTGCATCTGCAGCCCGCGTGCCGCCACGAATTCGGACAATGATCCCAGCACGCGGGCGCCCACGTCGTGGGCACGACTGTGCTGCACCAGCTCCGGCACGCCCACGGCGAATTCGTCGCGCGCCAGCCTGGCCAGGAAATGATGCGGCTCCAGCGCGGCCTGCGCCAGCGCCCCGGCATCCTGCGCCAGGATGTCGTCGGCGCGCACTTCGAAGACTTCGTCGACCTCGCGGAAATCGGCGATATGGATCAGCAGCACGGCGCAAGCGGTTTCCGACAGGCGCGCGTGAGCGATGGTCTGATCGAGCCAGCGCGCGAAGGCGGTGCGGTCCGGCAGGTCCTCGGTGCTCACGCTGTATTCACCCACCGGCGGCTGGTCGCGCCCCGACGGCCGCACGGTCAGCCCACCGATGCGGCCATGACTGCGGCGCACCACGCGCGGTTCGCCAGGACGTGCGGAGGGCGGAAAATCCTCGGAGGCATCGTCGACGAGTGCCGCCTCGGCAAAACTGCCCGCCCACTTGCGCGACTGGAGCCAGTGCATCGCATAGAGGCCGGAGCACAACAGCGCCAGCCCACCCGCCAGCCAGGCCGGCCCATGCATGCCCGCGGCGTCCAGGCAGCTGCGCGCCGACATCGACAGCCCGCCGCACGCACGGCCCAGACGGGCACCGGCCACGGCAACGAGGCCGGCCCCGGCCAGCATGGCCGTTGCGATGGCAAGCTGCCAACCTCGGCCACCATGACGCATCCATTGCCAGGCGGGCGCAAACACCTGCGACGCCGCGGCGCTGGCCGCGAGCGTCGCGGCGAACGTGGCCGCCAGCTCGGCGCCGTTGTTGGCGGCAGTCAGCGTGCCGGAAGCCAGGGTCACCCAGAGTGGCATGCCCATCGTGGCCTGCGACATCAGCGCGGCCGTCCACCCCAGCGACCGGGCAGCCTTACGCCCCGGCTCGCCGTCCGTTTTGGCCGCGCGCAGTCCCAACGCGGCAACAACGCCGAGCGTGGCCGCAAGCAGCAACAGGATGGTATTCGTGGCAATCATTGGGGCTGCGCGAAGGGAAACGGCGAGGGCGCGGAGAACACCGGGACGCGGGACAAAGGAAACCCCGCATCATGGCATCTCGCGCTCACCCTGTGAACCTCGTGGCAATCAGTACTGTCTTGTATCGATCTCGAAAAAATCAGAAAGCGGACCAGTTGTCGTCGTTACCGGAAGCACTGGCCGGCTGGTTGAGCGCCGGACGCAGCAACTGCGGTTCACGTGCCTTGCGGACGATCGGCGGGCGCTTGGCAGCCGGGCGAGCCGGCGCGCGCTCGGCGCTACGCGCCACGGCCGGGGCCTTGGCAACCGGGGAAGCCTTCGGCGCGACCGGAGCCAGCGCGTGCGTCGGGCGTGCCGGAGCAGCCAGCTGGCGCGTCGTGCCGGCATCGGATGACAGCGAGAACACGGACACCACGCTCTTGAGCTTCTGGGCCTGTTCCTCGAGCGCGCCGGCAGCGGCGGCGGCTTCTTCCACCAGCGCCGCGTTCTGCTGCGTGACCTGGTCCATCTGCGCCACGGCCTGGTTGACCTGTTCGATGCCCGTGGTCTGTTCCTGCGATGCCGCGCTGATCTCGTTCATGATGTCCGTCACACGACGCACCGCCTGCACGATTTCGCCCATCGTCTGGCCGGCCTCGGCCACCAGCTTCGTACCGCTTTCCACGCGCTGACCGGACTCACTGATCAGCGATTCGATTTCCTTGGCGGCGTTGGCGCTACGTTGCGCCAGGCTGCGCACCTCGCCCGCCACGACGGCAAAGCCACGGCCCTGTTCGCCGGCGCGCGCGGCTTCCACCGCGGCGTTCAGCGCCAGGATGTTGGTCTGGAAGGCGATGCCCTCGATCACACCGATGATCTCGACCACCTTGCGCGAGGCGCCGTTGATCTCGTTCATGGTGTCCACCACACGCCCCACCACGTCGCCGCCCTTCAGCGCGATCTGCGAGGCCTCGCCGGCCAGCATACCGGCCTGGCGCGCGTTATCGGCGTTCTGGCGCACCACGGTGGTCAGTTCTTCCATGCTGGCCGCGGTCTGCTCCAGCGAGGCGGCCTGTTCTTCGGTCCGTTGCGACAGGTCGGTATTGCCCGCCGAGATCTGCTGCGTGGCCGAGGCAATCGAATCGGTGCCGCCGCGTACTTCGGAAACGATGCCCGACAAGCTGTCCTGCATCTTGGCCAGCGCCTGCATCATGCGGCCGATCTCGTTCTTCGACATGCTGTTGATGCGCGACGTCAGGTCGCCACCAGCCATGCGCTCGAACACCGACAGCGCTTCTTCCACGGGGCGCACGATGGCACGGTGGAGCATCGCGGTAGCCACGACGGCGATCGCGATGCCAAACACGATCAGCAGGATCGACATCGTGCGAATCGTCTCGAAGCGCGACTGGGCGGTTTCGAAGTTGGCCTGGCCCGTTTCCATCTGGAATTTTTCGAGCTTGTCATGCGCGGTTGCCATGCCGCGTTGCAGGTCCGGCATCACGTCACGCGCCAGGCGCAGCGATTCTTCACGATTGCCCGCAACCAGCGCCTGCTGCCACAGGGCGACACCCTTTTCGAAGAATTCCTGACGCTTTGCGGCCAGCACATCGGCCAGCGCTTTTTCATCGGCGTTCTGCGGCAGCGCCATGTAGCGCTTCCAGCCACGTTCCGACGACTCAACAAACGTTTTCGAGCGCTCGACATGCTTCTGCATGTCGTCGCCTTCGCTGCCCGGCATCACAGTGCGATCCAGTGCCAGGCGCAGGCGCGTCGTGCCGATCATCGCTTCGGCCAGTGCCTGCGACGATGCCAGCTGGTTAGCGTAAGTCTCCTTCAGCGCATCATTGGTTTGCGAGATGCCATGCAGTCCTGCTCCGCCCACAAGCAGCAGGATGGCTGCAAGCAGTGCCATTGCGCCCCGCAAGAGGGTCTTGATCTGAATATTCTGATGAAAGGACATGATGTGCTGATCATTAGGAGATAACCCGGAGCCACTCCCCTTGCTCCGGTCCGGCAGACCTACACCCCGTACGATCTGCTCAGGACTCGATAACGGTCAGCGCGCAACCTTCCTTGAGTTGTGGATCAAATGGAATTCGGGTATGGCGGGTGATGCACTTCGATTCGATTGTGAATATGGCGTTGCCCGCACGGCCGCGGCAAAAATTGTGGGGGAGCAAATGAATATGCATCCCCCCGGAATTCAGCGCATGCTGAGTTTGCGGGGTGCAATGCTTCGAAGTCGATTCCCTTCGGGGATTTCCCGCCGAAATTAAGCTGGCATTCATCTTCGCGGCGGCTGGCCCGGCGCCACGACCGTTGTGGGGCGCCGTCCCGCCGCGCGCAGGGGCTTGGAAATGCCTGAACGCCTACCGACTTCCGACCTCGGCATAAGTTCAGTAATTCTGTGTTATTGAGAATTTTCGCAAATTTAGCCCGCGCGCTATGCGGGGATTTGCAGCCATGCAGACTATGGTTATAATGCTTTTCGTAAATTCACGGACCCACCAGTAAATAGAGGGATACAAATGGCGACATATCAGGAAATCGTTCAGAAAATCA
>DAIOET010000201.1:0-7112 GCA_036746135.1 Cupriavidus sp.
CGTAGTAGGCGCCCGGCTCGCGGTCAGGGTGTCAAATTGGCCAAAAAACCAACCGCTTCTGGCACCTGATGAGCGACGTGCTCGGCATCGACCTCGTCGGTCTTGCCTACGAACAGCGGCTTGAAGCCCTACGCAAGCACCGCGTGGGTCTGTGGGACGTTGTCGCCGAAGCGCGGCGCGATGGCAGCCTCGATCGCAGCATCCGCGATCACCAGGGCAACGACCTGACCGGACTGATCGCCACCTTGCCGAAGCTGAGAGCGATTGCTTTCAACGGCGGCAAGGCGGCGAAGATTGGTGAGAAAGCGCTGGGCGAACATGGCGACCAGCATGCCATCGTCAAACTGCCTTCGAGCAGCCCGGCCTACACCCTCGCGTATGCGGAAAAACTGATCGCGTGGCAGGCGCTGCGCGAGTGGCTGGCTTAACGCGGCGCCCAGTCAATCGATCAATCGGTCAATCAAATTTCGGCTGCGTTGCCGCATAGCTGGGCCGCGCACGCATCACCGCATGACCGCGGCGGATGTTAGGGCGCGTCTCCAGCAGCGCCTGGCTCTCGGGGAACATTCCCAGGTACTCGACGATCGGTGCGAAGAACAGATCCGCCATCGATAGCGCATTGCCAACCAGGAAATCCCGGCCGTCGTACGCCTGCTCCAACGCATCGAGCTGTTTTGCCATCTCAGGCACGGCTGCTTCGATGATCTGGCGGTCGGGCTGGCCGTTCTCTCCCTTGGGGAACACGTACTGCAGCACGTAGCGGCGCACCATTGCGTCGTAGGCGTGGCAGTTGATCAGGCTGATCCACTGCTCGTTCCGCGCACGCGCGGTGGGGCCGGTCTGCGGGATCAGGTTGATGCCGCCGAAGATGTCATTGACGTAGCTAAGGATGGCGCGCGTTTCGTAGAACTCGATCGGGCCGTCGGCGAATGCGGGAATGCGTCCGAACGGGTTGTGCGCCAGCAGTTCGTCATCGCGTGGTGTCAGCGGCTTGAGCGTGTAGCGGAGGCCTTTTTCCTCCAGTGCCAGACGTACCGTGCGGACATAGGTGCTGCGGCCATCGCCATAGACGGTCAGCGTGCCCGCGCTGCCTTCCGGGTCCAGGTAATCGCTCAGATTGTTGAAGACCGATTGCCAGCCGCTGACATGGGAGTCGCGCATCGCGGCGTCCGGAAAGCCGCTGTGCCGCATATGAAGATGGGTGCCGCCGTCCTTGTCGGTCAGCGTGACTTCGATCAGCGTGCGCAGGCCGGCCGGCAATTCCGCGCCGCCTTCCCATTGCCAGGTGTAGGCCAGGAAGTCGGCACGGTCGATGCGCTGGTATTCGCCACCGACGATATGCTGCTCGCCATCGCGCGCCCCGACAGCGATCCGGTACTTGCCACCCACGCGCGCGTCGGCACGCGCTTCCAGTACCTTCATGCCACGCGGGCAGTGCCAGGCGGCCAAGGCCGACTGGTCCGTAAAGGCATCGAATACCCGCTCGCGCGGCGCGCGGATCTGGCGGGTCAATTCCAGTTGAAAGGTAGCCGCTTCGCTCATGACTTGATCCCCTTGTCTGATGTGACATCGGTGTCTGATTGCGCCTGCTCGACAAAGGCCACGAGCCTGTCGAGATTGCTTTCCCAATACTGCCGATAGGTCTCCAGCCAGCCGTGCGCATCGCGCAACGCACCCGGCCGCAGATGGCAGATGCGCCAACGGGCGTTGATCTCGCGCTCGATCAGGCCGGCGTCGGCCAGCACCCGGAGGTGCTTGGAGATGGCGGGAGCGGACATGTCGAACGGGCGTGCCAGTTCGCTGACCGGCGCCTCCCCCTCGGACAGACGCGCCAGGATGGCGCGCCGCGTGGGATCGGCCAGGGCGGCGAAGACAGTCGAAAGCGGATCGGCGGTATTGGGCATGCGCTCATTTAACTCATTGGTTAAATGAAGATCAAGGGTTGTTACAAGTGCCGGGCGGTGAAGGGGGAGGAGGGAAGTGCCCGGCCGGAGCGAGTCCAGCCGGGCGTTGGGCGTCTCGAAGGAGAAGGGAAGCGGCCGTTCAGGCCGTCGTATTGACGATGTTGCCGGTGCTGCTGCCCGTGGCTTCCTGATACGCCTCGGACAGCTTGGCCATTGCCGCGGACAGCGCCGCCTGGGTGGCGGTCACGCCAGCCTGCAGCGTGGCGACCGTGCTGGCCTTGGTCTGGTCGTCCGTCGGCGCGGCTTGCGCGGACTGCAGTTGGGCCATCTGGGCGGCCAACTGTTTCTGCAGCGCTTCAATCTGCTGCTTCAGGGCCTTGATGACCGCGGATTCGCTGTCTTGGCTGCTGCTGTCGGCGCCGGCCGCACCGCCCGCGCCGCCTGCCTTGCCGGTGCCGGCGGGTGCCGTAATCTTGCCGCCCGCGCCGGTGGCCGACGAGGAAGATGCCGATGCCAAGCCGGCGGAGCCGGATGCCTGGCCGTCGGCGGTCTGTGCCGTGGCGTCGTCAGTGCCCTGGGTGAAGCGGCGGTTGTTGGTGACCGTCGCGTCACTGGCCACCATGACTTGTGGCGTAACGCTGCTGATGGATGTCATTGTTGGAGTCCGATCGAAGAGAGAGCCCACATCCTTCTTCGGCCGGAGATCCTGAAAACTTTAGCGCGACGGGCGAAGTCATACTGGCTTCTGTCACAATCGCGGCTGTCCGGCTTTCGGACGCCCCTCACAGGATCGGATTCCATGTTGTCCTCCCTCGGTATCGGCGGTATCGGCGGCATTGGCCTGCACGTCATCGTGGCGATCTTCTTCGCCGTGCATGCCGTTCGTACTCACCAGAACATGTACTGGCTGTTGTTGCTGTTCCTCTTCCCGGGACTCGGCAGCGTCGTCTACTTCTTCGCCATTTATCTGCCCGGCCTGCGTCAGACGCGCGGCGCGCAGGTGGCAAAGCGCGCGATCAACCAGATCGTCGACCCGGGTCGCGCCGTGCGCGAGGCGCGGCAGGCGTTCGACCGCGCGCCGACCGTCGAGCACCGCATGCGCCTGGGTGCCGCCTTGCTCGATGCTGGCAACCCGGGCGAGGCGCTCGAACACTACGAGGCCGCCGCCAATGGCCCATTCGCCTCCGATCCGGCGCTGCTGGAGGGGTTGGCCCGCGCGCAACTGGCAACGGGCCGCCATGCGGAGGCCCAGGCCACGCTCGAAAAGCTGTTCGCCGCCAACCCGCGTGCGCGCGATCAGTCCGAGCCGTCGCTGCTGTATGCGCGGACATTGGCGGCGCTGGGTGCGCCGGGTGCGCGCGATGCCTTCGAGCGCGCGCTGACCAATGCCAGCGACGTGGCCGCGCGCTGCCTGTATGCCGACTGGCTGGCCAAGCAGTCCGATACGGCTGACCGTGAGCGCGCCAAGTCCTTGTATTCCGAAATCGTTCATGACGCGCGCCATTGGCCGCGTCATGCCCGCGAGCACAATCGCGAATGGCTGCAGCGCGCGCAAACCGCGCTGGGCCAATGATCCGCGCCCTGGGCGCACTTCTTTCTTCCATGACGCTTCTGAAACGTAAATCGATCGAGGCCGTAGCCTCGCGCCGCCCCCCGCGCGGCAACCGTGAGTCCTCGCGCAAGAACCTTTCCAAAGACGCCGATGAAAAGCGCATGACCCCGCGTTTCGCGCCGGTCACGTTCTCCGAAATGGATGGCGTGCGCTATCTGCATTTCGGTACCGAGTGGGTGCAGGGCGCCATGCGCCTGCGCAAGCCCGAGGCCATCGAACTCGAATACGCGCAGCAGATGATGGCCTGGCTGCTGTTCCTGTCGCCGTCGTCCGCCGATTTCCATGTGGCGCAGCTTGGGCTGGGCGCGGCGGCACTGACCAAGTTCTGCCATCGTCATTTCGCAAAGGCGAAGGTCACTGCGGTGGAGTTGAACCCGGCCGTGATCGTGGCCGGCCGCAGCATGTTCGGCCTGCGCGAGGACGATGCCCGACTGACCGTGCGCGAGCAGGATGCCTGGGACTACGTGATGGATGGCGCCAGCACCGCCGCGATCGATGCGCTGCAGGTTGACCTGTACGACGCCACGGCGCGTGGCCCGGTACTGGACACCACGGCGTTCTACCGCGCCTGCCGCCGTGTGCTGAAGGCGCCCGGCGTGATGACGATCAACCTGTTCGGTGACCACGAGAGTTTTCCGAAGAACATCGTGCGGATCTGCGATGCCTTCGACAATCGCGTGCTGGTGTTCCCGGAGGTGCACGACGGTAACGTCATCGCGCTGGCATTCAATGGCCCGGCGATTGACGTGTCATGGGAGACGCTGGAAGCGCGGGCCGCGGTGATCGAGGAATCGACCAAGCTGCCGGCCAAGGACTGGGTCAAGAAACTGCGCGCGGCGAATGCGCGGCAGGAAGAGCGGCTGGTGATCTGAGTTTGCGTGGAACCGGCATCCCCCTCCCGCGTTGTGGGAGAGGGATGCCAACAAGCGGCAATTTCGGCCGTGTTATTCCTTGTGAAAGAACTGCGCCAGTGACCATTCGTCGGTGCGCGCCTCGTACTTCAATCCCTTGCGCATTGCCCACATCGCCAGCTGGCTGTGCGACGGAATGATCGCGTGATCGTCGAGCGCGACCTTCGCGGCCGTGCGGGCGTTGGCTTCCCGGTCCTTGTCGCTCGATACGGTCGTCAGCGATTTCTCGATCAATTGATCCAGCTTCGGGTTGCTGTACTTGCCCCAGTTCCACGTGCCGTAGCCGGTCTTCGGGTTTGGCGTGCCGGTGATCGAGCGTAGCGCAACGTCGGCGGCGGCCGAACCCCAGCCCAGCATCTCGAAGGCGAATTCGCCCTGACGCGCCCGCGTGAAGTAGGCGGCAACCGGCATCGTCTCCACCTTGGTCTGGATACCGATGCGCGTCAGCATGCCCGCTGTTGCCTGGGCCACCTGCGCGTCGTTCAGGTACCGGTTGTTCGTGGCGTGCAGCGTCAGCGCAAAACCATCGGGATATCCGGCCTGCGCCAGCAGCTTCTTCGCGCCTTCGACGTCGTAGGCTTCGGGCTTGGTGCCGGGATGGCCGAAGATCTGCGGCGAGACGATCGACGATGCCGGCACGGCCAGACCCTCCATGATGCGGCTGACGATGGCGTCGCGATTCAGCGCTTTGCTGATCGCCGCCCGTACGCGCGCATCCTTGAACGGATTCTTGCCCAGCGGCTTGCCGGCCTTGTCGGTGACGAAGGGCGGGTTGTCGCGCGACTGATCCATCTGCCAGAAGATCGTGCGCCAGGACGTGGTCTGCTCGATCCTGAACTTCGGGTTCTGCTTGAGCTTGGCCACATCGGCGGCCGGAATGGTCTCGATGACATCGACATCGCCGGCCAGCAAGGCGGCGGTGCGCGCGCCGTTGTCGGTCAGGATGCGGAAGATGGCGCGGTCGAATTCCGGCTTCGGCCCCCAGTAGTCGGGATTGCGCTGCATGACGATTTCCTGGCCGCGCGCGAACCTGACGAATTTGTAGGGGCCGGTGCCGATCATGGACTTGCCGGAATCGAAGTCGGCCTGGTTCAGGTCCGCCGCGATCTTCTTCGGCATGATCGGCACGCTGTTCAGGTCGTTGGCCAGGTTGGCGTAGTTCGGCACGCTCATCGTCAGGCGGACGGTCAGGGCGTCCGGCGTGTCGATGCGGGCGATCGGCTTGGTATAGCTCGTGAAAGATCCCGGTGCGTTGGTCAGTTTTTCAGGCCGCTCCAGCGATGCCTTGACGTCCTCGCTCGTGAACGGCGAGCCGTCATGCCATTTCACGTTCGGGCGCAGCTTGATTTCCCAGGTGATGGCGTTGACCGGTTTCCACGACAGCGCCAGGCCCGGAATGTAGCGGGCGTTCTTGTCCATGAACACCAGCGACTCGAAAGTGTGGAGCGCGATGGCATTGTTCGGACCGGCATTGTTCCAGTGCGGGTCCATCGAGGTCACGTCGGCCGCCAGGCCGATGCGCAGGTCCTCCGCATGGGCGGCCTGAGCGGGCAGCAGGGCAAGCGCGGACGCGCTCAGGGCGATCGACAGGGAAGCTTGCAGCAGTGTGCGGCGGATCATGGGTGGGCTCCTTGCGCGGTCTGTTTGGAAGGCATGGGGCGTATTGTGCCGTCAAATGTACATCCATGTCCGAGGCATGATTGCACCATGTCAGCGGGCGATCCGGGGCCGGTACAATCGCGCCCATGTTTGCCAATTCACGCACCATCTCGTCGGCGCAGACCGATATCCATGAGCACCTGGCCGTGCGCGTACAGCGCCATCTGGCCGAGCCGTTCCGCAAGCCCGTCGGCGCACCGAGCCAACAGGCGTTCGACCACGCCATCGAGGCTTGGCAGCGGGCCGGCGGCAAGCCGCTGATCATCGATGCGGGATGCGGGATTGGCGAGAGTACGTTGCGGCTGGCGACGCAATTCCCGGATCACTACGTGATTGGCATCGACCAGTCGGAGAAGCGCCTGACCGCCGGCAAGGATTGGTGGGGTGCCGAGATGCCGGTGAATTATCACTGGGCGCGTGCGGATCTGGTCGACTTCTGGCGATTGCTGCAGCAGGGCAACGTCCACGTGGTGCGCCATTACGTGCTGTATCCCAATCCGTGGCCCAAGATCGGCCACCTGGGCCGGCGCTGGCAGGGGCACGCGGTATTCCCCGCGCTGGCCGCGTGTGGCGACTACCTGGAATGCCGCAGCAACTGGAAGATCTATATCGACGAATTCGCGGCGGCGTTGACGATGGTCGGGCGGCCGGCCCATACCGAGGCCTGGCTGCCCGAGGCACCGATGACGCCGTTCGAACGCAAGTACGCGGCATCGGGGCATGGCCTCTGGCGTTGCGTGAGCACGCGCTGGGCATGAAAAAACCCGCCGGTTGCGGCGGGTTTTTTATTGGAGCGTCGATGCCTCAGTGGAACAGCGGCTGCTGCGTCGGGGCATCCTCGGGCAGTTCGGCGTGGACGATCTCGCCGGAGCGGTCGGCATAGAGAGGCGTGCCGCAGTCCTCGCAGTATTCGGGATCGAACAGCGCGGCATGGCGGAAGATGTCCTCGACGCCGGCGTTGCGAAGTTCCTCGCAGATCTGCTCCACCGGGTTGCCTTTCTCCTCGGCGTCGATCTCGCCGGACTC
>DAIOET010000202.1:0-7095 GCA_036746135.1 Cupriavidus sp.
GAGGCGCCGGTCAATTCGATCTGGGAAGGCTCGGGCAACATCATGTGCCTGGACGTGCTGCGCGCGCTGCAGCGCAATCCCGACGATGGCGCGCGCATCCTCCAGGATCTGGCGCGACTTTCCAACGGCCATGCAGCGGTGCGCGCGGAACTGGCATCGCTGCAGGCCATGCTGCATGGCCCCGCCGATGCGCTCGAAGCCAACGCGCGCCGCTTTGCGCAAGGCCTGGTGCTGACCGCGCAGGCGGCGCTGATGATTGCGCATGCCAACCCGGAGTCCGCCGAACACTTCGTTGCCAGCCGCCTGGGCCGCCAGCATGGTCGCGTGTTCGGTACGCTGGATGCCGATAGCGTCACTCTTGGCCGTATCGCGGCGCGTACCTGGCCGGCCTGAAAAGCCGACCGTGCGGACATCGCACATTGCTTGGAGTGGAGTCGAATCCCCACCTTCAGGGGATAGCTCCCCTGCCGTAAACGTTGTGGCGACGGGCTGTGTGGCCCGCCAGCGAAAGCCAACAAGTCGTCACAACGGACGGTCCACGCCAAGCAACGTGGCCGCCAAGCCACCCCATGAATATCAGCAAACGTCTGCTTCTTACGCTGTCCCTCGCATTGATTGCCCTTCTCTTCGTTGGCCTAGGCGGTATCTGGCAACTATCCAAGGCGGAAGACCGATTCGAATACTTCAACGACAACACACTGGCCAGCGTGCGTGACCTCAACACGGCCAGCAATGCGTTCGCCATGACGCGCGTTGCCCTGTATCGCCACGCCCTGGCCGAGGACAAGGCTGCCCAGGCCGACGCCGACGCGGCGCTTGAAAAGTCGATCAAGCGTTTCGACGACCTGATGGCCAAGTACGAGCGCGAAGACATCTCCGACGATACCGATCGCAAGCTGCTCGAAGCCGATCGCGCGGCGGCCCAGCGCTTCCGCGAACTGATCCCGGCCTTCCTCGAACGCTCGCGCGCCGATGACCGGGCGGCCACGCAGCAGATGCTGACCTCGGGCGAACTGAACAAGTCGTCGAGCACGGTGCGCAAGGCCCTGGACGAGCACCTTGAATACAACACGAAGCTTGGCGAACAGGCCGTGGCCTACAACAAGGACCAGTACCACTTGTCCGTGCGCGTCTTCACGATCGTGATCGTGGTCGCCGTGGCACTGACCGCCTTCCTGGCCTTCGGCCTGTACCGGCGCATCCGCGGCAGCCTTGACGAGATCCAGGGCACGCTGGAACACGTCAGCAAGACGCTGGACCTGGATCACCGCGCGCCGGTGGATCGTCTCGACGAAATCGGCCTGACCGCGCGGTCGTTCAACGAACTGATCGAGCGCGTGGCGGGCACGCTGCGCGAAGTGCGCCGCTCCACCGATTCGGTCAGCGTGGCTGCCGCGCAGATCGCCGCTGGCAACGTCGACCTGTCCTCGCGCACCGAGGAACAGGCCGCGTCGCTGGAAGAAACGGCATCGAGCATGGAACAGCTCACCGCCACGGTGCGCCAGAACGCCGAGAACGCGCGCCAGGCTTCGACGCTGGCATCGAACGCGGCGCTCGTGGCCGACGAAGGTAACCACTCGGTCCAGCAGATGGTGGGGACGATGGGCGCCATCAGCAGCAGTTCCGAACGCATTGCCGAAATCACGAACCTGATCGAAGGTATCGCGTTCCAGACCAACATCCTGGCGCTGAACGCGGCCGTGGAAGCGGCGCGCGCCGGTGAACAGGGTCGCGGCTTTGCCGTGGTGGCCGGTGAGGTGCGCAGCCTGGCGCAGCGTTCGTCGAGCGCGGCCAAGGAAATCAAGGAACTGATCGAGGCATCGGTCGACACGGTGCGCACCGGCTCCGGTCAAGCCGAGGAAGTCGGCAAGACGATGACCGACATCCGCCAGGCCGTGAAGCGCGTGTCCGACATCATCGGCGAAATCTCCGCGGCCTCGCAGGAGCAGAGCGCCGGTATCGAGCAGGTGGGCCACGCCGTGGGCCAGATGGACCAGGTCACGCAACAGAACGCCGCCCTGGTGGAAGAAGCCGCCGCCGCCGCGCAATCGCTGGACGAACAGGCCGGCCGCCTGCGCGACATGGTGGGGCAGTTCCAGATGCGCGGATAAGCTGCCGCGCGTGTTGTGTGTCGTGTGTTGTGTGTTGTGTTTGCTCCCTCTCGCCACATGGAGGCAGAGGGAGCAAAACGAACCTCAGTCCGCCACCGCTGCCTCCCGAATCCGCAGCGTCACATGCGGCGCGTAGCGGATCAGGTCGTGCGCACGCTCGCCGATCATGATCGCCGGTGCATTGGTATTGCCGCCGATCAGCGTTGGCATGATCGACGCATCCACTACCCGCAACCCCTCCACGCCGCGCACCCGTAGCTGCGGGTCCACGACGGCCAGCGCATCCATACCCATGCGGCAGGTGCCCACTGGGTGATAGATCGTATCCGCATGCTGGCGGATCAATGCGCGCACCGCATCGTCATCGCTGCCATCTAGCCGCAACGCTTCCGAATAGAGTTCACGTCCGCCGAACACGGCCAGCGGCGCCTGCATGAAGATCTGGCGCACGATGCGCAGGCCGGCCAGCATGCCTTCCATGTCTTGCGGATCGGACAGGTAGCGCGGGTCGATGCGCGGCGCATCGCGCATGTCCGCGGACGCCAGCCGCACCTCTCCACGGCTTCGCGGACGCAAGACGCAGACGTGGCACGAATACCCATGCCCGAGATTGACGCGGCGCATGTGGTCATCGGCCATGCCGACCACGAAGTGCAACTGCAGATCGGGTTCCGCCAGACCCGGCCGGCTGCGCACGAAAGCTCCGGCCTCGGCAAAATTCGACGTCATCATGCCGGTACGCTCGCGGCGGTAGCGCAGGTATTCGGCAATCAGACGGCGCGCGCCGCCCAATGACACGCCGAACAGCTCAGACGCCGCCACACGCTTGTGCAGGATGATGTCCAGGTGATCCTGCAGGTTGCCGCCCACGCCGGGCAGGTCGTGCACCACGGCAATGCCATGTTCAAGCAGATGCGCCGCCGGACCCACGCCCGACGCCATCAGCAGTTGCGGCGACCCGAACGTGCCCGCCGCCACGATGACTTCGCGGCGCGCGCGCAGCACCACTTCCTGGCCATCGCGCCAGGCCAGCACGCCAACCGCGCGGCGCTTCTCGAACAGGATGCGCAGCACCTGCGTTCCCGTCATCACGTGCAGATGGCTTCGGCCGCCATTGCAATTGCGGTCCCTGGCGTTGCCGCCATGCAGGTAGGCGCGCGCGGCATTCCAGCGCTCGCCGTCATGCTGCGTGACCTGATACCAGCCCACGCCTTCCTGTTCCTCGCCATTGAAATCGTCGTTGCGCACGATGCCCGCATGCTGCGCGGCGTCGATGAAATGCTGACCGAACGGATTCGGCGAGCGCAGATCGCTCACATGCAGCGGGCCGGTACCGCCATGCAGCGGATCGTCGTCGTGGCCCGCCACGCGTTCATTGCATTCGGCGCGACGAAAGTACGGCAGCACGTCATCCCAAGACCAGCCGTCGCAGCCAGCCGCTGCCCAGTCGTCGTAGTCGGCGGGCCGGCCCCGCACATAGATCATGGCGTTGATCGACGATGACCCGCCCAGGCCCCGGCCACGCGGTTGAAAACCGCGCCGCCCGTCCAGTTCCGGCTGCGGCAAGGTCTGATAGCCGTAGTTGCGCGCGCCCGCGCGCGGCAGCACGGCCGCGCAACCGACAGGTGTTCGCACCAGCACATGGTGATCGTGCGCGCCGGTTTCGAGCAGCGCGATGGTGTCGTTGCCGCTGTCTGCCAGCCGCCCCGCCAATGCGCAGCCGGCCGAGCCAGCGCCCACGACGAGATAGTCAAAAGTTGTTTCCATCTGTCTCCCCGCGAGTCCGGTACCGGTCATGTCCCCGGCGGAGGCCTGCCGCGAAAATCCAGTGTAGGCGCTGCCGCCGGGCTGGTGAAGCGGGTCATCCCCAAAATCCCGGGCGCCTGGGGGCGGTGCCGCACGTCCAGCATCCGGGGCGTCGGGGGGGCGCCCAGGGCGTTTGGGAGATGTCCTCCATTGATATAACGCCCACTCTGCCTTATGGTGCCCGATGGCCCACGGGGAAACCGATCCCGCCAAAGGAGAGCGCCGATGAGAGAAGTGCCCGCCATGTCCACGGTGTTCAATGCCATGCACGCGGCATCGCGCCACGATCAGGCCCCGGCATGGCATGTCCGGGCCGACCGGTTGCGTCGCCTCAAATCGCTGGTGCGTGACAATCACGACGCCATTGCCGCGGCAATCCACGCCGACTTCACCAACCGTCCCCGCCAGGAAACCGCGCTGCTGGAAGTGTTTCCGAGCCTGTCGGGCATCGATGACGCACTGCGGCATGGCAAACGCTGGATGCGAGTGCGCCGCGTGAAGACCGGCCTCTGGTTCAAGCCCGGAAAGTCGCGCCTGGTGCCGCAGCCGCTGGGCGTGGTCGGCATCGTGGTGCCGTGGAACTACCCGCTCTACCTGACCATCGGGCCATTGACCGGCGCACTCGCGGCAGGCAATCGGGCCATGATCAAGCTGTCCGAATACACACCACGGTTTTCAGAATTGTTTGCGAGGCTGGTGCAGGCGACGTTCGCGCCCGACGAGGTGGCCGTGATCAACGGTGACGCCGAGGTCGCTGCCGCCTTCAGCACGCTGCCCTTCGACCATCTGCTGTTCACCGGGTCGACGAGCGTCGGGCATCACGTGATGAAGGCCGCGGCCGCCAACCTGACGCCGGTGACGCTGGAACTGGGCGGCAAGTCGCCGGCCATCATCGGCCCCGGCGCCGATTTCGAACGCGCCGTGGAGCGCATCCTGGTCGGCAAGCTGCTCAACGCGGGCCAGACCTGCATCGCGCCCGACTATGTGCTGGTGCCCGCCGGTCAGCGCGACCGTCTGCTGGAAACGGCGCGGCGCGTGGTGAGCCGCCTTTATCCCGATATCGCGCGCAACTCTGACTACACGAGCATCATCAGCCCGCGCCATTTTGATCGTCTGGTATCGCTGATCGATGCGGCCCAGGCCGCCGGGGCGCACGTGGTGCCGTTGACCGATGCCGAACCGGACCCGGCGGCGCGGCGGTTGCCGCCGGTGCTGCTCGCGGACGTGCCCGAAGACGTGCGCGCCATGCAGGAGGAGATTTTTGGACCCGTGCTGCCGGTGGTGACCTACGGCAGCATCGATGACGCCATCCGCTTCGTGAACGCACGGCCGCGCCCGTTGGCGCTCTATGTCTTCGACAAGGGCAGCGACGTAGTGGACCGCGTGATGCAGCAGACCGTGGCCGGCGGCGTGACCGTCAACGACACGCTGTTCCATATCGCCCAGGACGATTTACCGTTCGGCGGCGTGGGGCCGAGCGGCATGGGCAGCTATCACGGCGAGGCCGGCTTCGAGACGTTCTCGAAGCTGAAGCCGGTGTTCTACCAGTCCGGCTTCAACGGTGCGGGGCTGCTCAAGCCGCCCTATGGCAAGCGGTTTGAATCGATGCTGAAGATGCTGCTGCGATAACCGCGGACGTCAGGCGGCCAGCATCGGCTTGCCCAGCATGCGCGACAGCACGGCCTCGGGCGAATGGGTACGGTCGCCGATCGCGGCCGGGTCCAGGTAGATCGTCTGTTCCATCATCGCCTTGCCACGCATGGCCGCGTGCAGCAGTTGGTCGCTGAACACGATCCAGGTGGCGCCCGGCGGGAAGTGGAATTCCTGCTGGGGCACGGTCTTCTGGTAGTCCAGGTCGGCCTTGGCCAGGTCATGCAGCTGCAGCATGCGGTGATCGTATTCGCTGCGCTCGCGCTTGGTGATATGCAGCGTCTTCATCAGCCAGGCCTGGCCGGGCCACATGCCATGCGTCTTCGGCACGAACTTCTGCGCGAAATCGCCGAACGGCTCGCCCACGCGCCACACGCGCGGCGCTTCGGGGTCGATGTTGTGGAACACGCGCAGCAGGCGCTTGCCGAGCATCGGATTCGATGGGAACGAGTCCACGTGCAGGCGCGTATCGTCCTTGCGCCAGCTCACCGGACGGCCGGCAATCTCGCTCGGCCGCAGCGACGTGCCAGCGCGCGTCATGTGTCCCATGTATTCCGGAAACAGCGCCTGGATCAGCGATTCGCTCGACGTCGCATAGCGGTGGATCAGGTTGTAGAGATCGGTCAGGTCCTGCTCCGTGCCGGCCGCGCCGCGCACGGCCTTGTCATTGGCACGCAGGTTGATGTTCTTCGACTTGCCGTCCGAATAGCGCGGGTCCAGAAAGCGCTCCTCTCCCGGCTGGAAGCGGAACTGCAGGTCCGGAAAGTACAGGACGGCACCCTGCTCCAGTTCGCGGCGCAGCGTTGCGCGCGTCTCGGGCGATACCTCGGGTGACCAGTCGGTATAAGGCTGGGTACGGATCAGGTCCAGGGACATGGCAATTCCGCTATTCCGTTGATTTCAAGTTGACCGGATTTTACTCCGCGCGGCCTCCGATGCCCTGCCGTGACGTCAAGACAACAAAAAAACCCCGCGGGTCCCAAAGGACCGGCGGGGTCGATGCAGCCGAAAGACGCCGGGGGCGCTTACAGGCCGGCGGCGGCGCGCAGTGCGGCGGCCTTGTCGGTGGCTTCCCACGA
Source organism: Cupriavidus sp. (assembly GCA_036746135.1). Classification (GTDB taxonomy): domain Bacteria; phylum Pseudomonadota; class Gammaproteobacteria; order Burkholderiales; family Burkholderiaceae; genus Cupriavidus. The sequence continues at coordinate 6,647 of DAIOET010000202.1, forward strand.
GAATTCCGGCTCCTCGCGGCCAAAGTGGCCATAGGCGGCGGTCTTTTCGTAGATCGGGCGCAGCAGGTCCAGCATCTGCACGATGCCCTTCGGACGCAGGTCGAAGTGCTCCAGCACCAGCTGGGCGATCTTCTCGTCGGAGATCTTGCCGGTGCCTTCCGTGTACACGGTCACGTTGATCGGGCGGGCCACGCCGATGGCGTAGCTGACCTGCACCTGGCACTGACGCGCCAGGCCGGCGGCCACCACGTTCTTGGCCACATAGCGGGCGGCGTAGGCGGCCGAGCGGTCCACCTTCGACGGATCCTTACCCGAGAATGCGCCGCCGCCGTGCGGCGAAGCACCGCCGTACGTATCGACGATAATCTTGCGCCCGGTCAAACCGCAGTCGCCTTGCGGGCCACCGATCACGAAACGGCCGGTCGGGTTCACCAGGTACTTGGTTTCCT
>DAIOET010000203.1:0-7088 GCA_036746135.1 Cupriavidus sp.
CTTGCCAGTATTCCTCTTCGGGATACGCATCGACCAGCACGTCCTGCGGCGCGTCATGCATGCAGCGCAGGTTGCGGGTATGGGAAGAATTGCCGCCGCGCCATTCGCGCGGCGCGGCTTCGAGCAGCATCACGCTGGCCCCGGCTTCGCGGGCCATCAGCGCTGCGCAGAGGGCGGCATTGCCGCCACCGATTACCAGGACGTCGATCATGCGCGAGCGCCCTGCCTGCTGGGATGATGAGTGGGGATGGACACGACTTTCTATGCCTTCTGTAGTCTGTCCGGCACTCTATCCGCAGGGTGGAACGCTGCTAAGCCCTTGACTGGAATGGGGGTATCACGATTTGTGATGGGGTCCGGGAGAGGCCCCCCGGACCCTGGCCGCGCGCGGCGCTAAGTGGCCCGCCGGTGGCGTAGCACGCTGCCCGCGTGCACGTTCATGGACTGGCCGTCCTGGCAGGCGAGCTGGCCGTTGACGAACACCGCCTTGATGCCGGTGCTCACCGCCGTCGGGTGGTCAAACGTGGCGGAATCGCTCACCGTCCGTGCGTCGAACACGACGATATCGGCGAAATGATTTTCGGCGACAACGCCCCGCCCGGCCAGGCCAAAGCGGCCAGCGCTCAACCCGGTCATCTTGTGCACGGCCGTTTCGAGCGGGAACAGCCCGCGATCGCGCGCATAGTGTCCGAGCACGCGCGGAAAGGTGCCCCAGAGCCGTGGATGCGGACTCACATCGTGCGCCAGGCCATCGGAGCCGACCATCGTCGCCGGATACTGCAGGATGCGGCTCACGTCGTCTTCGTTCATGGCGAAGTAGATGGCACCCGCCGGCTGCAGCGCCTCGGCAAGCGCCTCGGGCGACATGCCCCGCTCCCGGGCCAATGCAAACAGCGACTGGCCGGCCGCGCTGGGATCGGCCTTCGACCACGTCACGCGAACGTCGTCGGACTGGGCGATACGCGCCGGCAGCAGCATGGTCGACGATGCGTTGTACGGGTAGCAGTCCAGGCAGACCGACTGGTTCCTGCCGGCGGCTTCGATCATGGCCAGCGTTTCCACGGATCGCCCGTGATTGGCCTTGCCGACCAGCTTGTGATGGGACAGCACCGTCTCGATGCCGAGCGCGTGGCCGATCCGCAGCGCCTCAGTCAATGCGTCGACGATGGCGTCGCCCTCATCCCGGATATGCATCGTGATGATGCCCTGGGCATCGGTCAGCGGCGCACCCACCGCGATCACTTCGGCGGTGTCCGCCGCCCTTGCCGGCGGGTAGTAAAGCCCGGTGGACATGCCGATGGCGCCCGCCGCCAGCGCCTCGGCGAGATCGGCCGCCATCAGCCGCTGCTCGCTCGCCGTGGCGGCCCGGTCGAGCCGGTCCATACGCCTTACCCGCAACGTCGAATGCCCGACGAGGCAGGCGGCATTGACCGCCGGGCCGGACGCCTCCAGATCGTCCAGATAGTCGCCAAAACGCTCGTACCGCCAGGCGCCGGTCCCGAGCAGGTCGAGCGGCGCGGGCGGCGTCCCGGCCGATTGCAGTGGCGCCAGGCTGATCCCGCAATTGCCGGTGATGACCGTCGTCACGCCTTGCGACAGCTTTGGATGCGGCCCCTCCGGTGCATCGAGCAGAAGCCGGTCATCGTGCGTATGCACGTCGATAAAGCCGGGGGCGACGATGTGGCCGGACGCATCGAAGCGTCTGGCGGCGGGAACATCCGCCAGGTCGCCAAGCCGAACGATGCGGTTTCCGGCGATACCCACGTCCACGCGGCGGCGAGGCGCGCCAGTGCCGTCGATGACGGTGCCGCCTTCGATAATCAGATCCAGCGTCGTAGTCGTTGTCATGCGCTTGCTCCGGCGTTCATTGTTGCGCGAAGAACTCGGATATCTGCCCCAGGTCTTTGGTCCGGGTCAGCGCCAGCATCAACAGGATGCGTGCCTTCTGCGCCGACAGGCTGCCCGTGGCCATGCTGCCCGATACCTTCGGCGTCACGATGCCGCTCACCGCGCGCGAGCTTCGGACGACTGGAATCCCCTTGCTGCCGAACTCCCGAATCAGCGCCTCATGATCGGGACTGGCGTTGCCGTTGCCGGTGAACCCGATGACCACGCCCTGCGCGCCCTCCTTCACCGCATCGCGCACGAGCTGCATTTCCTGCCCCTGGTAGCGATAGACCAGTTCCACCTGCGGCAGCTTGGTAACCGAGGACACGTCAAAGTACAGCTCGCCCTTGGCGCGTGCCGGCTCGAAGTAATAAAGCACGCGCTCGCCGGCAATGACACCAAGGTAGCCTTGCTCCAGCGCGCCCATCGTGTCGACGTTCAGCGTGTTCATCTTGGTCACGTACCGTGCCGCGCTGATGCGGTCGTTCATCACGACCATCACGCCACGGTCGCGCGAGCCTGGATCGGCCGCCACCATGACGGCGTCTAGCAGGTTGACCGGGCCATCCGCGCTGAGCGAAGTGGCGGGCCGCATCGATCCGGTGATGACAATCGGCTTGCTCGACCGCGTGGCGAGGCTCAGGAAATAGGCCGTTTCCTCCATCGTGTCGGTGCCGTGCGTGACGACGACGCCCGCCACATCGGGTTCCGCCAGCACGGCGTTCACCCGTTTGGCGAGGTTGAGAATGTTTTCGCTGGTAATGACGTTGCTGCCGACGTTGACGATCTGCTCGGCCCGCACGTTGGCGTAGTCATGAATCTGCGGCACTGCCTTCAGGAGCGAATCGACGCCCGCCAGTGCGCCGCTGTAGTTGGCCATGTCCGTAGGCGAGCGCGTGGCACTGACGATCGTGCCACCAGTGGCGAGGATGACAACGCCAGGCTTGCGGGCATTGCCGGACGGCTCAGGCTGGCCTTTGGCCTGTTGGGCGGAAGCGGGCAGTGCGAACAGCGGCGTCAGTGCGAGCCACACCAGGCAAGCGCGAATGGAAGTCTTCATGATGCGTTTCTGAGGGGGAAGTTTGAAAGGTCAGTCCACTTGCGCGCCGGAGCGCTTGATGACGCCAGCCCAAAGCGGCGTTTCGCGCGCCACGCGTTCGGTCAGCCGTGCGGGCGGACCGGTCAGCGTCTCGAAGCCGATGGCGGCGTAGCGGTCGCGTACCGCCGCCTTGGCCAGACTGGCATTGATGGCGCTGTTCAGCCGCGCGATGATTTCGGGCGGCGTTTTGGCGGGTGCCACGATGCCGCCCCAGGCCACGATGTCGTAACCGGGCACGCCAGATTCGGCCAGCGTCGGAATATCGGGGAACAAGCCGCTGCGCTGCGCACCGGTCACCGCCAGTGCCTTGAGCCGGCCCGCCTTGATGTGCGGCGAAATCGAGCTGAGGTTGTCGAACATCAGGTCGACCTGTCCGCCCATCAGGTCCTGAATCGCTTGCGGACTGCCGCGATAGGGCACGTGGGTCATCGATGTACCGGTCATGCTCTTGAACAGTTCCCCGCTCAGGTGCCCGGTCGTGCCATTGCCGGCCGACCCCATCGTCAGCGTGCCGGGCTTGGCCTTGGCCAGCGCGATCAGCGCCTGGACACTGTTCACGCCCAGGTCCTTGCGCACCACCAATGCGTTTTGGACATAGCCAAGCAAGGCCACCGGTACGAGCTGCTTGTCCGGATCGTAGGGCAGCTTCCGGAACAGCGACTTGTTGATGGCGAGCGTGCCGACGTTGCCGTAACCGATCGTGTAGCCATCCGCGGCGGCGTTGACCAGATCGACCATGCCGACGTTGCCAGCCCCGCCCGGCTTGTTATCGACGATGAACGACTGCCCCAGGGACACCGAAAGCTCTTCGGCCAGAATTCGGCATACGGCGTCCGGCGAGCCGCCGGCGGCGGACGGCACGACGAGCCGGACCGGCCGCGCGGGCCAGGCGGCGGCCCGTGACAGGCCCGGCAGGCCCAGTGATGCGGCGGCGAGCCCCAGCTTCATCATCTCGCGCCGTGTGATGCGTCTCGTGGTCATTGGCCTTTCTCCTGCCTCTCTTTTGTCGTGGGAAATACCCCGTGTGTCCGAAAGATCGTAGATTCGCAAGCGCCGTTGGACAAACCATGTTTCCTGGGGCTAGCATGAGGTTTCCTCATGGATATCCGCCCCCGAGATCCAGCTGACCAGCGCCCCTGCCCCATGAACTTCCACGTACGCGCCCCCTCCACGATGTCCCTGCTGTGCCTGGAAGCCAGCGCCCGGCTGCATTCGTTCACGGCGGCAGCCAGGGAGCTGCGGCTCACGCAGGGGGCGGTCAGCCGGCAGATCCAGACGCTGGAAGACAGGCTCGGCGTCAAGCTGTTCACGCGCCGGCGCGACGCGCTGGTGTTGACCGACGCCGGCCGCTACTACCTGAACGAGATCGCGCCGCTGCTGCAACGGCTGGAACGCGCGACGGCCAACGTGATGGCGCTGAAGGGCCGAGGTGGAACGCTTTCGCTATCGGCCGGCGCATCCGTCGGCACCTATTGGCTGATTCCGCGCCTGCCCGGTTTCACGAGAGACCACGGTGAAATCACGCTGAATCTCGGCACGCGCGTCGGGCCGGTGGACTTCCGCACCACGGCCGTGGACGCGTCGCTGGAGTTTGGCAACGGCCAGCGCGAAGGACTCCACAATGAATTCGTGCTGCCGTTGATGCTGTCGCCCTACGCCGCGCCGGAATGGATCCGCAGGCATGGCAAGACGATCGGCCCCGATACGCCTCGCGCGGCGCTGATTCACCATCAAACCTTGCCAGACGCATGGGATGAATGGTTCAAGCTCGAAGGCATTGACGGCGACGCCACGCGCGAGGGTCCTCGCTACGAGATCATGTCGATGGCGCTGAACGCATCGGTCGCTGGGATGGGTGTTGCGCTGCTGCCGCCCTATATGGCCGACGACATGCTTGCGCTCGGACGATTGAAACGGCTTTCCCGCCGGACATGGCGGTACCCGAAGGGCTACTACCTGGTGTATCCCGATGAATCGGCACAACTGCCGGCGCTGCAGGTCTTCCGGCAGTGGCTCAAGGACCAGGCCAAGGGGACGTTGTAGGCACCGCGGCCATGCGGCGCTACAGCCGGAATTGCTGCGCGTTCAGGTAGGCATCACGCGATGGCTGCAAGTGATCGGCGCATAGCCTCACCAGCGCGTCGACATCGCCATTGCGCAGCGCTTCGATCATCTGCCAGTGCTCGTTCCGCGCGCGTTCACGATATTCGGCCGAGACCAGCGAAGCAAAGCGGATCGGGTGCGTCTGCCGCGCAAACTCGGCAATGGCTTTCTGGAGCGTCTGGTTGCTGCAGAGGCTGAACAGTTCGCGATGGAATGCCAGGTTGACGCGAAATACCGTGCGGGCGTCGCCCGCCGCCACGGCGGCGTCGTGCTGCCGTTGAATGGCGATCAGGTGCTCCAGACGGGATGGCACGAGCTGCAGATCGATGCGCCGCGCCGCTTCCGTCTCCAGCATCGTGCGCACCTCGTACAGCTCCTTGACCTCCTGCACCGAGAACGAGCGCACCAGCGCGCCCACATTCTTGCGCCGCTCGATAAGCCCCATGCGATCGAGCACGGCCAGCGCGTCCCTGACGACGTGCCGCTTCACGTTGAAGCGGACCATCAGGTCATCTTCAACCAGCCGCTCACGCGGATGAAGCCGGCCGAAGACGATGTCCTCTTCCAGCGCGGCGACCATGCCGCTCAGGGAGTCCTGGGATGCGAAGGCGATGTCGTCGCCGGTTTCGGGGGCCGCGCTAGGCAGGTCGGGGCTGGGCATCAGGGAATTCGCGCCGGAACGAGCGTCGGGCGCGTGGTGACTAGTCGGAATGAAAGCCGTCATTTTGACCCATTTTCTGATGCCCAGGACGCCCCTCGGCACTTACGCGCCGCTGCCGGGCACCTTGCCCCGGTTTTCCACGGCGCGCAGGAAGTCGAAGTCCACGCCCTGGTCCGCCTGATTCACCGTGGTCAGGAACAGCTTCCGGTAGCCACGGTCGGCGGTCGGCTCCACCACCGGCCGCTCCGCCGCGCGCCGTGCCAGTTCTTCGTCGCTGACATGCAGTTGCAGTGAACGGCCCGATACCGACAGGCTGATGCGGTCGCCGTTGCGCACATGGGCCAGCGGGCCGCCAATCGCCGCTTCCGGCGTGACGTGCAGCACGATTGTGCCGAACGCCGTGCCGCTCATGCGCCCGTCGGAGATCCGGACGATGTCCTTTACCCCGGCGCGGGCCAGTTTGCGCGGAATCGGGATATAGCCTGCCTCGGGCATGCCGGGCGCCCCCTTGGGACCGATGTTCTTCAACACCAGGATGTCATCCGCCGTGACGTCAAGGTCGTCGCTGTCGATGCGGTTGGCCAGATCCTCGGCATTTTCGAACACCACGGCGCGCCCTTCATGCTCCATCAGCTTCGGATGGGCGGCCGACTGCTTGATGATCGCGCCGCCCGGTGCCAGGTTGCCCTGCAACACCGCGATGCCGCCTTGCGGATAGATGGGGTTCTCGCGCGAACGCACTACGTCCTGCGCAAAGCCCGGACCCGCGCGCTCGATCTCTTCCCCGAGCGTGCGGCCGGTGACCGTCATGGCGTCGAGGTTCAGCAGCGGCTTCAGTTCGCGCAACAGCGTGGCCATGCCCCCGGCGTGGTGGAAGTCTTCCATGTAGTGGTCGCCGGACGGCTTCAGATCCAGCAGCACCGGGGTATCGCGGCCCATGCGGTCCAGCGCGGCGAGGTCGATGTCGTAACCCATACGCCCGGCGATAGCGGCCAGATGCACGATGCCGTTGGTCGATCCACCAATCGCCAGCAGCACCCGCATGGCGTTTTCGAAGGCGGCGGGCGTCAGGATTTTGTCGATCGTCAGCCGCTCCTTGGCAATCCGCACCGCTTCCGTGCCGGTCTGCTCGGCCACGCGGATGCGGTCCGCCGTCACGGCGGGCGGCGATGCACCGCCAGGCACGGTCATGCCGAGTGCCTCGGCAATGCACGCCATCGTGCTTGCCGTGCCCATGACCGAACAGGTGCCGACGCTGGCCACGAGCTGATTGTTGACGTCGGCAATCTCCTCGGCATCGATCTCCTCCGCGCGGAACTTGCCCCAGTAGCGGCGGCA
>DAIOET010000204.1:0-7067 GCA_036746135.1 Cupriavidus sp.
GCGGCAGCGGCCTGGGACTGGCCATCGTCGACGAAGTGGCGCAGTCCCACGGCGCACGTGTGGCGCTGGAAGACGCGGCGCCGGGGTTGCGCGTGCGCGTGGTCTTCCCGGCCGTGGCTTAGTTCACCGGCGCCAGCAGCGGCTCGCCGGCAAAGTGCCGGCGAGCGTTTTCGACGAACTGGTTGACCGACGCCAGTACCGCTTCAGGCGACCAGCCGGCTACGTGGGGCGTCAGCACGACGTTCGGGCAGTCGAACAGTTCGACCGGCGGCTTCGGCTCGCTCTCATAGACATCCAGACCGGCGCCACCGAGTTCGCCCGCGCGCAGGGCGTTGGCCAGCGCCGCCGTGTTGACCACGCTGCCGCGTGCGATATTGACGAGGTAGCCGCCCGGACCCAATGCGCGCAGCACGGGCGTATCGACCATGTGGCGCGTTTCGGCGCCGCCCGGCGTGGCGATGATCAGGTAGTCCGCCCATTCGGCCAGCGACATCACATCGGCAAAGTACTGGAACGGTGCGTCCTCACGCGGGCGACGGTTGTGATAGCCGACCTCCAGATCGAAAGCCTGCCCGCGCTGGGCGATGCGGCGGCCAATCGTACCCAGCCCGACAATCCCCAGGCGCTTGCCGGACACATTGGGCGGCAGCGGAATCGTGTTGCGCCAGACGCCGTCGCGCGTGGCGCGGTCCAGCGTTGGCACGCGGCGCACCGTGGCCAGCAGCAACGCCATCGCATGGTCGGCCACGCAGCTATCGTTGGTGCCCGCGCCGTTGCCCACCGCAATGCCGCGCGCCTTGCACGCCGCGATGTCGATGTTTTCGTATCCGGCGCCGAGCGCGCAGACCAGTTCCAGCGCGGGCATCGCGTCGAGTTCGGCGGCCGTGATACCGGTGGTTCCATTGGTCAGCACCGCCCGGAACGACTTGCCGGCGCTGGCGACGGCCTCGGTCCGCTGCGCCGCGCTGGGCGCGTAGCAGACGTCGTATTGGCGGGAAACTAGGACGAGGTGGTCCGGTTCGAGCTGGACCAGGACAAGCAGGGCGGGCTTCATGCGTGACAGCGGGATCGAGGAGATTTTGTTGTGGAGGTCGGCCAGGCCGACGCCACATTCTATGCTCGCGGGGCCGGGCCTGCTCGGAAGCGGTTGGCGGTTCTGGGCGATTATCAGATGCGGCCGAAGGTGCGGAGGCGCGCGCAGAAACGGGTACGCTCCGCGATTTTTCGCTGGGTGAATGACGCAGAAATGGGTACGCTTTGAGCGTTGCGGTGACGGAAAGGCCGGCCCTCTCCCCCGACCCCTCTCCCGCAGGCGGGAGAGGGGAGACCACCGATGGCATTGGATTCGCCGCCGGTTTGCTGACTCACTCACAGGCGGGAGAAGAACGAACACCGACCGCACTTGAATCGCCACCGGTTTGCTCCCCTCTCCCGCATCGCGGGAGAGGCGCCGGGGGAGAGGGCAAAGCGCGTCAATCCCCAACCACGCCAACCCATCACCCCATGCGCCTGCCCACACCCAACACCTGGCAATACCACGCGCTGCTCGGCGCCGCCGGCATGCTCGTGCTCGGGCCGCTTGGTGGTGTCGCGGCGGCCTATATGAATTTCTCGCTGGGTTTCTTCGTCGGCGGGCAGGTTCTGGCCGGCATCCTCGGGTCGGCCGTCACGGCCGGCTATGGCGCCGAAGGACGGCATGGCGCCAACTACATCCAGACGGCGGCCGCCTCGGTGGCCGGTATGAGCGGCATGGTCGTGGTGATCCAGGCCGTGAGCTGGATGAACATGGCGCCGCCGCCGCTGTGGCAGATGATCGGCTACATGCTCTGCATCGGCATGTATGGCGTAGGCGTCGGCATGCTTTACACGCCGTTGCTGGTGGACCGCATGCAGCTCACCTTCCCGTCCGGCCTGGCCGTGGCCAACATCCTGCGTGCGCTGACCGATCCGGTGTTGCTGAAGCGATCGATTACCCGTCTGGCCAGCGGCATGGGTCTCGGCGTGCTGGCCAGCGTCTGCGCCACGCGCGTCGCATGGTTCGGCGCGATCGACCTGTCGGCGTCGACCTTCGGCGCCGGCATGATCGTCGGGGCGCGTATCGGCATCGCCGCGCTCGTCGGCGGCCTGGCCGGATGGGCGCTGACACCGTACTTCGTGTCGATTGGCTGGCTGTCTCCCGGTGATCCATATCGCAAGATCACCTTCCTGTTCGCGCTGGGTATGATCATGGGCGCCGCCGCCGTGGACGTGTCGCTGCTGCTGATCCGCGCGTGGCAACGCTCGCGGCAGACGGCGCAGCGTGGCGCGACGCCCATGCCGCAGCGCTGGATCGTCGCATGGGTCATCGTCTGGGGGCTGGCCGTAGTGGGCACCGGTGCCGCATGGTTCGGCCAGCCGGTGGGCTATCAGTTGATGGCCGTGCTGCTGGTGCTGGTGTTCGCGCTGGTCAACGGTATCTCGGTCGGGATGGTCGACCAGAATCCGATTTCGTCGGCGTTCGTGCTGACCGTGATCCTGATGGCGGCGATGGGCCTGCGCGATCCGCAGATCGGACTGATTGCCGCGACGGTGCTGCTGGTATCGACGGCCGAAGCATGCGACATGCAGCAGGACCGTTCCACCGGATGGCGGCTCGGCACCAATCGCATGGTGCAGTTCGGCTACCAGGTTGCCGGCATCGTAGTGGGCGCGATTCTGGCGGTGCTGATGGCGCGGCTGTTCATGGATGCCTATCCGGTGTTGCGCCTCGACCAGACCTTGCTGCCCGCGGACCAGCAGCCGGCACGCTGGACCTCGGCGATGACGTACAAGATCGTCGGCGCGCTGCGCAGCATGACCGAAGACCGGCCTTATCAGCGGCTGGCGGTGTGGATCGGTCTTGCCATCGGGCTGGTGACGGAGGTACTTCGCAAGATGCTGCGTGCGTCGTCGCGCTACCGGCAATTCGCCGAGCGCGGCGGCGCGGGCAAGACCTGCGACTTTCTGATCGATGCGGTGATCCTGCCATCGCCCTATGCGTCGTCGTTCGGTGGCTTCGTGAACCTTGCCGCCGCCGCGTGGATGGCGGCGGGTGGCGTGGCGGCCAGCTTGTGGGAGAGCCGGCGCAAAGTCGCCCCGACCGAATCGGCCTTGCCCGAGGACATGAGCACCACATCGTTGATCGGCGGAGGACTGATCGCCGGCGATGCGCTCGCCGCGTTGGGCTTCGGCATCGCCGGCCTGCTGGCCGTGGTGGTGTAAAGCGTCAGATCACCGGCATCGACGCATTCGGCGGCTTGCGCGCCAGCAGGCCGGACAGTTTCTTCAGCGCCATCGACAACTGCGCGCGATCCGCCACGCCACCGAGCGAAATGCGGATCGCATTCGGCGGGGTGGCCCCATCGTAGAACACATCGGAAGCGGTCACGCGCAGCGAGGCATCCTGCGCCGCGCGGCTGAAGCCCGCCGACGACCAGTAGCTAGGCAACGGATGCCATACGTGGATACCGGACGGCGCGTACTGGCCGCTGGCCGACAGCCACTGCCGCGCGATCTGCTGCCGCGCGGCGGCTTCCGTGCGAATGCCCGCCAGCAACTCGGTCGCCGACCCATCTCGAATCCATTGAGTCGCCAGCGCCGTGGCAATCGGCGACGCCATCAGCGTGATCGCGCGCAGCGCACCGAGGATCGACTCCTGCATGTCGCGCTCGGGAGCCACCACGTACGCGGTACGCAAGCCCGGACTCAGGCATTTGGCGAGCGTGGCGATGTAGACGGTCTGTTCCGGGGCGATGGCGGCCAGCGGTGGCGGCGCATCGGGTGTCAGCAGCCAGTAGGGATCGTCCTCCACGATCAGCACGCCGTGCTGCTGCGCCACGCGAGCGATGTCGCGCCGGCGCGCCTCCGGCATCGTGTGCGTGGTCGGGTTCTGTAGCGTCGGGTTCAGGTAGATCAACTGCACATTGCCCGTGCGGCAGGCAGCTTCCAGCGCATCGGGCCGCATGCCGTCGTCGTCGACGGCGATCGTCACCACTTGCCGGCCCAGTTCCGCGGCTGCGGCACGAACGCCGGGATAGATCAGCGGCTCGGCGGCAATCGCCGCACCCGGTGCGGTGCGGCACAGCATCAGCGCCGCCAATGCCGACTGGGCGCCGGGGCTGGCGATCACGCGCTCGTGCGCGACATCGCCCAGCATTGGCGTCAGCCACTGCGCGCCGGCCACGCGATCGGGCATCGTGCCGCCGCCAAGCTGATAGGTCATCAGCAGGTTTGCATCGGCGCGCAGTGTCACCTGTGCCAGGCCACGCCGCAGCATGTCCGCAAAGTCGATGCCTTCCGGCGGTGGCGGCACGTTCATGCTCAGGTCCACGGCCTGGGCCAGCTCGAACGCGGGCGCGGCGATGAATGTGCCTAGCGATCCGCGTGGCTCCACCAGCCCGCGCCGCCGCGCCTCGGCCAGCGCGCGCGTGACCGTGGTCAGGTCCACGCCGAGCAATGCCGCCAGTTCGCGTTGCGGCGGCAGCCGGTCACCGGCGGCGAGTACGCCATCGGCCATCGCGCGCTCCAGGAATCCGGCGATCTGGGCGTAACGCGGCCCGCCCGCGGCGGCGAAAGTGCCGATCCAGCCGGGTTTGTCTTCGAGATTCGGATGCATTTGCTAGTTCGTTGTACGCAAGACAAGCCTCATCTTGTATGGATGTTGTCTTACCTTAGCATGCCGCGCAACCCAGGCAAATCCATACAAATACCGGGATGTTGTCTGGGTCACCCCCGCCTGTGCCCCTGTTTAAGGTGTTGAAATGCGTGAGCAACCGGCCGACCCCAGACGCGAGCGTCGGCGCCCCCCGTTCCTTTTTCCGCGTGCGTGGCTGTGTGCCATCGCCCCCCTGATCCTGACCGGCTGTTCGTGGGACCTGCTGAACCCCAGCGGCTCCATCGGCGTGCAGACGCGCAACCTGATCGTGCTGGCCACGGCGCTGATGCTGCTGGTGGTGATTCCCGTCATCATCCTGACGCTGGTGTTCGCGTGGCGCTATCGAGAGACCAACACCAAGGCCGAATACGCGCCGCGCTGGTCGCACTCGACCAAGATTGAAGTGGTGGTGTGGGGGATTCCGTGCGTGATCGTGGCGCTGCTGGGCATCATCATCTGGGACACCACGCACAAGCTCGACCCGTTCCGGCCGCTGGAATCGAAGGTGGCGCCGCTGGAAGTGGACGTGGTCGCGCTCGACTGGAAATGGCTGTTCATCTATCCGCAGTACGGTGTGGCATCGCTGAACGAGCTGCCCATCCCCGTGGGTACGCCGATCAACTTCCGCATCACCGCCGAATCGACGATGAACGCGCTGTTCATCCCGCGCCTCGGCAGCATGGTCTATGCGATGGCCGGCATGCAGACGAAGCTGCATCTGATTGCCGACGAAACCGGCGTATTCGATGGCCGGTCCGCTGCCTATAGCGGCTCGGGCTTTTCCGATATGCACTTCCGCACCATCGCCACATCGCGCGCGGAATTCGATGCGTGGATCGAGCGCGCCCGCGCCTCGGGCCATACGCTCGATGAAGCCACGTACCGCAAGCTGGAGCAACCCAGCAGCAAGAACCCCGTCACGGTGTACGCCAAGGTTGAACCGCGCCTGTTCCAGGGCGTGGTGGACCAGTACATGGCCAGCAACGGCGAGATCTGCCGTGCCGACAGCCCGGTGACCCTCGGCGCCATTGCCGGCGCCAACATGCCGCCGCTCCCGGCGCAGCAGACGACCCTGGAGCGCTAATCATCATGCTCGGAAAACTCTCTCTCGACGCCATCCCCCTGCACGAACCCATCATCATGGGCACGCTGGTGGTGGTGCTGCTCGGCGGCGCGGCCTTGCTGGGCGCCATTACGTACTACAAGAAGTGGGACTATCTCTGGAAGGAGTGGATCTGCTCGGTCGACCACAAGCGCATTGGCGTGATGTACATCATCCTGGCGCTGGTCATGCTGCTGCGCGGCTTTGCCGACGCCATCATGATGCGTACCCAGCAGGCCATCGCCGTGGGCGAGGCCGTTGGCTACCTGCCGCCGCATCACTACGACCAGATTTTCACCGCGCACGGCGTGATCATGATCTTCTTCGTGGCCACCCCGTTCATCCTCGGTTTGATGAATGTGATTGTGCCGCTGCAGATCGGCGCGCGCGACGTGGCCTATCCGTTCGTCAACTCGCTGAGCTTCTGGATGTCGGCGATGGGCGCGGTACTGGTCATGATGTCGATGTTCGTCGGCGACTTCGCCGCTACCGGCTGGGTTGCATATCCACCGCTGAGCGGGCTGGGATATAGCCCAACGGTCGGGGTCGACTACTACATCTGGTCGCTACAGATATCGGGGCTAGGCACTACGCTGACCGGTATCAACTTCATCGTCACGATCCTGCGGATGCGCGCGCCGGGCCTGAACATGATGAAGATGCCGGTGTTCACGTGGACCGCGCTGATCACCAACATCCTGATCGTCGCGATCTTCCCGGTGCTGACCGCCACGCTGGCGCTGCTGGCCGCCGACCGCTACCTGGACATGCATTTCTTCACCAGCGAGCTGGGCGGCAACGCCATGATGTACGTGAACCTGATCTGGATCTGGGGCCACCCCGAGGTCTACGTGCTGATCCTGCCGTGCTTTGGCGCGTTCTCGGAAATCATCGCCACGTTCTCGCGCAAGCCGCTGTTCGGCTACACATCGATGGTGTACGCCACGTCGTCGATCGGTGTGCTGTCGTTCTTCGTCTGGCTGCACCATTTCTTCACGATGGGCTCCGGTGCCAGCGTCAATGCGTTCTTCGGCATCATGACGTCGATCATCTCGATTCCCACGGGCGTGAAGCTGTTCAACTGGCTGTTCACGATGTATCGCGGCCGCATCCGCTTCCATTCGTCGACGCTGTGGACCATCGGCTTCATGGTGACGTTTGCCGTCGGCGGTATGACCGGCGTGCTGCTGGCGGTGCCGGGCGCTGACTTCGTGCTGCACAACAGCCTGTTCCTGATCGCCCACTTCCACAACGTGATCATCGGCGGCGTGGTGTTCGGCTGCCTGGCCGCGA
>DAIOET010000205.1:0-7044 GCA_036746135.1 Cupriavidus sp.
AGGAACTGAACCTGTTCTCGCTGCCGTTCCTGATGCCCGACTACAAGGCGCTGGACTCGCTGACGCAAGGCGATGTCGGCAAGTCGATCTTCGGTACGCTGGAAAAGGCCGGCGTGGTGCCGCTGGCCTGGGGCGAGAACGGCTTCCGCGAAGTGTCGAACTCCAAGCGTGAAATCCGCAAGCCGGAAGACCTCAAGGGTCTGAAGCTGCGCGTGGTGGGCTCGCCGCTGTACATCGAAACGTTCAACGCGCTGGGCGCCAACCCGACGCAGATGAGCTGGGCCGATGCGCAGCCGGCGATGGCGTCGGGCGCCGTGGATGGCCAGGAGAACCCGCAAAGCGTGTTCGCCGCCGCCAAGCTCTACACGGTGGGCCAGAAGTACGTGACCACCTGGGGCTATGTTGCCGATCCGCTGATCTTCGTGGTCAACAAGCAGATCTGGGAAAGCTGGACGCCGGCCGACCGCGAGATCGTGAAGCAGGCCGCCATCGACGCCGGCAAGCAGGAAATCGCGCTGGCCCGCAAGGGTCTGGTCGAGCCGGGCGCGCCGGCCTGGAAGGATATGGAGCAGCACGGCGTGAAGGTGGTCTCGCTGTCCCCGGCCGAGCACGACGCGTTCAAGAAGGCCACGGCCAAGGTCTACGACAAGTGGAAGAAGCAGATCGGCGCGGACCTGGTGACCAAGGCCGAAACGTCGATCGCCAAGCGCTGAACGGGCCGATGAAACACGTCTTCACCTGCGTGATGCCGATCCGGTGGGGTGACATGGACGCAATGGGCC
Organism: Cupriavidus sp.; assembly: GCA_036746135.1. Lineage (GTDB taxonomy): Bacteria > Pseudomonadota > Gammaproteobacteria > Burkholderiales > Burkholderiaceae > Cupriavidus. The sequence goes on from DAIOET010000205.1 coordinate 783, forward strand.
ATGTCAACAACACCGTGTACTTCCGCTACCTGGAGCAGGCCCGGATCGAATGGTTCGAGTCGATCGGCCGTAATGGCCGTGACGGCAACGGTCATGGTCCGGTGCTGATCAACGCCCACATGACATTCCTGAAGCAGTTGCGCTACCCCGGCGATATCGAGTGCCGGGTGTACGCGGGACAGTTGGGAAGGTCGAGCTTCGAGACGAAGATCGAGATTCGCCGGACCGATCTGCCCGATGTGGTCTGGGCGGAGGGCGGGGCGAAGGTGGTGTGGTGCGATTACGCGGTGGAGAAGAGCGTGCCGGTGCCGGAGGAAATCCGGCGTCTGATCGAGGGCTAGGTCTTCGCTGACTGCCGGTGGATCCCCTCTCCCGCGTTGCGAGAGAGGGAGCACGCCCCGGCAATGCTCCCTCTCAGTGATTCACCAGGCGCTGGACCAGGTCCACCGCCGTGTGCGCCCCGTATTTCTTCATCAGCCGCGCCCGATAGATATCCACGGTGCGCGGGCTGATAGACAGCAGCTTGCCGATCTGCTTGCTGGTCTTGCCTTCCACCAGCTGCGCGGCGATGTCGCGTTCCCGGGCGGTCAGCTCGGCCGTGACCGGCCGCTTCTGCGACAAATCCTCGAAAGTCCAAATGCCGGCGCCGAGCGGGTCCTTGCGGTCCAGCGAGCGGCCGGTGACATGGCACCAGAACAGTTCGCCGTTGGCGCGCTTCATGATGCGCTCGTCCGAATACAGTCCCTTGGTGTTCATGACCGGCACGATGCGCGCGCCGGTGCGCTCGAACTCGTCGGCGGTGGGGTAGAGCACCTGGAACGACTGGCCCATCAGCGCTTCGCGCGTCGTGCCAAAGATCCGGCAGACCTCGTCATTGCAATCCTCGATCACGCGGGCGCGCGAAAGCACCAGGCCAACTGGCGCCAGCTGGAATGCGGTCTGGTAGTCGATGGACGGCATTATCCCTTATGTACTTTTACGTAATGGCGTTCGCGGCATGCGTTGACGTATCCTTTGGGGCGTCAACGGCGGCGCCTGACCGCCGATTGTACCGTTACAATTTCCGCGTGTGGCCAACTGGCCGCGCAAGAGCGGGACTACCGAGGAAGGAGCGAACATGAACAAGGTCTACGCCAGCGCCGCCGAGGCGCTCGCGGGCGTCGTACGCGACGGCCAGACGATCGCCGTGGGCGGTTTCGGTCTGTGCGGCATCCCCGAAGCGCTGATCGCTGCACTGCGCGACAGCGGCGCCAAGCAGCTCACCTGCATCTCCAACAACGCCGGCGTCGACGGCTTCGGCCTGGGCCAATTGCTGGCGACGCGGCAGATCAAGAAGATGATCTCGTCGTACGTGGGCGAGAACAAGGAGTTCGAGCGCCAGTACCTGGCCGGCGAACTTGAGCTCGAATTCACGCCGCAAGGCACGCTGGCCGAGAAGCTGCGCGCCGGCGGCTCGGGCATCCCGGCATTCTTCACCAAGACCGGTGTCGGCACGATCGTCGCCGATGGCAAGGAAACCCGCGAATTCAACGGCGATACCTATGTGATGGAGCGCTCGCTGGTGTCCGACGTGGCCATCGTCAAGGCCCAGAAGGCTGACAAGGCCGGCAACCTGGTGTTCCGCCGCACCGCGCGCAACTTCAATCCGGTGTGCGCCATGTCCGGCAAGGTCACGATCGCCGAAGTGGAAGAGATCGTCGAAATTGGCGAGATCGACCCGGACGACGTGCACCTGCCTGGCATCTTCGTGCACCGAATCGTGCTGAACACGAACCCCGAGAAACGCATCGAACAGCGCACCGTGCGTGCCAAGTAAGGAGACAGATCATGGCATGGACACGTGACGAAATGGCCGCGCGCGCGGCCGCGGAGCTGCAGGATGGCTTCTATGTGAACCTTGGTATCGGCCTGCCGACGCTGGTGGCCAACCACGTGCCGCAAGGCATGGAGGTGTGGCTCCAGTCGGAAAACGGCCTGCTCGGCATCGGCCCGTTCCCGACCGAGGAAGAAGTGGACGCCGACATGATCAACGCCGGCAAGCAGACGGTGACGACGCTGCCGGGTTCGTCGATCTTCTCGTCGGCGGACTCGTTCGCGATGATTCGCGGCGGCAAGATCAATCTGGCCATCCTGGGTGCGATGCAGGTGAATCAGCGTGGCGACCTGGCCAACTGGATGATCCCGGGCAAGATGGTCAAGGGCATGGGCGGCGCGATGGATCTGGTGGCCGGCGTGGGCCGGGTGGTGGTGCTGATGGAACACACCGCCAAGAAGAAGGACGGCACCGAAGACCTGAAGATCCTGAAGGAATGCAACTTGCCGCTGACCGGCGTGGGCGTGGTGAACCGCATCATCACCGACCTGGCGGTGATGGATATCACGCCGCAGGGCCTGAAGCTGGTGGAAACGGCGCCGGGCGTCACGCGCGAGGAAGTTCAGGCGAAGACCGAAGCCGAACTGATCTGATCAGATTTTGATCTTAGGATCGGATCGGTCCGCCGATAGAAAAACCCCGCCGGTTTGCGCCGGCGGGGTTTTTTGATGGGCGCGGACCTGACGTGCCAGTCAGGCCCGAGGGGAGGGCGAACGGTTCAGCCCTTGGCCTTGTTGTAGCTCGAAAACACCGATGCGGCGCCGTCCGATTTCACCAGCAGCACGTCGAACGGGTCCTTGCGCGGACCGTACTCCATGCCCGGCGAGCCGGCCGGCATGCCCGGCACGGCCAGTCCGGCCGCCTTCGGTTTCGCGGCGACCAGTTTCTTGATATCGCCGGCCGGCACGTGACCCTCGATGCCATAGCCGTCGATGACACCGGTATGGCAGGAGCCAAAGCGCTCGGGAATGCCGTACTTCTTGCGATAGACCCCGGTATCTTCCACGTCGTGCGTGGCGACGGTAAAGCCGTTGTCACGCAGATGCTTGACCCAGTCTTCGCAGCAGCCGCAGGTCGGGCTTTTGTAGACGTCGATCTTCAGGGCTTTGGGCGCCTGCGCCAGTGCCATCAGCGGGGACAGCAGCAGCGCGCTGGCACCCATTGCGCGCAGCGCCTGGCGCCGTGAGCGTTGAGTCATGCTCGATTCTCCTTACTGCGCCACCCAGCCGCCGTCCATGTTCCAGATCGCGCCACGCACTTGCCGGGCGGCTTCACTGGACAGGAACACGGCCAGCGCGCCAAGTTCCTCGGGCGTGACGAACTGCCCGGACGGCTGCTTTTCCAGCACCAGCTCGCGCTTGGCCTGCTCGACGGGAATGCCTTCCTTCTGCGCGCGCGCTTCCACCTGTTTCTGCACCAGCGGCGTTAGTACCCAGCCGGGGCAGATCGCGTTGGCGGTGACGCCGGTCTGCGCGGTTTCCAGCGCGGTTACCTTGGTGAAGCCGACGATGCCATGCTTGGCGGCGACGTAGGCCGATTTTTCCGCCGAAGCGACCAGGCCGTGGGTGGATGCCACGTTGATGACGCGGCCCCAGTTCTTCGCCTTCATCGACGGCAGGGCGAGACGGGTCGTGTGGAAGGCGGAGGTCAGGTTGATGGCGATGATCGCATCCCACTTGTCCACCGGGAATTCCTCGATCTTCGCCACGAACTGGATGCCGGCGTTGTTGACGAGGATGTCCACGCCGCCGAAGTCCTTCTCGGCATAGCGCATCATGTCCTCGATCTCGGCCGCACGGCTCATGTCGGCGCCGTGGTAGCCCACCTGGATGCCGCTGCCCGCGCGGGCGATCTCCGCCTTTGCGCCGTCGGCATCACCGAATCCGTTGACAATGATATTGGCGCCCTGCGCAGCCAGTGCCTGCGCGATGCCGAGTCCGATACCGCTGGTCGAGCCCGTGACCAGTGCCGTCTTGCCTTTGAGCATGTAAGCCTCCATCGGGAGTGTCAGGATGTGCTGTGGCATTGTACTCGCAGGGCGTACAATCCGGCTTTGGCCAGGCGCCGTATTTCGCATAGTTTGCGCGATCTCGTCATAGGCAGGCATTTCCGAAAAACTCGTACGCCGCAGGGGATGCGGCGGCACCAAGCAGGGAGTTCCAGATGTCTTCCAGTCCGCGCCTCGGATTCGTTCAGTGCATCAGCCCGGTGGGCCTGCATCGCATGGCGTACCACGAATGGGGCGACCCTTCGAATCCGCGCGTACTGATGTGCGTGCATGGCCTGACGCGGACCGGGCGCGATTTCGATGTACTGGCACAGTCGATGTCCGGCGAGTATCGCGTGGTGTGTCCCGATGTGGTGGGCCGCGGGCGGTCGGAGTGGCTGGCCGATCCGCGCCAGTACGTGCTGCCGCAGTATGTCTCGGACATGGTGACGCTGATCGCGCGGCTCAATGTGGAGCAGGTGGACTGGTTCGGTACGTCGATGGGCGGGCTGATCGGCATGGGGCTTGCCGGCTTGCCGAAGTCGCCCGTGCGCAAGCTGCTGCTCAATGACGTGGGTCCGCGCATCACCGCGCAAGCGATCGAGCGCATCGGCGCCTACCTGGGTCTGCCCGTGCGATTCAAGACGTTCGAAGAAGGTCTGGCGTACCTGCAGACCATCAGCTCGTCGTTCGGCCGCCATACGCCCGAGCAATGGCGCGAGCTGAACGGAGCCATCCTCAAGCCCGTGCAGGGCGCCGAAGGATTGGAGTGGGGGTTGCACTACGACCCCGCGCTGGCCGTGCCGTTCAAGGAAACGCCGCCCGAGGCCGTGCAGGCCGGCGAGCTGGCGCTGTGGCGCATGTTCGAGGCAGCGCAGGGTCCGACGCTGATCGTGCGGGGTGCCCAATCGGACCTGCTGCTGCGCGAGACGGTTGCCGAGATGGTGGCCCGTGGCAAGCAGGTGTCGAGCGTGGAAATTGCCGATGTGGGCCACGCGCCGACGTTCGTCGATCCTGCCCAGATTGCCATCGCCCGGGAATTCTTCCTGGGAACGTAAACAGAATTTTTTGAGAAGAACTGATATGAGCACCAACACCCTGAAGCGCGCCCACGTGGGCAAGCGCCTGTCCGAATACGCGGTCCATAACGGCGTGGTCTATCTGGCGGGCCAGGTGCCCGAAGTTGACCCCAAGGCCGATCTGCGTGGCCAGACCCGCGAGGTGCTCGGCCATATCGATCGTCTGCTGGAAGAAGCTGGCAGCGACAAGACCCGCATCCTGATGTGCCAGATCTTTCTGACCGACGTCACGCGCATCGGCGAGATGAACGAGGTGTGGGACGCATGGGTGCCGCAGGGCAACACGCCCCCGCGCGCCACGGTGGAAGCAAAACTGGCCAACCCCGACTACCTGATCGAAGTGGTGGTGACGGCCGCCCTTAACTGATGCAGGGCGTTGTGACATGGTGACGTCGACGGAGCTGACGGGCCAGACCGCGGGTATTCCGGATGCCGGACTCGTCGAGCGCGCGCTCGCATTCGTGCGCGATGTGGCGGACGGTGACGCGCCTGTGCTGCTGCCCACCGGTGAGAGCGTGCTGTCGCATGCCGAGGGGATGCTGCGCATCCTGGACGGCTTGCGCGTGGACGATGCCGCGCGCGCCGCGGCGTGTCTGTTCGCGGCGGCGGCCTTCGTGCCCGATGCCGAAGCGCAGATCGAACCCAGATTCGGTGAAGAGGTGGTGCGCCTGGTCAAGGGCGTGCGCCAGTTGCTGCGCATCGGTGCCATCGCGGTGACGCAGGCCGATGTTTCGGAATCGTCCAAGTCGCAGGTGGCTGCCCGCCACGAACAGGTCGAGGCCTTGCGCAAGATGCTGCTGGCCTTTGCCCAGGACATCCGCGTGGTCCTGGTGCGGCTGGCGTCGCGGCTGCAAACGCTGCGCTGGCTGGCGCAGACCAAGAATCCGCCGCTGCCCGGCGTGGCGCGCGAAACGCTGGACATCTACGCGCCGCTGGCCAACCGGCTCGGGATCTGGCAGATGAAGTGGGAGCTGGAGGATCTGGCTTTCCGCTTCGAGCAGCCCGATACCTACAAGCGCATCGCGAAGTTGCTCGATGAAAAGCGGATCGAGCGCGAAGGGTATATCTCAAGCGCGATCGAGCGGCTGCAATCGGAGCTGGCCTCGGCCGGCATACGTGCCGAGGTGAGCGGCCGGCCCAAGCACATCTTCAGCATCTGGAAGAAGATGCGCGGCAAGGAACTGGACTTCGCCGATCTGTACGATGTGCGCGCGTTCCGGGTGATCGTTGACGACATCAAGGACTGCTACACCGTCCTTGGCATCGTGCACCATATCTGGCAGCCGATTCCGCGCGAGTTCGACGACTATATCTCGCGGCCGA
>DAIOET010000206.1:0-7022 GCA_036746135.1 Cupriavidus sp.
CTCGGCGCTGCTTACTTCCCGGCCTTGTCCTGCGACACGTCCATGATCATCCGGGTCAGCAGGTAAAGGCGCGGCGTGACCGAGTTCAGGTCCACATACTCGGCATCGTTCGAATGCGCGCCAAAGCCGCGCAGGCCAAAGCGCTCGATCACCGGCGCCTTGGTGGCGGCCGCTGCGAATGCGGCGTCGGTGCCGCCGCCTTCCGCCGTGTCATACACAGCCAGTTTCTCGCCGATTTCCGCATAGATGCCCTGCGCGTGCGCCGCCAGCGCGCGTGCGGCCGGGGTGGCCTCCAGCGGCGGGCGGCGGCGCTCGAACTTGACCTCGACCTTGGTATCGGCAATCAGCTTCTTTTGGGTCCGTTCCTGAAGCGTCTTTTCCAGCGCGTCGTAGTCGGACGTACGCAGCACGCGCACATCGGCTTGTGCCGTGGCGACGGCCGGAATCACGTTGCGGTTGGTGCCGGCCTGCGCCAGCGTCCAGTTGACCTTCAGCCCGGCGTCGGGCTTCGACAGATCGCGCATCTGCAGGATCTGCTGTGACATTTCATACAGCGCGTTGCGGCCAAGCTCCGGCGAACTGCCCGCATGCGAGGACTTGCCTTCCACCTTGAGCGCGATGGCGCCAATGCCGCTGGTGGCCAGCGACAACCGGTCGCCGGTCACACGCGTGGCTTCACAGGAGAACACGGCGTCCTGCTCCGCGCCGAGCCTGGTCAGCGTTGCGCGGGCGCCGGGCGAGCTGATTTCCTCGTCGCCGTTGATCAGCACGGTCAGCGTGCCGTAATCCTTGAAGTTCATCTTCTGCAGGATGGCCACGGTGTGCAGGATCACAGCCACGCCGTTCTTGTCATCGGCAATGCCCAGGCCGTAGGCGCGGTCGCCGTCCACCCGGAACGGCTGCTGGGCCAGCATGCCGCGCAGGTAGACCGTGTCCATATGCGCGATCAGCATGATCTTGCGCTTGCCCGTGCCCTTGAAAGTGGCATGCACCATCTTGCCGACTTTCGCGGGCGTGTCTTCCATGCGATAGACCTCCGTCGGCTCCACGAGTCTGGCGTCGCCACCCAGCGCGGCCAGGCGGTCGCGGATCAGGTTGGCGATGCGGTCAAGTCCCTCGATGTCCTTGCTGCCTGACTCGATCGACACCAGGTCCTTCATCGTGTCGATCAGCGCGGGCTTTTCCTGCTGGGCCAGCTGGTAGACGGGTTCCACCGGCGCGGCGTGTGCGGCCGCGGCGAGCAGGGCGGTGGTCAGCGCGGCGGCGAGAGCGGAAGGGCGGGGGCGAAAAGCGGGCATGCGGTGTGGCTCCTGTTTGTTATTGGTGGTGCGAAGCCCACATGTTGCGCGCGCAATGTCCAGGGGTCCAGTGCCCTGGCATCAGTTTTGCGGCATCATCTCGGTCATGAAGTCCGCCGTGCCCCAGCCCTCCGCAATGCCTGCCACATCCGCCCGTCCCGCCTGCGCCCACTGCCTTGCCCTGGCCGAAGATCCGCGCCGCCGCGAGCCGCATGCATGCCTGGCGCTGCGCAGCACCGCACCGCTGGTCAGCCAGAGCGCGGCCGGCGTGCCCTTCAGCATGATGTCGTTCACCTGCCGCGAGTGCGGCACGGCTTGGCGCCTGTACGATCGTGCCAACGAACTGTTCGTGTCTTGGGTGCCCGAGCATCCGCTGGTGCGATAGCCGCCCAGGCGCCATGAACGCAATGGCCGATCGGCTAAGATAGCGGCTGGCCGGACGCCGACATCGACGCCGCTGCTGCTCGTCCCGTCCGGATTCCCGACGCTTTCCCCACGTTTCTCCCCTTCCGAAGCCCGATCATGGCCGTTTTCCGCCTTCTGCCGCTGCGCGCCGCGTGCTTTGCCGTTGCCCTGATTTCCACCGCTGCCGCGCCCGTCCTTGCCGCCGACAACTATCCGAGCCGGCCGATCCGCATGATCGTCGCCTATCCCACGGGCGGCATCAGCGATGCCGTGGCACGCGCGCTGGGTGAAAAGCTGTCGCAGCAGATGGGCACGTCGGTCGTGGTGGAAAACAAGGCCGGCGCCGGCGGCAGCATCGGCATGGATGCCGTGGCCAAGGCGGCCCCCGATGGCTACACGCTGGGCTTCTCGTCGACCAGCCCGCTGACGCTCAATCCCCATGTGGGCCATGTCAACTACGACCCCCAGCGCGATGTGGCGCCGGTCATGAGCGTCATGTACTCGCCCGTGCTGGTGGTCGCCACGCCGAGCTTTGGCGGCAAGACGTTCCAGGACCTGATTGCGCAGTCGAAGGCCAAGCCGGGTTCGGTGCGCTGGGCGACGTCGGGGCTGGGCACCGTGGGCCACGTGATGCTGGAACAGATCCGGTCGAAATCGAAGGCCGATATCACGCTGATTCCCTACAAGGGCGCGGGCCAGCAATTGAACGACGCACTGGGCGGCCAGTTCGAGGCCATGAGCACGAACGCCAGCCCGATGCTGACCCAGCATATGCAGGCAGGGCGCCTGCGCGCGATCGCCGTCGGGGCACCGAAGCGGCTTGAAAGCCTGCCCAATGTGCCGACGTTCGACGAACTCGGCTATCCGAAGGCCAACCTGACCTCGACGTTCGGCATCTTCGCCCCTGGCAAGACGCCGGCGGCCATCGTCGACAAGCTCAATGCCGAGCTGAACAAGGCACTGGCCGAGCCGGACGTACGTGAACGCCTGATGCGCGGCGGCGAAGTGCCCACCGGTGGCACGGCAAAGCAATTCGCCACGGCCATCCGCGCCGAATCGCAGGAAAACGCGCGCATCGTCAAGGAAGCCGGCATCAAGGCCGAGTGACCGCGTCGCTAGGCCACGTCCAGACGGCTGCCTAGCTTGTAGACCGTCCGCAGCATCACGCCGTTGAAGGGCCATAGCGCGAGCTTGGTCCGGATGCGCGACAGATGGCTGTCGATCGTGCGCGCCTGTTCGCGCATGGCCGCGCCGCTCCACACCTTGTCGATCATCGTGCGCCGCGAGATCAGCGTGCCGATGTTGCGGAACATCAGCAGCGCCAGCGCGTATTCCTTCGGGGACAGCGTCACGGGAATGCCCTTGACCCATACCTGGCGCTCGGGCACCGAGAAACGAAACTCGCCACAGACCAGCTGGTCCGGACAATTGTCGAGCGCCGCGGACGGTGCCGTGGCCGGGCGAATCGGTTCCGTGGTGGCGCGGCGGGCCAGCGCCTCGATGCGCGCCAGCAGTTCCCCGTCGCGCACAGGCTGCGCCACGTATGCATCGGCGCCGGCCATCAGGCAGCGCGCCACATCCGACTCCGCATCGCTGGCGCCAAGCATCATCACCGGCAGACCATTTCCGAGCGTGCGTCGGACCCAGTCCAGCAGTTCTTCGGCATTGGCGTCCGCCACGTCGCGGTCCAGCAGCAGCATGTCAAAGGGTTCGCGATGGATGGCGGCGACCAGCCGCGCGCCGCATTGAAAGCGCGTCATGCGGTGTCCGCCCCGGTGCAAGGCACGCTCGAGCACGATGATCCGGGCCGGATTGTCTTCAAGCGCGGCGATCTTCACGTTGGTTTCCTCCCCGTCCTTGCCGTCATTCGGCGCGGCCAATGTTAGGCCGCCCACCCGTTGCGGCCGAAGTAAACATTTGTGGCGGACCAAAAAATGAGCATCGTCTTATAGGGTTTGTGCGTGACTCAGCATCTAATGATCGCTGGACACATTACCTGTGCGCCTGACAAAGGTGCGACGACGCATGACAAGAACGGGACTCAGAGTCGCTTCACTGGAGAACGACGCCGCGCAGGCCGCGATGATCCGCGGCATTGTGACGGGCGCGGGCCATGAATGCGTGACGTTTATCGATGGCCGGCGCATGTTGCTGACCTTGCGCAAGGTTGCATTCGACCTGCTGCTGCTGGAGTGGGACGTGCCGCACGTCACCGGGCTGGAGGTCCTGGACTGGGTGCGCGCGCACCTGGATTCGCGCCTGCCCGTGATGTTCATCGCGCAGCGCGGGCGCGAATCCGATATCGGGGCGGCCCTGGCAGCGGGCGCCGACGACTACATGGCCAAGCCGATCCGGCCCGTGGAATTGTCCGCTCGCATCCAGGCGCTGCTGCGGCGGGTCTATCCCGATACCCGCCAGCGCGACGACGACCGGCTGGGCTGGGGGCCATACACGTTCGACCTGGTCACGCGCCAGACCGCGCGCGATGGCGTAGTGGTGCCGCTGACGCCGAAGGAGTTCGATCTTGCGTTGCTGATGTTCCGCAATGCCAATCGGGTGGTGTCGCGCGAACACATGGTGACGGCGGTCTGGGGCCGCGAATTTTCGCCGATGTCACGCACGATCGATACGCATATCTCGCGCGTGCGGAACAAGCTCGGGCTGTGGGAGAACAACGGAGTACGTGTGATACCGGTCTACACGTTCGGCTACCGGCTGGAACTGCTGGCGGACCAGATGTCCACGCCGGCTTCGGAGGCACAAAAAAAAGGCACCCGAAGGTGCCTTTCCCAAAACAGTTGATCAAAGAGCGATCAGAAAATGTGGCGGATGCCGGCGGCGATGCCGGTCTGGTTGTTGCGGCCCGGCAGTTCGGTCTTGGCGCCACCGGTGACCTTGTTGAAGTCAACCGTGCCATAGACCTGCGTGCGCTTCGACAGCGAGTACTCGGCCAGCAGAACGCCGGTGTAGCGCTTGCCGCTGTTGTCGTTGATGCCGTTCTTGTTGTCGATGAAGTCGCCGTAGAACACGCCGGTCAGTGCCAGTGCCGGGGTGGCCTGGTACGTCGCGCCGATGTAGCCGATCGTGTCCTTACGCGGGTTGGCCTGTGCGTTGCCGCCGGCCGGAATCGGGTTGCCCGAGTTGGCCGGGGTGAAGAAGCCCGAATCGATCGTGCCGGTCTTGTCCTTGCCGCCTACGTAACCCAGGAACAGCTTCGTTGCGCCGACCGTGTACTTACCGGCCACGCCCCACATTTGCTGCTTGTTCTTGGCAGCGGTGGTGTCGCGGAATTCCTGATACACGGCGCCGATACCGAACGGTCCGATGTCGTACGAAGCACGCGTGCCCCAGTACTGGCCCTTGGTCAGGCTGCCGGCTTGTTCGCCGAAGCCGTAGCTGGCGCCGACGTTCAGGCCGCTGAACGAACCCGAGTAGCTGACCACGTTGTCCGAACGGAACTGGGTCAGGAAGAACGGCCAGGCGTTGTTGTCGTAGTTACCGATGGTCAGCGGGTCGAAGTCGCCGAACAGGTTAAAGCCTTCGGTGTACTGACGGCCCAGCTTGATCGCGCCGAAGTCGCCGGCCAGGCCGACGTAGGCTTGACGACCGAACAGGCGGCCACCTTGGTTGGCCTTGCCGGTGTCCGGATCGAAACCGTTTTCCAGCTGGAAGATTGCCTTCAGGTTGTTACCCAGGGCTTCCGAGCCCTTCAGGCCCCAACGGCTGTTGGTGATCGCGCCGTTCGTTACCTGGGTCTGGCTGTGGTTGCCAGCATCAGCGTTGGTTTGGAAACGGACGCTTTGGTCAACGATACCGTACAGCGTCACCGAGTTTTGAGCGAATGCGCTGCCGGCGCACAACGAGCCAATTGCGAGGGTCAGTAGCGATTTCTTCATGGTGCTCCTTTTCTGTCTTGTGGTTGGATCGCCCCGGATCGCGGCGCGTCCATCTTTGTGGATAACGTTTGCACTAAACGCCGCGAAAATTTAACAAAAGGCGGATCGTTACGACATAAATCCGAAGCTCAGGCGCACTTCGAGAAGACATTTGGTGCAAATCCGTTGGTTTGCCGCTACACAATGTCACGAAGCTGACTAAATGGTGCAAGGCAGCACGCGCCAAGGCGGTGCATGCAAGGCGGGGAGCGGGAAAGGAGGCGGGACGCAGCACGCATCGCAACCGCCACACGGGGCGGTTGCTGCGCTGCAATATCCCCAACGAACGTGGGGAAGGGTTATCCCTCGAAAGGGATCGGTGACATGCGCGGTGGCGTGCTCAGGCCTGGGGGATCTCGATCTTGACCTCGAGCACTTCGAGGTTGTCCTGGCGCTCCAGGCTCACGCGCAGATCCTGGTCGCTGATCTTCACGTATTTCGAGATCACGGCCACCAGTTCACGCTGCAGGGCCGGCAGGTAATCGGCCGGCGCGGAATGGCCGGACCGCTCGTGGGCGAGAATGATCTGCAGCCGCTCTTTGGCGACCGATGCGGATTTCTTCTTCTCCCCCAACAGGAAGGACAGGATCGACATATGGATGAGTCCTCCTTTACTTGTTGCCGAAGATGCGCGAGAACAGCCCCGGCTTCTGGTAGTCAGTGAAACGCAACGGCTTGTCCTTGCCCAGGAAGCGGTCCACCACGTCGCCGTAGGCGTCGGCCACGTCGGTGCCTTCCAGATGGATGGCCGGCGTGCCCTGGTTCGACGCGTGCAGCACGGCTTCCGATTCCGGCACCACGCCGATCAGCTTGATGCGCAGGATTTCCTGGATGTCGGTCAGCGACAGCATCTCGCCGCCGTGCACGCGCTTGGGGTTGTAGCGCGTGATCAGCAGGTGTTCCTTGATCGGGTCGCCTTCGCTGGCGCGCTTGGTCTTCGAGGCCAGGATGCCGAGGATGCGGTCCGAGTCACGTACGGACGACACTTCGGGATTGGTCACGATCAGTGCCTCGTCGGCAAAGTACATGGCCATCAGCGCGCCGGTTTCGATGCCGGCCGGCGAATCGCAGATGATGTATTCGAAATCCATGCCCTTCAGGTCGTTGATGACCTTTTCCACGCCTTCGCGGGTCAGCGCTTCCTTGTCGCGCGTCTGCGAGGCCGGCAGGATGAACAGGTTTTCGCACTTCTTGTCCTTGATCAGTGCCTGGTTCAGGTTGGCTTCGCCCTGCACCACGTTGATCAGGTCATACACCACACGGCGCTCGCAACCCATGATCAGGTCGAGGTTGCGCAGGCCGACGTCGAAATCGATCACGGCAGTCTTGTGGCCACGCAGGGCCAGGCCGGCGGCGAAGCTCGCGCTGGTGGTGGTCTTGCCAA
>DAIOET010000207.1:0-7007 GCA_036746135.1 Cupriavidus sp.
CCGTACCAGTCCTCGAAGCGTGCATTGCGATAGCCCAGTTCTTCAAGCGTCGGCACCTTGGTGAATACCCCGAGCCGGCGCGGGCTGGTGACGGCCAGCGCACGCATGCGGCCAGTCTGGATGAATCCGGCGACCGACGAAGTAGACGTGATCAGCACGTCCACCTGCCCGCCCAGCAGGTCGTTGATGGCCGGGCCAGCGCCCTTGTACGGCACATGCTGCAGCGAAACATTGCTGTCCTTGTCCAGCACCACGCCCACCAGGTGCGACAGCGTGCCGTTGCCCGGCGTGGCGAAGGTGATCTTGCTGGGCTGCGCCTTGGCTTGCGTGGCCAGTTCCTCGAAGGTCTTCCACGGCGCGTTTGCCGACACCACGATGGCCAGCGGCGCCGCGTTGATCTGCGTGACCGGGATGAACTGCTTGACCGGATCGAAGCCCGGTGCGCGATACAGCGTCGGGTTGACGGCCATGATCGACACCTGCGAAGTCAGCACCGTATAGCCGTCGGCCTTTGCCTCGGCTACATAGCGCGTGCCGATATTGCCGCCCGCGCCGCCGCGATTGTCAGTGACCGCGCTCTGGCCCAGCACCTGTGACAGGCGCGTGGCCACGACGCGCGTCACGGCATCGTTGCCGCCGCCGGCGGGGAACGGCGACACGATCCGCAACGGCTGCGTGGGAAATCCATTGACGGGCGCCAGCGGCTGCTGCGCCAGCGTGGCGGCGGACAGCGTGACGGTGAATGCGGCAACCAGATACTGCGACAGACGGTGTGACATCGGGCGGGACATGGGGGCGACCTCGTTCTTCTATGGCAGGGTTGTTGTGGAATGGCTCGGGGAGAAATCAGCCGGCGGGCGGGAAGCGGAACGTGGCCAGCTCCTGTGCATCGAGCTGGGCGATCAGGCCCGTTTCCCAGGCCAGGTACTGGCGCGCGGCGGCCTTGTTGCCGTCGTGGCGGTCATGCACGAAAAACAGGTAGTCGATGCAGCGCGCATCGGGCAGCGTGTCCGCGCCCTGGCGCACCGCTTGGCCCGCATCGCGCCATGCCTTGAAGCCGCCTTGCAGCCGGCGCACGTCGCGGTACCCGAGTGCGAGCAGATCGGCCGTGGCCAGGTCAGCGGGATCGTCGCCGTCGGCGTCGCCAATCAGCACCAGCGTGGTGTCATGCGGCACGCCATGCAGGTCCTGCGCCAGGCGTGCGCGGGTGGCCCAGCGCGCGCCGGCGGCGTGGCCCGTGCGATAGGTCATGCTGCCGCGCAGGTCCAGCGCGAGCATCGACTGCCCGGCGATGCCGGCGGCCAGTTGCGCGGCCGTAACGGTCGGCAGCGCGGTGACTTCGTGCACGGGGCCGTGCGATGCACGCAGGCCAGCGGCCAGGCCCGCCTGCAGGCCGCCTTCGAGCACCACGGCGTCGTGGCCCATCTGGCGCAGCCAGCTGGCCACCACGGGGGCGCGCACGCCCTCGGCATCGAACAGCACCAGCCTGGCGCGGCGCACGCCGACGTACTGGTCGGTGGCCTGCATCAGCTGGCCGCCAGGCGTGTGCTGCGCGCCGGGCAGGGTCTGCGCGGCATGTTCCTCGGCGGTGCGCACGTCGCACAGGAAGGTGGTGCGCGTTGCATCGGCCAGCAGGCCAAGCACCTGCGGCGCGGTGACGTGCGGCACGTCGAAGCGCTGCGTCAGCGCCTGTGCCGCGTTGCGCGCGGCGTCGACGCCTTGCGGTGCGTCGTTGTCCGGGTAGCGCGCGGTGCCGCCGTGCTCCAGCGTGAAATCGTTCAGATACCAGCCCTGCGTGCCGTTTTCGAGCGCGTAGACCGGGTTGGAGACGCCAAAATTGATCAGCGACTGCGCGCCGATGATGCTGCGCGTGCGGCCCGCGCAGTTGATGACGATCGGCGTGGTGCTGTCCGGCACGAGGTCGCGCAGACGGTAGGCCAGCTCGCCGTTGGGGCAGCAGATCGCGCCCGGGATGTTCATCTTGCGGAATTCGCTGGCCGGGCGTCCGTCGAGCACCACCGGCGCTTGCGAGCCGGCCTGCATGGCGGCCAGCTCCTGCGCGGTGACGCGCGGCGTGTGGTAGTGATGCTCGGCCAGCTCGCCGAAGGTCTTCGACGGTACGTTCACGCCGGCAAACAGCGAATAGCCGGCGGCCTGCCACGCCGGCATGCCGCCGTCGAGCACGAACAGGTTCGTATAGCCAAGGCGCGCCAGGGCGGCGGCGGCGGACTGGGCGACGCCGTCGCCGTCATCGGCCAGCACGATCCGCGCGTCGGTGCGCGGTGCCAGTCGGCCGACGTCCAGCTCCAGCCGGCTGTAGGGCAGCGGCACGGCGTAGAAAGGGTGGCCCTCGCCATACTGGCCGTGCTCGCGCACGTCGAACAGCGCGATTTCGTCGGTGTCGTGCAGCCAGCCTTTCAGCTTGACGGGGTCGACTGCGTGATAGATGGCCTGGGTCATGAAATTTGGGCAAAAAGGGGGCCGTCCTTGCTGCGGGAGCAAGGAATAGGCGTCGTTCTCAGGAGTTGGGGCGGCGGCGGGCCGCCCCGGTCAGGCTTGGCTTAGCGGCGGGTCTGTACGCCCACGTTCATCACCTGGCAGCGTCCGGTCTCAAGGTCGAACGTCAGCCGTTCCGTCAGCGTTTCCAGCGAGCGGCCGTACATGTGCAGATGGCGGATGATGGCTTCGCCGCGAATCTCGACCGAATGGATGTCGTCGGGCAGCAGCGCGATGCCGTGGCGCGGGCCAACTTCGACGGTACGGTCATGTTCGAGCGTACCCACGCCCGGCTCGCTGCCGTCGTCGGTACGGGTGTACACGTCGTTGAACTCCACGCCGGTCACGCCGGCCACGCAGGCCCAAGTCGTATGGTTGTGCGGCGGGATGCGCTTGCCGGGCCGCATCACGTTCAGGTACAGCGCAAAGGTCTGGCCCGGATCTTCGGAAATCAGGTAGCGCGCCTGGCGCTCGTTGGCTTCCGGCGGCGGATAGTCCGCTTCGCCCCAGAACTCGGTCTGGGCGGCCAGGTTTTCCACAAGGGGCAATACCGCGGCCAGGCTGGTGCGCGTGACGCCGCCCTTGTCTACGATATTTCTAATGGATTCGATGGTGTCGCCGACGGCGGACTGGCGCTGTTGTGCGATGGACATGGTGCGATCAATCCTTGCAATCTCTGTTTTTAGGGGGTAGAACGGTGCTTCGTGTTTCACTGTAATGAACACCTGTCCTGAAAACCACTTAATGCGCGACGAAAATCCATTAGCGCGCCTAATGAATGCGTAACCTCGACCTCGACCTGCTGCGCACGCTGGTGGCGATTGCCGATCATGAGACATTCGGCGCGGCCGCCGAGGCGGTGCAGCGCACGCAGTCGGCCGTCACCCAGCAGATGCAGCGGCTGGAAGAGCAGCTGGGGCTGGCGCTGTTCGAACGTCAGGGCAGGGGCAAGCAGTTCACCCGGCATGGCAAGAAGCTGCTGGAATATGCGCGGCAGTTGCTGACCACCAACGATGAAGCGTTGCGCGTGCTGCGCGAGGGCGACCTGACCGGATCGCTGCGCATTGGTGCGCCGCACGATGTGGCCGACACGATCCTGCCGGTGCTGCTGTCGCATATCGCACGGTCGTCGCCGGCGCTGCGGCTTGAAATCCATGTGGGCCGGAGCCCGTTCCTGATGGAGTCGCTGCGGCGCGGCGAGATCGACCTGACGGTATCGACGCGCGAGGACAGCACGCTCGAAGGCATCGCGCTGCGCACCACGCCGACGATCTGGGTGTGTGCCGCGGACTTCGTCTACGAGCGCGGTACGCCGGTGCCGCTGATCCTGGCCGACGAGCCGAGCCTGTTCCGCAAGTTGTCGCTGGAAGCGCTGACCCAGGCCGGTGTGCCGTGGCGCATCGCCTATCTCGCTCCCAGCCTGATTGGCATCAAGGCGGCGCTGCGCGGCGGGCTGGGCATCACCGCGCGCAGTATCGACCTGTTGCAGGCCGACATGCGCATCCTGAGCGAAAGCGACGGCCTGCCGCGGCTGCCCGATGTCACCTACTACCTGTGGGCACGCCCCAATGCGGTCAATCCTGTCGCGCGACATGTTTTTTCAATGCTCAAAACGGCCCTGCAACGCGGGCTGGTCAGCGCCTGACGCAAGCGCGCGCCAGGTGTCCCCGAACGGACGGAAAACGAGATCGTAGGCGGCCGGCCGCAAGCCGCCAACTAACAAGATCGCGTATCGATATTCGCCGCCACCTTTCGGGTGGCTTTCAGATGGCGCTTGACTGCTGTCAAGGCCGGGCAGAAGGCTTGGGAGCCTAATCCGAAGGACCGTTCCGGCGCATGCGGGACGGTCCAGAAAAATTCGGAGTACTCCCCATGAAGACCAGACTATTCCTATCGATCCTGCTGTTGCTGTCGGCTACGGCAGGCACCGGCGCGCTGGGTGCCGCGCCGCAGAACGAACCTGTCCAGCCGGTTGCGCCGGCGCACGTCAAGGACCCGGCGCGGGTAGCGCTGGGAGAGAAGCTGTGGTTCGATCCACGCCTGTCGAGGTCGGGCTTCATCTCGTGCAACTCGTGCCATAACCTCAGCATGGGCGGGTCTGACAACCTCAAGACGTCGATCGGTGACAAGTGGAAGCAGGGCGGCATCAATTCGCCCACGGTGCTCAATTCGAGCCTGAACTTCGTGCAGTTCTGGGACGGCCGCGCCAAGAACCTCCAGGAACAGGCGCACGGGCCGATCGCCAATCCCATCGAGATGGCGTTCACCCATGAACTGGCCGTCGATACGCTGCGGTCGATTCCCGAATACGTATCCGAGTTCCGCAAGGTATTCAGGTCGGACGCGCTGACGATGAACGAAATCACGCTGGCCATTGCCGCGTTCGAAGAGACGCTGGTCACGCCGAACGCGCCATTCGACAAATGGCTGAAGGGGGACAAGCGGGCGATCGATGCGCAGGCGTTGCGCGGCTACCAGTTGTTCAAGACGGCGGGCTGCGTCGCCTGTCATAACGGCCGCAATCTTGGCGGCTCGTCGTTCCAGAAGATGGGCCTCGTGGAACCCTACAAGACGAAGAACCCGTCGGAGGGCCGCGCGGGTGTCACGGGCAACGATGTCGACCGCTTCAGCTTCAAGGTGCCGACGCTGCGCAACGTGGCGTTGACCTATCCGTACTTCCATGACGGCGAAGCGGCGACACTGACCGAGGCCGTCGATGTGATGGGCCGGCTGCAACTGGGCCGCCGATTCACCACCGAGGAAAACGCCGACATCGTCGCATTCCTGCATACGTTGACCGGCGATCAGCCGCGCATTTCGCTGCCGATCCTGCCGCCGTCGAACGACAGGACGCCAAAGCCACGGCCGTTCGAATAAGCCCGTTTCGAGCCACCCGCCAAGGCCCGCGCGCGCCGGGTGGCTCTCATTGAAAGCCGAACGAAAGCCATGTGAAAGCGTGCCGAAAGATCCGCGATGCATGGACCGCACGCACGCCATTCCGTTCTGCCTGCGCGACTGAAATTCACTGTTGCACAAAACGCATATTGCGCTGCGTCAAGGATGCCCTATCTTTGCACCACTGTCGTTCAGATTCTGACCAGGAGGTGCTGACATGAACAACACGACCCTCGACGCAGGACTTCAGTCCTTCCGCATTCAGTCCGATGACCAGGCGGTCACGGCCATCAACCATCAGGACATCGTCGCCGCCTTCACGGCGCGGCCGACGGCATCGCCGGTAGCGGTGCTGCACATGCTCTATCCGCGCACGGACGCCCGCACGCATCGCAGTCTCGATCACCTGGTGGGCGCGCTGCGCAATCACGGGTTGCATGAAGTGGCGACGCTCGTGGAGCGCGAGGCGCACTATCTGGTCTTCAAGGATGCCGCGCAGGCATGGCGGGCGCTTCATGAAATCCGCCATGACTCGCTGGCCATTGGCGTGCATCTCTACTACCGTGGCCAGACCGGCGACGGCGCCGAGAAGGCGCTCGATGCGGACGCGCATCGGCTGCACTGAACGGCAGCCCGCCCGCATCGCCGGATATGGCCGTGCCGTTGCACGGTCACCAGGAACCCGCATCCACCGATGCGGGTTTTTTATTGCCGGCGCCAACGAGGTCATGGCGTTCGGATAGTTGGGATACAGTAAGGGCCGTTCAATCGTCCATAGAAGGGAAGGGCATTTCCATGTCTGATTTCGTAGTCGACCGTGTGCTGTTGACCAATGACGATGGCATCGAGGCGCCGGGCCTGGCGGTGCTGGAACAGGTGGCGGCCACCCTGGCGCGTGAAGTGTGGATCGTGGCGCCCAATCACGACCAGAGCGGGACATCGCATTCGATCAGCTTGCATGCGCCGCTGCGCGTGGCCGAGCACGGGCCGCGCCGGTTCGGCATCAGCGGCACCCCGGGCGACTGCGTGGTCATGGCCGCGCGCCACATCATGCGCGATGCGCCGCCGGATCTTGTGCTGTCCGGCATCAACCGTGGTGGCAACCTGGGGCTTGAAACCGTGTTTTCGGGCACGGTCGGGGCGGCGATGACCGGCATGCTGCTGGGTATCCGCTCCATTGCGTTGAGCCAGGTATTTTCCGACCGCGATGCCGTGAAATGGCAGACGTCGCGCGCGCTGGCGCCCGGTGTGATTCGCCAACTGCTGGCCGCGGGCTGGATCGACGGGGCCTGCCTTAACGTGAATTTCCCGGATGTCGAACCGGAGCATGCCGGACCGCTGACGGTATCGCGCCAGGGCCTTGGCCTCGTCAAGGCCATCGACGTACGCGCCCAGATCGATCCGCGCGGCATTCCATATCACTGGCTCCAGTTCTCGCGCGGACCCCGCCCCGATATCGAGGACGCCGAAGCGATGGTGGTGGCACGCGGGGGCGTTTCGGTGACGCCGCTGCGTTTCGAACGTACCGATGACGATGCGGCCACGCAGCTCGGCGCGGCATTGAGCCAGGCGTAGCGCCATCGCGCGCTCCGCATCAACGTCGCATTAACGCCGCA
>DAIOET010000208.1:0-7005 GCA_036746135.1 Cupriavidus sp.
CGGCCTGCAAAGCCGTTTACGACGGTTCGATTCCGTATCCCCGCCTCCATTTCCCTTGGTTCGACGCATCCGAACCCTCCGCTTCATTCCCCTGTTTCCGGTCCGCGTTTTGCACGCGCATTTTCTTCACGAAACTTGCCGATACTGACGTGCAGAGCTGGCGCATTTCATGCTCCGAATTCGGTCATGCATGGCACCCGTCGCATTCGGTGATTCCCCTCTGGAATCTCGGGCGCGATTGCGATACTGTGGGGCGCTCGCGCACCAAACGTCAGCATTTCACCGCTCTCTTGGCGCGCGCGTTGTCGTACGACTACCGGTAATGTTTGTCCGGTAATCCGCGCACCAGGTATCACCATGCAGGGCTTCCATGGCGTATCCGTCGCAACGTGATGAGAGAAACAGAGGCTCCAAATGATTAAAGACATGCGAATCCGGATGGCACAGCCAACGGATGCGCCCGCCATCGGGGCCGTTCTTGAGCGGTGCGGCCTCCCGGTGGACGATCTGGCACGGCTGGTTGGTGAATTTCATGTGGCGATTATCGAATCGCAACTGGTGGGCTGCGCATGCGCCGAGTTGTTCGGCGACACGGCGATCGTCCGCTCCGTGGCCGTCCTGCGCGAATGGCGCGACCAGGGCGTGGCCAGCCATCTCGTGAACGCGGTGATGATGCGCGCGCGCGCCAACGGCAGCCGTCGCGCGGTATTGCTGACCTCCACGTGTCCGAGCTATTTCGCGCGCTATGGTTTCTCGCTGGTTCACGCATCGAAGCTGCCGCGCGAGGTGCTTGAGAGCCAGGAGTTTCAGCGTTTGCGCGATACCAGCGCGTTATGCATGAGCGCCGAACTCATTTGAGCGCCGGCAGGGATTCGCAAAAGCGTCAATAATCGGGTCTTCACTTTTTGCCAGCACATTGAGGAGACCCCCCATGCCGACGACCGTCCGCGCCATCCGCCTCCACGAATTCGGTTCGCCGCAGGTCATGCGGATGGAACAGGTAACGTTGCCCGAGCCGGCTCCCGGCGAGGCGCGCGTGAGGCATACCGCGATCGGCTTCAACTTCATCGATATCTACCAGCGTCGTGGCACGTATCCGCTGCCGGCCGGTACCGGCCTGGGCTTTGAAGCCGCCGGTGTCGTGGAGGCCGTGGGGGATGGCGTCACCGATGTTGCCGTGGGGGATCGCGTCGCCTATATGAACGCGGGGCTGGGGGCCTATTCGGAAGGCCGCAACGTGGCCGTCGACAAGCTCGTCAAGCTGCCAGACAACGTGAGCGACGAGCAGGCCGCGGCAACCATCTTCAAGGGCATGACCGCGCAGTACCTGGTGCGGCATACCCACGCGGTCAAGCCCGGCGATACGGTGCTGGTGCATGCCGCCGCCGGCGGGGTAGGGCAGATCCTCAGTGGCTGGGCCAAGGCGCTGGGCGCGCGCGTGATCGGCACGGCCGGCTCGGCGGCCAAATGCGAGCGCGCGAAGGCGGCCGGTTGCGATATCGCCATCGACTACAGCCACGGCGACTGGGTCAAGCAGGTGCGCGATGCCACCGACGGGCGCGGCGTGACCGTGGTCTACGACGCCGTGGGCAAGGACACGTTCCTGGGCTCGCTCGATTGCGCGCAGACCTTCGGCATGGTGGTGCTGTACGGCGGTGCATCGGGTCCGGCACCGGCCATCGAGCCCGAACTGCTCAACAAGAAGGGTTGCCTGTTCCTGACGCGGCCCTCGGTGTTTCCGCACAACGCGGATACCGCGCGCTTCCGTGCCAATGCGAAGGACCTGTTCGACGCCATCGCGGCCGGCCATGTGAAGGTCGATATCGGCGCGCGCTTTCCGCTGGCCGATGTGGCACACGCCCATGAGGCGGCGGAGCGCCGCGAAACCACCGGCGCGATCCTGCTGCTGCCCTGAGCCGCGGGGCTTCGGGATTCGGCGCTACCAGCCGTGATGGTCGGCCGACGTGTCGTAGCGGCCGAAGCGGTCGGCCATGAAATCGACGAACGCGCGCACGCGGGCGGACAGCTTGTCGCGCGACAGGTAGACCGCGTAGATGTCCGCCGGTGGCGCCGACCATTCGGGCAGCACCTGTTTGAGCCGTCCGGAGCGCAACAGTGGCGCCACCTCCCATTCGGACCGTAGCAAAATGCCGTGCCCCTGCAGCGCCCAGTTCACCGCGACTTCGCCGTCGTTGGTCGCCGCGGGGCCGCGCACCTTGACCGTCTCCTGGCGTCCCGACGCAAGCAGGTGCCAGGTGCCGTAGGCCGTCTCGCTTTCACGGATCACGATGCAGCGATGCTGCTGCAGCGCGCGCGGCGACGCCGGCTCGCCGTGGCGTGCCAGGTAGGCGGGCGCCGCGCACAGAATCCGGCTGTTGGGGGCGAGCTTGCGCGCGTTGAGCCGCGCGTCCGGCAAGTCGCCAATCAGGATGCCGATGTCGAAACCTTCCTCTGCAAGGTTCAGGGCGCGGTCGGTCAGCTGCAGCTGGACTTCGACATCGGGATAGGCCAGCAGAAAATCGCCAACGGCCGGTGCCAGGTGCCGGCGTCCGAAACCCAGCGTGGCATTGACGCGCAACAGGCCGCGCGGCGCCACGCGGCTGCCGCCCAGCCCCTGTTCCAGTTCTTCCAGTTCGGCCAGGATGCGCCCGCCCTGTGCCAGGTAAGCCTCGCCCTCGGGTGTGACCGATAACCGGCGCGTGGTGCGATTGAGCAGCCGCACGCCGAGCCGCGCTTCCAGCGCCGCCAGACGTTTGCTGGCCGCCGACGGCGTCAGGCCCAGCTGCTGGGCGGCCCCGGCCAGGCTGCCACGCTTGACCAGCAGGATGAAGAAGGCGAGATCGGAAAAGGCGTCCATGACGGGGATCGTGCGGATGCGGGTCCGTATCCGGGGATACGACTCCTGAATCCAGGGCACGAATGAAGTGCAATCCGCGAAATTATAGCGATGGATTCCGCGATTAGACTGCCGTCAGACCGATTCACCACCCCACAGGCAGGCAACATGGCCGGACGAACGCTGTATCGCAAGCTCGTGGAGTCGCACACAGTCGTCACGCTCGACGCGGACAACGTGCTCCTCTACGCGGATCTGCACATCATGAACGAGTACACCAGCCCGCAGGCATTCGCCGGTCTGGCGGAGCACGGCCGCAAGGTGCCCACGCCGGGGCAGCAGTTGGCGGTGGTAGACCACATCATTCCCACGCACGCCGAATCGCCGCGCGTGATCCAGGACCCCGCATCGGCGCTGCAGGCGCGCAACCTGAAGCGCAACTGCGATATCCACGGCATCCCCCTGTTCGATACCAATGACCCGCTGCAGGGCATCGAACACGTGATCACGCCGGAGCACGGCATGATCCGCCCCGGCATGGTCGTGCTGTGCGGCGACAGCCATACCACCACGTACGGGGCATTCGGCGCGCTCGGGTTTGGCATCGGAACGTCCGAGGTCGAGCACGTGCTGGCGACGCAGACGCTGGTCTACCGGCTGGCGCGCGACATGCGCATCCGCGTGGATGGCCTGCTGCCGGCGGGCACCACGTCGAAGGACCTGATTCTCCACATCATTTCGCGCATCAGCGCGCAGGGTGCGCGGGGCTATGTGGTCGAGTTCACGGGGAGCGCCATCCGTGCCCTGTCGATGGAGGCGCGCATGACCCTGTGCAACATGACGGTCGAAGCCGGCGCGCGTGGCGCGTTGATCGCGCCCGATGCCACGTCGATCGGGTACGTACTCGCGCGTGCCAGCGACATCGACGCCGAAATGGCGCAGCGCGCGCGGGCAGCCTGGGCGGAGCTGGTATCCGATGCCGACGCGGCCTTCGATACCGAACTGGCTTTCGATGCCTCGGTCGTCGAACCGTATGTGACATGGGGCACCAGCCCCGACCAGGCGATTCCGGTCAGTGCCGCGATACCGCAGCCGGCCGATGCGGCCGACGCCATCGCGCGCGCATCGGCCGAGCGGGCGCTCGACTATATCGGGCTGACGCCGGGCAGCCATTTGCAGGGCCTGCCGGTGCAGCGCGTGTTCATTGGCTCGTGCACCAACGGCCGCATCGAAGACCTGCGCGCCGTGGCGGATGTGGTGCGCGGCCACAAGGTGGCGGCCGGCGTGCGGGCGATGGTGGTGCCGGGTTCCGGTGCCGTGCGCGAACAGGCCGAAGCCGAGGGCATTGCCGCGCTGCTGCGCGAAGCGGGCTTCGAATGGCGCAAGCCGGGTTGTTCCATGTGTCTGGCGATGAACGATGACGTGCTGGCGCCGGGCGAGCGCTGCGCGTCGACGACCAACCGCAATTTCGAAGGCCGCCAGGGGCGTGCCGGGCGCACGCACCTGATGAGTCCGGCGATGGCCGCCGCCGCCGCCATCACCGGCTGCATTACCGACGTGCGCCAGCTTGGCCAATCCCGCTGATCCGGAGACCGATATGTCCGAATTCACGCTGATCGAAGGCACCGGCGCGCCGCTGCCGCTGCCCAACCTCGATACCGACCAGATCATGCCGAAGCAGTTCCTGCGGGGCATCGACAAGGCCGGGCTGGACCGTGGCCTGCTCTACGACATGCGCTTTGACGAACAAGGCACGCCGCGCGCGGACTTCGTGCTGAACCAGCCCGCCTGGCGCGACACCCGCGTGCTGGTGGCCGGCCCGAACTTCGGCTGCGGCTCCAGCCGGGAGCATGCGGTGTGGGGCCTGCAGCAATACGGCATCCGGGCCGTCATCGCGCCGAGCTTCGGCGAGATCTTCTATTCGAACGCGATGAACAACCGCCTGCTGCTTGTGATGCTGCCGCAGGCGGACGTCGACTTCCTGACGCAGGCGGTGAGCAATCCCGTGGCGCCGGCCTCGATCCGCATCGATCTCGATACGATGACCGTGCGCACGGCGGACTTTTCAGCGCGGTTCTCGATGTCGGACCGTCACCTCGACATGTTCCGGCGCGGCCTGGACATCATCGGCATGTCATTGACCCATGCCGATGCCATCGCCGACTTCGCCAGCCGTCATCATGCAGCCAGCCCCTGGCTGCGCGACGTGGCCGCAACTACCATGACACGGCTGGCAACACAGGGAGACAACTGATGTTCGAAGGTTTCGAGACGCATCGCATCGTCCACGACGAGGTGCCGATCCATGCCGTGGTGGGCGGGAACGGCCCGCCGCTGTTGCTGCTGCACGGTCATCCGCAGACGCACGTGATCTGGCACAAGGTGGCAGGCGAGCTGGCGCGCCACTTCACCGTGGTGGCCACCGACCTGCGCGGCTATGGCGACAGCGGCAAGCCGGCCGGTCTGCCCGACCACAGCAACTACAGCAAGCGGGCGATGGCGGCGGATCAGTTGGCGGTGATGCGCCAGCTTGGCTTCGAGCGGTTTCGCGTGCTGGCCCACGACCGGGGCGCGCGCGTGGCGCACCGGCTCGCGGTCGATCATCCGCAGGCCGTGGAAAAGCTGGTCACGCTCGACATCGCCCCCACGCTGGCCATGTACGCGCAGACCAATGAAGCGTTCGCGCGCGCCTACTACCACTGGTTCTTCCTGATTCGTCCGGCGCCGTTCCCGGAGACGCTGATCGAAGCCGACCCGGCGTTGTACCTGCGCCAGACGATGGGCAGCCGCAGCGCCGGCCTGACGCCGTTCACCGAGGCGGCGCTGTCCGAATACCTGCGCTGCCTGCGGTTGCCGGGCGCGGCGCATGGCTTGTGCGAAGACTATCGCGCCAGCGCGGGCATCGATCTGGAGCACGATCGCGCCGATATCGAGGCCGGCCGGATGGTCGAGTGCGAGATGCTGGCGTTGTGGGGCGCCAACGGTGCGGTTGGAAATTGTTTCCAGCCGCTCGACGAGTGGCGCAAGGTTGCGCGTCGCGTTCAAGGCCATGCACTGCCGTGTGGCCACTACATCGCCGAGGAAATTCCGGAGCAACTACTGGCCGAAGTCCTGCCGTTCCTGCGCGGCTGACCGCTGGCAAGTCCCTGATATTGCAGATGTTTCCGCCGCAGCCGCCTTCGCGCGGCTGTGCGCCTCAGTCTTCTCCCGGCAAGCCCGCCCCGCACGTGGCCGTGCAGTGGTCCGGACGCCGCGTGGCCTCCGATCACATATCGCACCGCAACGTCTTCAATTTCTTTGATCCGTCTGTTTAACGGTCCGTCTGCAGGGTTGCTCGCGTGCTGGCATCATCCAGAACTGGACGAATTCTGATGAATCTATTTGTGGCTTAAGCGGACAGCCACGGATGCTCGATACATGCATTCATGAATGTATGTATAATGCGTCGCAAAAATTCCATCAGAAACCGTCCTTTGCCGTTAATTCCCACAATGACGTACCGATTTATTGCAAGCTGCCTCGCTGTCTGGCTCGGGATCTGTGTTGCCGCGAGTTGGGTGGTGGAGCGGCTCTGGGCCTGACCCGTCCGGAGCGCCAAGGTGCTTCGGCGGGTTTGGCAGTCGATCCCGTCTAGTTGCCGAGCCACTCTCTTCGATGCCTTCTTTCATGAAGTCAGAACAACAAGAACGTCGCATGCACCTTGCCAAATCCCCCCGAACCCTGTTTGTCGTCCGTGCGCTGGCTGTCGGCGCGATGGTTGCTGGTGCCAGTTCGGCCGCCAGCGCCGAAGAGCTGGTCGGCTGGAGCCATCCGGCCGTCCACGTTGCCGTTGGCCGCGATACGAGCCATGACGTCAACAAGTACGAAGTCGGCGTGAACTTCAACACCCCGATCCAGTACGGTAATCCGCAGGGCTGGCTGTTCCGCCTGCAGGCGGAATTCAACGTGGCTGGATGGGACGCGCGTGGCGGCACCAACCAGCAGAATCTGTTCGAATTCGGCATCTCGCCGATCCTGCGCGTGGAAAAGCGCGGCAGCTACTTCGTGCCCTTTGCCGAGGCATCCGTCGGCGTGCGCGTGCTGACCCATACCGGTACGTCCGACCAGCACCGCATGGGCAGCGCCTTCCAGTTCTCGGACATGGTTGGCGTGGGCGTGGGCTTTGGCAA
>DAIOET010000209.1:0-6996 GCA_036746135.1 Cupriavidus sp.
CGATCTTGTCGAACAGCGTGGCCATGTCGATGTCGATCGGCCGGTTGATCACCAGACCGAGCGCACCACGCTCGTTATGCTCGCAGAGGTAGACAACGGAACCCGAAAACGTCGGATCTGCCATGCCTGGCATGGCAATCAGGAACTGATTGGTGAGATTGATGGAAGCTTCGGACGTCGCCATGCCTTGCATTCTACCAAATCACACCCCGGCTGCCGCGGAAAACTTCTGTGCGTAAAGGCACTTTGCGGCACGCCGGCCACCTGCCTCAATCCCCCGCCGACTTCAGCGCAACCATGTCTTCCGGTGTCAGCCAGCGCCACTCCCCCAACTCCAGCGCCGGGTCGAGCCGCAATCCGCCGATGGCACTGCGATGCAGCGCCGTCACATGGTTGCCGGCGGCGGCGACCATACGCTTGACCTGGTGATATTTGCCCTGCAGCAGCGACAGGCGCAGGCTGCGCTCGCCGGTGGCTTCGCAGGCATGTGCCGCAATCGGGGCCGGCTCGTCATCCAGTTGCACCCCGGCGCACAGCGCCTGCACCTGCTCCGGTGTCACAGGGTCGAACGTGGTGACCTCGTAGACCTTGGGCACCTGCTTCTTCGGCGAGGTCTGGGCATGGATGAACTGGCCATCGTCGGTCAGCAACAGCAGACCGGTGGTGTCGTGGTCGAGCCGCCCCACCGCCTGCACCTCGCGCTGGCGCAGTGGCACCGGCAGAAGGTTGTAGACACTGGGATGGTGGCGCGGCCGCTGCGAGCATTCGTAGCCGGCCGGCTTGTTCAGCATCAGGTAGGCCTTGGTGCACGCCAGCCACTCCTCGCCGTCGACCATCAGACGCAGGCCGTCCACTTCGAAGCGTGCACCCGGATCTTCGCAAAGCACCCCGTTGACCTCGACGAGTCCGGCTTCCACCAGGTCGCCACAATAGCGGCGGGTGCCGAAGCCTTGGGATTGCAGGATGCGGTCGAGAGTCGTGGCCATGAGAGTGTGGGAATGCGAGGAAATGCTGGTGGCTATGTTAGGTTATGGCGATGCCGAGATCACCTTCCCCTGCAGCCGAACCTGGCGGACGCATGCCCTACCGGATCAGCCGGGAATTCGCACGCGGCCTGGTCTGGTTCCGGCGCGACCTGCGCGCCGAAGATCACGCGGCGCTGCATTATGCCCTCAAGCACTGCAAGCAGGTATGGTGCGTGTTCGTGTTCGACCGCGAAATCCTCGATCCGCTGCTCGATCGGGGATTGAAGGCCGACCGGCGCGTGGAGTTCATCCACAAGTCGCTGGAGCCGCTGCGGCAGGCCTTGGCCGACGCCGGCGGCGGGCTGATCGTCCTTGACGACCGCGCGCGCGATGCCATTCCAAAGCTGGCGGCCGAGCTCGATGCCGAGGCGGTGTTCACGAACCACGACTACGAACCAGCCGCCAACGATCGCGACGCCGCCGTGCGCCAGGCGCTGGCCGCCGATTCACGGGTGCTGCTGACGTTCAAGGACCAGGTCATTTTCGAGGCCGACGAGATCCTGACTGGCCAGGGCCAGCCGTTCAGCGTGTTCACGCCGTACAAGAATGCGTGGCTGAAGGCGCTGCAGCCGTTCGACCTGCGGCCCTACCCGGTCGACAAGTACCGGCAGGCCCTGGCAACGGTGCCGGCCCGATACCGCACGGCCTTGCCCAGCCTCGAATCGCTCGGCTTCGCGCCCAGCAACCTGCCCGACATCGCCATGCCCACGGGCGCCGATGGTGCGCAGGCGCTGTTCGACGAATTCCGCAATCGCATTGGGGAGTACGGCCAGCGCCGTGACTACCCCGCGCTGCGCGGCCCCAGTTACCTGTCCGTGCACCTGCGCTTCGGCACGATATCGATCCGAACGCTCGTGCGTGCCGCGCACGAGATCGTGCAGCAAGGCGGCCCCGCCAGTGCCGGCGCCGCCGTCTGGCTGTCCGAACTGGTCTGGCGCGACTTCTATTTCATGATCCTGCACCATCACCCGCGCGTCGCCGACGGCAAGTCGTACCACCCGGAATACGATGCGCTGCGCTGGGTCGACACGCGAACCGGCAACGAGTACTTCGACGCATGGTGCCAGGCGCGGACCGGCTATCCGCTGGTGGATGCCGCGATGCTGCAGATCAACCAGAGCGGCTACATGCACAACCGCCTGCGCATGGTCACGGCAAGTTTCCTGGTCAAGGACCTGGGCGTGGACTGGCGCCGGGGCGAGCAATATTTCGCCGACCAGCTCAATGACTTCGATTTCTCCGCCAACAACGGCGGCTGGCAATGGGCAGCGTCAACCGGCTGCGACGCGCAACCCTACTTCCGCATCTTCAATCCGGTCACCCAATCGGAAAAATTTGACCCGCAGGGGCGCTTCATCCGCAAGTACCTGCCGGTACTGGCAAACCTGCCGGACAAGTACATCCACGCCCCCTGGACGGCGCCGGACGATGTGCTGGCGGCGGCCGGAGTGAAGCTCGGCGATAACTATCCGCGGCCGGTCGTGCAGCACAAGGTGGCACGAATGGAAGCGCTGGAAAGGTATGCGGCGGTGAAGGGTTCGAAGGCGAAGGCCGTCGACGACTGACGGGCTTCGCGCTCTTGATCGGCCGTCGGCGCGTTCAGGCCGCCAGCATGGCGCTTTCGCGGTAGTGCTTCTGCGCCTCGTCGGGCCGGTCCGTTTCCTCGAACAGCCGCGCCAGCGCCAGGTGCGCGCGCACGCAGATGCGGCTTTGCCGCTCCCGATCCGCATACTTCAACGTGCGCTCGAAGTTGGACTGCGCCTTGCCCCAGAGCTGCTCGCCCAGGCACAGCACCCCCAGCGTGTAGTACAGGTCGGCATCGTTCGGATGATCAACCAGCCATTTCTCGGCCTGCTGGATTTGCGGCAGTGCCTTGCCCGGTTCCGCGCAGTCGGCGTAGCGCTGCACCAGACGGCTGTCCCAGTTCACCTTCAGTGCTTCCTCGACAATACGGCGCGCTTCGTTCTGGCGGTTCAGCGCCGAGAAGTAACGTGCCGCCTGCTCGGCGATGCGCACGGCGTGCCGTTCATCCGCCGATAGCGACCGCCAGAAGTGATAAAGCGATTCCGCGTCATGGCGGCGCTCCTCGAGCATCGCTTCGACAGCCATCTGTTTGAGCCGCAGTGCCAGCACCGGGTGCAGTGCGTTGCGCTTTTCCAGCGAACGCGCCAGGCGCAGCACCTCGGTCCAGTTCTTCAGATGCTGGTGCGCACGCAGCGCAATCCGCTGTACGTGGATCTGGCGTCCGCCTTTTTCCTGCAGCTGGGCGATGGTTTCCAGCGCCCCTTCCGGATCGCGTGCATCGACCAGCAACTCGGCCATCGACACCAGCCGCGCCTGTTCGCGCTCGGGGTCGGTCACCTGCGCCATCCAGGCGTCGCGGCGCTCGGACTCCTGCATCCGGTGCGCCGCGCGCGCGCCGACCAGTGCCGCGGTCTGCGCCTGCTCCGGCCATGCCTGGGCCTCCTTGGCGGCGCGTTCAGCGCGGGCAAAGCGGCCGGCAAACAGGTTTTCGATCGATTCGCGCAGCGCGGCCTGCGCCTTGCCCATGCGGCTGCGCTCGCGGTACGCGGCGGCCCGGCGCGGCATTTCCGACAGATGCCGGAACGTGGACATGACCGTCCACACCACGAAGAACAGCAGCAACAGCAGCGCCAGCGCCAGGTTCAGCGACATTTCCACCCGGTACGGTGGATAGAACAGCACCACGTTGCTGTGATTGAACTGTGTAAACAGCGCCAGCCCGACCGCGCCGCCAAACAGTACGGCTACCCAGAAAAGCAGTCGCATGCGGCTACTCCTTCTTGAGCGCGCGCAGCGCGCTGAGGCTCTCGGCCATCGTCGGCAGCGACACACTCACCGCGCTGGCCTGCGCCTGCTTGAGCAGGGTCATCACGCCCTGCACCCGGCGCGAGCGGGTATCGAAATAGCGGCCGATCATCGCCTGCGCGGCAGCCAGGTCGTTGCGGAACACCGGTTCGTTGCGCGACAGCAGTGCCAGGCGCGCGTTGAGCAGCCGCAGCTTGACGTTTTCGCGCAGGAACCAGCCCTGGTCGCCAGACAGCAGCAGGGCATTGGTGTCGTCCACCTTGCGCACGCGGATCACCTGGCCCAGTTCGGCCAGCACATAGTCCCACGTGCGCGTGAGCACGTTGCCGCCAACGTCGTCAGCGGCGGGAGCGGAGGCGCCCTTCGCGCCCGGCTTGACGGGCTTGTCGGTTTCGCCGGGCACGCGGTCCAGCATGCGTTCGCCGGACAGCAGCGGCAGTGCATCGATCTGGTTGATCGATTCGTCGAGCTTGATGGCCGCCCCAGTCAGGTCGGTATCGGGCACGGCCTTCATGCGGGCGATGTCACGCGCCAGGGCGCGGCGCAACTGGTTGTATTGCGGCTTGTCGGAACGGGCCAGGCGCGCATCGGCACTTTGCAGCGCGGCGAGCGCCACCTGCACGTTGCCGGTCAACTGAAGCTGCTGGCCGGCATTGGTCAGCAACTGCTGGATCTCGGCGATTTCCCAGTCATCGCGGTTGCGCATCAGGTCCTGATAGACCTGCTCCAGCGCGGCCTGCTTGTCTCGGGCCTCCACCACCTGGCCGTCGAGCGCGCCAACCTTGGACTGCAGTTCCTTGACGGTGTCCTGCGCGTTCTTCGACAGCACGCGGGTTTCCTGCACCAGGGCGTCGTTGCTCTGCTGGCGCCGCGCGAGTTCCTGGGTCAGGTGTTCCACCCGCATCTGCAACCAGAAGAAGCCACCGGCAATGGCCAGTACCAGCACGATGGCAATCGCCCACCAGGCCGTCATGTAGCGGCGGCTGGCCGACTGCGACGCTGGCGCGTGCGTGGTGAAAGACGTGCCGGAAGCACCGGACGGAGCGGCATGGCTCGACGAGGGGGACGTAGTGTCTGGCGTCACGCGTTCGACCTTCGTTGTCGTGGGTCCTGTGGACCCTGTTGATTCTGTAGCGGCTGGCGCAGGCGCCGGTGCCGGATCGACACTGGACGGCGCCGGCACAACCGGCGCAGGCACGGGAGCCGGCTCCGTCACCGACGGCGCCGCCGGCCCGGCATGGGCATTACCCCATTGCGTGCACGCGGCCAGCAGGCCGGCATCACCAGGCGCGGCTGGCAGCACGTGCGCGAAACCGAGCGCCTGGGCCTGCGCGGCAATTCTCGCATGCGGCGCAATGCACTGCATCTGCTTAAGACGTTCGTGTTCCTGAGGCGACAGGTGCAACCGCGCCAACGCATCGAGGTTGCGCACGGCCTCCGAACTGGTCAGCAGCCAGGCGTAGGGTGGCGCCCCAGGCTTGAGGCTGTCGCGCACGGCCTGCCATTGCATCGTCGTCGGTTCGGGCAGTGTGCGGCTGTAGGCCTCCACGGCGCCGACGGCGGCACCGGCTTCGCGCAGGCGGTCTCCCAGCCAGTCGCGTCCACCGTTGCCGCGGATGATCAGCACGCTGCGCCCGGTAAATGCACCGGGCGTGGTATCGAGTTCGGACCAGAGTGCCTCGGAATCGAAGCGCGGGGAATCGCCGCTATCGCCCTCGCCCTGCGCTCCAGCCGGCGCGATGACGCGATGCGTCGGCGGCGCGATGCCGCGCTCGGCCAACGCCGTCACGCTCGACGGCCCGACCACTGCGACAGGCACTTCAGCCGGCCATTGCGCCTGGCCCGCGGTGTTCTGAACCTGGGCCAGGGTATCGAGCGCGAACGACACGGCGTTCGGGCTGACGAACACCACCAGCGCATAGTCGCTCAGACGCGCCAGCGCGGCGCGCAGTTGCGTATCGTCGGCAGCGGGACCGATGGCCAGCAGCGGAAA
Source organism: Cupriavidus sp. (assembly GCA_036746135.1). Taxonomy (GTDB): domain Bacteria; phylum Pseudomonadota; class Gammaproteobacteria; order Burkholderiales; family Burkholderiaceae; genus Cupriavidus. The sequence continues at coordinate 5,848 of DAIOET010000209.1, forward strand.
GCCGAGCACATCCAGACCGGCGGCGTGAAGCGCCTCGGTCAGTTGCCGGGACTGCCCGGCGGGTCGCGTGACTACGACGGTCGGGCGGGGCATCGGGCGATCCTCAGGCAGGTCCGGCGGTCGACAGTGCTGCCAGTACGGCGTCGGCACCCTGCCCCAGCAGATCACCGGCCACAGCGGCACCGAGCTGCTCGGCAGCCTGCAGCGAATCTACCTGCGCGGTAGCGTGGGCGCGCACGTTGCGCGTGCCGTCGGGCAACGCAACGAATGCATCGAGTTGCAGTGTGTTGCCATGCCAGCGCGCGTGGGCGGCCAGCGGCACCTGGCAGGACCCGCCCAGGCGGCGCGATACCGCGCGCTCGGCCGATACGGCCAGCAGCGTCGGCACGTCATTGAGCGGCGCCAGCCACTGGGCCAGTTCAGGGCGGTCGGAACGGATTTCGATACCGAGTGCGCCCTGGCCCGCGGCTGGCAGCGAGCTGTCCGGCTCGATCAGCGCGCGGATACGATCGCCCATACCCAGCCGCTTCAGGCCGGCGGCCGCCAGAATGATGGCGCCGTATTCGCCACGGTCGAGCTTGCCCAGTCGCGTGTCGAGATTACCGCGCAACGGCTTGATCGTCAGATGCGGATAGCGGCTGCGCAGGGCGGCTTCGCGGCGCAGGCTAGATGTGCCCACCACGGTGCCGGCCGGCATCTCGTCGAGCGAGGCGAATTGCGTGGATACCAGCGCATCGCGCGGGTCCTCGCGTTCCATCACCGCCGTCAGCGCAAAGCCATCGGGCAGTTCCATCGGCACATCCTTGAGCGAATGCACGGCCAGGTCGGCGCGGCCCTCGGCCATCGCCACCTCCAGCTCCTTCACGAACAGGCCCTTGCCGCCTACTTTGGACAGGGTCTTATCGAGAATTTGATCACCCCTTGTCGTCATGCCGAGAATGGACACATCGCACTGGGGATAGTATTGTTGCAACGCAGCACGCACATGTTCAGCCTGCCACATCGCCAGCCGGCTTTCGCGCGAGGCGATGACGAGCTTGTGTGGCATGCTGCGTGACGCTGCAGCGGACAAAGACGACGTTTGGGCGGGTGCTTGCATGCGCGCATGTTAGCACGCACCCCCTCGCAAAACCGCCAGATTGCCAGACC
>DAIOET010000210.1:0-6988 GCA_036746135.1 Cupriavidus sp.
GGCGTCGAGGGTTTCGGTCGAGGACAGGTCCTTGATGGTCAGCGTGGTCATGATGGTCTCCTAGAGAGGAAGGTGGTGCTTTGGGTCAGGTTATCGAGCATCGGGTTGGTGTCGCGCTCGGACCAGATATCGCAGCAAGCGTGCCAGCGCGGGCCAGGGTCTCGAAAAAAAATCGAAGATCCAGGCTGCGCAAGGGTTTGCGGGAAATGAGGGTTGGCATCGCGGCATGCCGATGCTCACCGGCGGCGCGGCGGATGGTGGGGCGGGACCAACAGAAAGGTGTCGGGTGTCGGGGCGCGGGCAACGTCTGCGCGCGCCGGGCAGCAGTGCGGCATTGCGGATGGCCGGAGTGCGCACTAGTATCCATCGAAGGCAATGTGCCGCGATGCAACGGTTGCGCCTCAAAAAGCGCCACCATCGGCAACCACTCGTCGGGATGCACCGGATGTCCAGCCTGACCGAACTCATACGGAATTTTCAGCGCGGCAGCCTGAGTCGCGACGAATTTCTTGCATCGGTGGATCTGGCCCTCAAGGACGATCAGACCGACTCCACGCAATTTGCGCGCGTTCTCACCGAGGAACACACACGCTTTCCATTGCCGCCCGCCGTGTATGCCGAAGTCATGCATCGCATCGATTCGCACATGGCCACGCAGTTCGACCCCGTTGGCGAAGTGCGGCAAGATGTACGGCACGACGTGTCCGGGGAGGAAACCCGGATCGACCCCGACACCGGAAGCCAACCCGCGCCGCCTGGCGGCACCGGGGCCTATACCGGCGGCATGGCAACCGGCAATACGGGAACCGGAGGCATCACGGCCAACACCGGCGGCAGCACGGGCGGCCAGAGTGGGCATTTCACCGGCGGCTACATTCCTTCGGGGCCTACCAAGGGCGTCGGCGATACCCTGAACGGCCGCTTCGTCCTTGAGGAATGCCTGGGCGTGGGCGGCATGGGCACGGTCTACAAAGCGCTCGACCTGCGCAAGCTCGAAGCGTCCGACCGCAAGCCGTACATCGCCATCAAGGTCCTGAACATGCAGTTCAGCGGCCATCCGAAATCGCTGATCGCGCTCCAGCGTGAAGCGCGCAAGGCACAGCAGCTGGCACACCGCAATATCGTCACGGTGTATGACTTCGACCGCGATGGGCCGACGGTCTTTCTGACGATGGAATACCTGCAGGGCAAATCGCTCAATCGCGTGCTGCGCTCGCCGGAATTCCAGGGGCTGCCCTACGTCAAGGCGATGCCGATCATCGTCGGCATGGGCAGCGCGCTGGCCTATGCGCACGAACGCGGCTTCGTGCATTGCGATTTCAAGCCGGCCAATGTGTTCCTGACCGATCGCGGCGAGGTCAAGGTCATCGACTTCGGCATTGCCCGAGGCTTCCAGCAGCCCGCGGACGACGCGGACCAGACCGTGTTCGATCCAGGCTCGCTCGGTGGCATGACGCCCGCCTATGCCAGCCCGGAAATGTTCGAGCACCGTGAACCCGATCCGCGTGACGATATCTACGCGCTGGCCTGCGTAAGCTATGAGCTGCTGACTGGCAAGCATCCATTCAACCGGGTGTCCGCCACCGAGGCGCGCGCCAAGGGCGTGAAGCCCGAGCAGCCCAAGACGTTGTCACGCGGACAGTGGAAGGTGCTGCGCCAGGCGCTCTCACTCGACCGCGCCACGCGCACGCCGACGGTCAAGCAGTTCCTTGCCGGCCTGGGTGCCGAACCGCAGAGCGGCGGGTCTCATCTGCCGTGGATCGCGGGCAGCGTGATCGCCGGCGTGGCGCTTGCCACGGGCGTGCTCGTCTATCTCTGGCGCGGCCACATGCCATCCACGGACAGCACGACGCCCCCTGCATCGTCGTCCACGCAGGCTACCGCTCCGGAGCCAACACCAACACCAACGCCGGAAGCGGCGGTGCCGGTCAAGCCGGAAGCGGTGGCGCAGGTGATCGCGGCCACGCCCTGCGCGCTGCTGAACGCGACCATCGAAGGCAATACGCTGCAGGTGAGCGGCTATGTCGCCGATACGGCGCTGGGCGCGCTGCGCGACAAGCTTGGCAAGCTGGCCGGCGTCAAGACGCTGAAGCTCGATGCCCAGCCGCTGACCAGTGACAAGTGCGATGTGGTGCGCCTGGTGGCGCCGTACTGGTCGGGCGGCAGGAAGACGGGCGAGAAAGCGGGCGCCCTGCTGCGCACACGCGGCGGCACGCAATTGACCGAAGGCACGCCGCTGGTGCTGGACGTCAACACGCCACCTCACGATTCGTATGTCTACGTCGACTACTTCGCCGCGGACGGCAAGGTGGCGCATCTGGTGCCGAGCGGGCGCATCCAGGGCAACCAGGCCCCGCCGAACTACAGCGCGACGGTGGGAGACAGCGGCGACTGGGTCATCTCGAAGCCATTCGGTACCGAACTGGTAGTCCTGCTGACCACGCCGGCGCCATTGTTCACGACGCGCCGTCCCGAGGTTGAAACGCGGCAGGAATACCTGCGCGCGCTGGAAAAGCCGCTGGCCCAGATGGCCAGCAAGCTCGGGCAAGAAAAGATCAGCGCCGATATCGTGCAGATATCAACGCGCGCCCGCTAGCGATCGAACCACGCCGTCACCGGGCCTCGCGCACCACGCGGAAGCCGTTCTGCGACTGACGCACGCTCGTGCTGTACTTGAAGCGAGTGGAAGACACCATGTAGCTGGCACCCTCACGCCAGGACCCTCCGCGTATCACCCGTGCCGTGCACGCCGGTTCTTCCCACGCGCGGCCATCGGTGGGAGCGTTCTTGTACGAGCTGTGCCAGCAGTCGGCCACCCATTCCCAGACGCTGCCGTTCATGTCGTGAAGCCCGAACGGATTGGCCGCGAAAGATCCGACGTTCGCCGGCGCGGCATCGCTCCACGGGTCGCCGCAGTCCTTGCAGTTGGCGTTGCCCTTGCTCATCCTGTCACCCCACCAGAACGCCGTGCTGGTGCCGCCGCGCGCGGCGTACTCCCATTCGGCTTCGGTGGGTAGCCGATAGGTCTTGCCGGTGGTCTTGGACAACCAGCCCACGTACTGCTGCGCGTCATCCCAACTGATATCGCGTGCCGGAGCGGTCTTTGCATCGGCCGGATTCGTGGCGATGCGCGGGCATGCGTTGGCATCGGCGCACGCATTCCATTGTTCGACCGTGACTTCGTACTTGCCGATGGCGAACGCCTGGCCCACGTTCACATGATGCGGGGGCCGTTCGGCGGGGTCGCTGGTACTGCTGCCCATCGTGAATGCGCCCGGATTCAGGCTGATCATCACCGGGCACTGCGGGCAGTCGCGCGACTCGCCGCCTTTGGCCTCGGCAGGCTTGGCGGTGCTGGGCGCCGGGGCTTCCTTGCCTTCGGCGGGATAGGTGATGGTGCCCTGTGAAATCGCGCCACCGGCGCGCGTGCGCGGTTGCGCGCCGGCCGAAGGTGGCGTGGGCGCTGGCTTGGCGGCAGGAGCGGGGGCGGGGGCGGGTTTCGGGGGTTCGGCCTTGGCTTCGGCCTTCGGCTCGGGTTTCGCTGCCGGTGCCGAAGCGGCCTGTGCGGGCGCGGTCGCGCGGATACGTTCCAGGCGCGTCTTGGCCAGTGCCGCAAAGCGGCCATTCGGATACTGCTTCAGGTAGGCCTCGTAGTCGGCGGCGTACGTGCTGTTCTTGATCGAGTCCCAGAACGAAAGCTCGTACTGTTCGTCGCTGTTCTTGGGCAGGATGCCCGCGGCGGCCAGGGGGACGAGGAACTGGCCCGAACGGGCGATCCAGTTGTGGCTGGATGGCGGTCCGTGTATCTCGCCGGCCATTCCCGCAATCAATGCCAGCAGCGAGACGATTAATGCTTTCCGCCACATATTCACCCCCTTCAGGATCGCCGCAAGACGCGGTGTGGAGTTGCCGTGACGCGGTACCGGCCGTTTCAAGATAGCACAGCGTTTGTGGCGTGAAAGTTCGCTTTTTGGTGCCTTCCGACCTACGCTGTAGGACACATCGCCGAGCGCATCAAGAATATCCACCAAGAATCCGCTCCCGCGCGGGGTACCGTGTGCAGCGGACAGTTCTCCGGGAGGAGCCGCCATGTCCAGACGATCCCTGCAGCGCGCGCTCGCGGCTGCATTCCTGGCCAGCTGGGCCACGCTGGCCATACCGCTGACACCGGCACCCAAAGGCGCGGAGACCTACATCATCTGGCCCGGCGACGGCGCGGTCATCGAAGGCGGCAAGCTCTGGGTACGCATGGGACTGAAGGGCATGGGCGTCTGCCCCAAAGGCATCGAGCGGCCGAACTGCGGACATCACCATCTTCTGATCGACGCCGACCTGCCGCCGATGGACAAGGAAATCCCGAACGATCGCAATCACCTGCACTTTGGCGCGGGTGAGACCGATGCGCGCATCGAACTGCCGCCAGGCAAGCACACGCTGCAACTGCTGCTGGGCGACAGCAAGCACATACCGTTCGATCCGCCGATTTATTCGAAGAAGATCACGATCACCGTGCGCTAGCGCACACAGGCGCGAACGGGGGAGCCATGACCCATTTCAGACCAATGCTTCTCACGGGGATGGCGTTGCTGTCCATCGCCCTGCTGCAACCGCGCGCGCTGATGGGGGCGGATGCCTCGGCGCCCGCGGCGCATGCGGATCACGCTTCGGCGCCGGCGGCCGGCACCAGGGACGGACCCACGCCGGCACCAAAGAATGCCTACCTCTACATCGGCTATCCCAACAACAACCAGACGATGCCGGCCGGCAAGCCGATCAAGGTCTGGTTCGGGCTGCGCAACATGGGCGTCGCGCCCAAGGACGTCAAGTATCCGAACACGGGCCACCACCATCTGCTGATCGATGTCGACCTGCCACCGATGGACAAGGAGATTCCGAACGACCGGAACCACCTGCACTTCGGCGCGGGCGAAACGGAAACCACGATCGAGCTGCCGCCAGGCAAGCACACGCTGCAGTTGCTGATGGGCGACGAAAAGCACATACCCACCAACCCGCCGATCTACTCGAAGAAGATCACGATCTATGTGAAATGACCGGCAGCAGACTCGGAGCGAGAAGGCGGGGCGGTCCGCCTGTCTCCGACACGGCGCACAGCAATGTGCGCCGCTTTTTTTTGTGAGTTTGTTGAGACGAAGTGCCGCATGGTCCCTTGCGGGAGAGAACGGCGTGAGAAAGACGGGGGAACGCCAACAGTGACGACGCCGACTGTCGCTCCCTAGCCAACACTCGCGCCGCGCCGATGGCCGGGCAGATTTTCGCCGGCCATCCGCCATCCCTTGTCCCACAACGGTTTGCGGACTTTTTTCGGGAGTCTGGCCCACGCTGGCACGCTTGCTGCGATATCTGGTCCGAGCGCGACACCAACCCGATGCTCATCACCTGACCCGAAGTACCACCTTCCTCTCAAGGAGACCATCATGACCAAGCTGACCATCAAGGACCTGTCCTCGACCGAAACCCTCGACGCCAAGAAGCTGCAATCGGTACGCGGCGGTATCGCCGTGTTTGCCCCGCGCACGTCGATCTTCACGCCGGTAAGCCTGTCGTTCGATTCGCACAAGACGATCACGCAGTCGAACCAGCAACTGCAGGACGTTGCCAACTACTTCGGCAACGGCTCCGCCTTCCAGGAGCATATGCACAACAACGTGACGACGAACCAGTACGCACAGAACAACGCCTGATGATCCGTACGGTTCAGGCGGCAGCGGCGTCGCAAGCCATCCAATAGGCATCGACGCCCCAGCCGCTCGGGGAGCTTGCGCCGGGGACACCTCCGCCCCGGCGCTTTTTTTGCCCGTATTTTCTGCCTGGCACCTGCCGGGCATGCATGCCGAGGTTGGCGTCCGCCGGAGGCCGGCCCACAATACAGATCGAACGCCAGGACGCACTGCCACGGTCCGCTGGCGCTCCAAGCAGGAAGCCATCGTGAACGCCTTCGCTTTTGCGCCGCGCCGCATGTCCCAGCTCTCGGGTATCGCCGTGTTCGTGGCCATGCTGGCCGGTTGTGCCGATTTCCGCCCACCCGAGTATCACCGGCCCGAAACGCCGGCCAAGGCATCCTGGAGCCAGAACGAATCGGTCAGCGTGTCGCCCGCGGAGACCATCCTGCCGAACTGGTGGCAGGGGTTTGGCGATCCCTACCTGGACCAGCTCGTCGCCAAGGCGCTGTCCGGCAACTACGACATCAAGGTACTGGCCGCGCGGATTCGCGTGGCCAACGCACAGATCGCGGAAGCGCGCGCCGGTGCGCTGCCGGTATTCGATATCGGCGCCGGCCTGGATATATCGAAGACCACGGGCCAGCCGGTGTCCCGGACCTATAACCTCGGCGGCACGGTGAACTGGGACATCGACGTCTGGGGCAAGGTGGAAAAGGGCGTGCAGGCGCAGACCGCGGAATTCCGCGCGACCGAGGCCGACTGGCGTGCCGGATACCTGTCGCTGGCTTCCGATGTATCGATCACGTATTTCACGATCCTGCTGCTTGACGAGCAGGTTGCGCAGCAGCGCCATACGCTTGGGCGCAACAACGACATCCTGACCACCTACAAGGCGATGCTGGCCAATGGCCTGCTGCCGCAGATCCGCGTCATGCAGCAGCAGGCGGAAATCAATCGCCTGACCAAGGATCTGCTCGAACTGCGCCGCTCGCGCGACGTGGCCGAGAATGCCCTGGCCACGCTGGTCGGTGTGCCCGCCGGCGAACTCAAGGTGCCGCCGGGCAAGCTTCAGGATCGCGTGAAGCTGCCGACGGTGCCGGCCGGGCTGCCGTCGCAGTTGCTGGCGCGGCGGCCCGACATCGTCGCCGCCGAGTATCGCGTGCTGGCGGCCTACAACCTCGTGGGGCAGGCACGGCTGGCCCAGTTGCCCAGCATCAGCCTGACGGCGCGCGGCGGCACGGCCAGCTTTGCGCTGTCCGACCTGATGAAGTCGTTCACGTTCGGCTTCATGCCCAGCATCAACC
>DAIOET010000211.1:0-6960 GCA_036746135.1 Cupriavidus sp.
TCAACAGCCTGGCGTACGTGATCTACACCTCCGGCTCGACCGGGTGGCCCAAGGGCGTGATGATCGAGCACGGCAACGTGCTGAACTTCGTGCACTGGGCCACCGAACAGTTCACGCCGGCGCAACTGGACGAAACGCTGTTCTGCACCTCGGTGAACTTCGACCTGGCGGTGTTCGAGTTGTACGCACCGTTGAGCTGTGGCGGCACGGTGCGGCTGGTGGCCGATGCGCTGGACAGCGGCTGGGGCCTGTCGCAGGCGACGCTGGTGAACACGGTGCCGTCGGCGTTGCGGGCGATGCTGGACGCCGGTCACGGCATGGCGTCGGTGCGCGACGTGAACCTGGCGGGCGAAGCGCTCAAGCGCGAATTGGTAGAGCGGATCTTCGCGACCACGTCGGTGGAGCGGGTGGCGAACCTGTACGGTCCGTCGGAGACGACGACCTACTCGACGTGGGTGCGGATGCCGCGGTCGAGCGGGTTCGAGGCGCACATCGGGCGCCCGATCGCAAACACGCGGATCTACGTGCTGGACGAAGCGGGCGAGCCGGTGCCGGTGGGGGTGGCGGGCGAGATCCACATCGGTGGCGCGGGGGTGGCACGGGGTTATCTGAACCGGCCGGCGCTGACGGCGGAACGGTTCGTGCGGGACCCGTTTGCGGCCGCGGCGGAGGCACGGATGTACCGCACGGGCGACCGGGGCCGCTGGCGGGCGGACGGGACCTTGGAGTACCTGGGCCGCAACGACTTCCAGGTGAAGCTGCGCGGCCTGCGCATCGAGCTGGGCGAGATCGAGTCGCGGCTGGCCGAGCAAGCGAGCGTGCGCGAGGCGGCGGTGGCGGTCTGGGGCGAGAGCGAGGATCGGCGGCTGGTGGCCTACGTGGTGGGCCAGGCCGGTGAAGCGCCGGTACCCGAGCACCTGCGCGCATCGCTCTTGGCCGTGCTGCCCGAGTACATGGTGCCGTCGGCGTACGTGATGCTGGAGGCGCTGCCGCTGACGCCGAACGGCAAGCTGGACCGCCGGGCGCTGCCGGCGCCGGAAGGCGAGGAGGTGGTGCGACGCCACTACGAGGCCCCGCAGGGGCCGATGGAAGAGCGGCTGGCCGCGCTGTGGCAGGAGCTGCTGGGCGTGGCACGGGTGGGCCGGCACGATCACTTCTTCGAGCTGGGCGGGCACTCGCTGCTGGTACTGAAGCTCACTATGAAGATGCAGAGGGCATTCGATATCGAGCTTCCCCTCGCGGAGGTCTTTGCAAAACCTGTTCTGCGACACATGGCGGCCCGTTTGCAGGCATGGCCGCAAGCAGGCATGCCGCGTATCGTCCCGGTCGAGAGGCACGCAACCCTGCCGCTGACCTCGGCGCAGCAACGCTTGTGGTTTCTGGATCGACTGGACGCGACGGCAAGTTCCGCCTACCACTTGTCCGTGGCTTTGCGTCTTCGAGGCGAGGTGGACATCGAGGCCCTGCAGTCGGCGTTGGATGCCGTGACGCAACGGCATGAAATCCTCAGGACGCGGTTCGCCAACGTGGAGGGGCAGCCGCGCCAGGTCGTCGACGAGTCGTCGCGTGTAACGGTTCAGAGAGACGTGTGGGACGACGCGTCAGGGCGGCCGTTGGTTGATCAGATCATCGAAGATTCAGAGCGCCCCTTCGATCTGGCCAGGGGCCCCTTGATCCGTATCAACCTGCTGCGAACCGGGGAGAACGAGCATGTGCTGGTGGTGGTGCAGCATCACATCATCTCGGACCGGTGGTCGATCGAATTGTTGGCGCAGGAGATCGCTTCCCATTACGCGATGGCGCACAACGGTGGCGTGCCCGAACCAGAGCCGCTGCGTGTCCAGTACGGCGATTACGCTGTTGCGCAGAAGGCCTGGCAGGATAGCCCGGCCTATATGCAGCAGAGAGCGTACTGGGTCGAGAACCTGCGAGGTGCGCCGGAATTGCTTGCCTTGCCCACGGACCGCCCTCGGCCCGCGACGCAACGGTATGCCGGCGGCTCCGTGCGCGTGCATCTGCCGGAGGCCCTGACGACCGGGCTGAGAACGCTGGCCCAGCGACATGGAGGCACGCTGTTCATGGTGCTTCTGACGGCGTGGTCCGTGCTGATGTCGCGCCTGAGCGGTCAGAAAGACATCGTGACCGGCGTGCCGTTCGCCAACCGCCAACGCGAAGAAATCGAGGCCTTGATCGGTCTCTTCGTCAACACCCTTGCGCTGCGCGTCGATCTGAAAGATGGGCCTGCAGTATCCACGCTACTGCAGCGTGTTCGCCAATCGCTGATGGAGGCCTACGCGCACGCCGAAGTGCCTTTCGAGCATGTGGTCGAGGCTCTGAATCCACAGCGAAGCATGGGGCATACACCGGTCTTCCAGACGCTCATGGGATTGGTGGATGAGCCCGCGCAAGGTGCAGCGAGCCTGCCGGGGGTGAGTGTAGAATCGATCGATCTGCCCATGCGCACCACTCAGTTCGATGTGATGTTGTCGCTGGTGGATCGGGGCGATGTCGTCGAAGGCGATCTGCTGTATCGAACGGATCTGTTCGATCGGGCCACGGCGATGCGATTCGTTTCGTATCTGCAGCAGCTTCTGGCAGGCATGTGTGCTTCCCCAGATGTCCCGGTCGACCGACTTCCGATACTGCCGCCCGGAGATCGCGGCTCTATTTGCGACGGCTTTGCGAAACATGCTGCCGCCGTGCCTGCACTGTCTTTCGTGCACCGTGCATTCGAGGCGCAAGCGGCACGCCATCCCGGCGCTATTGCCCTGCGCATCGAACAGGCGTCGCTGGATTACGACACGTTGAATCGGCGCGCCAATCAGTTGGCGCATCACCTCATTGCGCTTGGGATTCGTCCCGAGGATCGCGTCGCCCTGTTCATGCCGCGTGGCGTGGAGATGGTGGTGGCGCTGCTGGGTGTCTTGAAAGCGCGAGCGGCTTATGTCCCGCTGGATCCCAAGCATCCGATGGGACGCCTGAGCCTGATTCTTCAGGATAGCCAGCCGTTCGCTGTTCTTACCGAAGAGGCCTGCGTCGACGATTTGCCCGCATTGGCAATGGTGCGGGTGATCGTCGTTGACGAGGAGGAAGGAGATCGCGCCGCCATCGCGGCGCAGGCGGACTGCAATCTTGACTCCAGCGCCTATCCCATGGACGAGCGAAACCTCGCCTATGTCATCTACACCTCGGGTTCGACGGGCACTCCGAAGGGAGTCATGATCGAACATGCTTCGATGTGCCATTACCTGGCTTGGGCGCTGCACGATTACGGTCATGGCGGGGAGGCGATCGATGCGGTGGTGTCTTCGCCGTTGGTGTTCGATGCAACGATCACCAGCCTGTGGCTTCCGCTGATCAGTGGTGGATGTGCGCATCTTCTGCATGAGGGGCACGAGGTGGAAGAGCTTGAGGCACACGTGCGGGAGGGCGCGCGGGGGCTCGTCAAGATTTCACCGGCGCACCTGCTCAGCCTTGGCCGCAGGTTGCAATCGGCGTCTGCGTCCTGTCACGTGGATGTGTTCGTGGTGGGCGGCGAGAGCCTGCCGGCGTCAACCGTCGCCCTGTGGCGCGAGCTTGCGCCACATACGCCTATCGTGAACGAGTATGGGCCGACGGAGACGACCGTTGGCTGCATCACGTACGAAGCCTCGTTGTTGCCATCCGGTGCGACGACCGTTCCCATCGGTACGCCGATCGCGGATACGCGCATCTCGATCGTGGACGAACACGGGCAGCCCGTCCCACAGGGCGTTGTTGGCGAGATCTACATTGCGGGTGATGGGGTGGCTCGCGGCTACGCCAACCTCGAAGCATTGACGCGCGAGAAATTCACGCACGAAGAGACGCATGCCGGCCGTCGCATTTTCAAGTCGGGTGACCTCGGGCGATTGAATGCCGAGGGTCTGATCGAGTTTCTTGGTCGCAACGATCACCAGGTCAAGCTACGTGGTTTCCGCATCGAGCCCGGCGAGATCGAACACCGCCTGAAGGGCTGCCGGGAAATCGAGGATGCCCTGGTTCTGCTATGTGACGACCAGTTGGTGGCCTATGTGCTGACCGAGGACGGGGTGGAGGTCGCTGCGGGTTCCCTGCGTCGTCAGCTGGCGGCGTACCTCCCGGACTACATGATCCCGTCCACCTATGTCCGGTTGGCCGAATTTCCGCTGACAAGCAACGGCAAGGTCGACCTTGCGGCATTGCCGGGAACGGACATGTCGTCGTTGGCATCCCGGTACCACGAAGAGCCTCGCGATGAAGCGGAATCGATGCTGGCCGGGATCTGGAAGACGCTGCTCCGACTCGACCGTGTCGGGCGCACCGATCATTTCTTCGAACTTGGCGGCCATTCGCTGCTGGTGATCGAATTGATCGAGCATTTGCGTCATGTCGGCATGGCGCTGGATGTCCGCGACGTTTTCGATGCACCGGTTCTTGCCGATCTCGTACAGCGTCTGGCGCCGCTGGATTCGCTCGACGATGAAACGGAGCACGGCATTCCACTCGGCGTAGAGCGGATCACGCCGGGCATGCTCACGCTTGGTATGCTGACGCAAGAGCATATCGATGGCATAACGCGGTCCGTGCCGGGTGGTGTGGAAAACATCCAGGACATTTACCCGTTGTCGCCGCTGCAGGAGGGCATTCTCTACCACCATCTGGTCGAACCCGACGACGATACGTACTTGCTGCGAAGCCTGCTGGCATTCGATACGCGCGATGCGGTGGATCGATTCATTTCGGCCTTGCAGCGTGTCATAGCGCGTCATGACATTCTGCGCAGCGCCATGCGCTGGAAGCACTTGCCCGAGCCGATGCAGGTTGTCCTGCGCGAGGCCTGCACGGAAGTACATGAACTGACGCCGTTGACAGGTGTAGACGCCGCGGCCGAAATGCTTAAGCGGGTGCCTCTATCGCAGGCCCTGGCTCTCGATCGTGCGCCGATCATGGCGGCCTACATCGCCCCGGTAGAGGCATCGGGACAGTGGCTGCTCGCGCTGGCGTATCACCATATCGCCATCGACCACATCACGCTCGAGTTGGCGATTCGCGAAATCCAGGCGATGCTCAAGGGGAGGGAGGACCAGCTTGGCGAACCGGTGCCCTATCGACGTTTCATTGCGCAGTGCCAAAAGGTCGATCCGGAAGCGCAGGCGGCGTTCTTCCGCAGTCGACTCGGAGACGTGGACTGGACGACGTCGATCTTCGATGTAGTCGAGGATCCGGTGTCGAAGCAGGACGAAGGTCGGCTCGCTTTGAGTTCATCGCACAGCGGACGTCTGCGTGCCGTGGCCCGCGCTCGTGGCGTGTCGCCGGCAGTGCTATTCCATGCTGCCTGGGCGCGTGTGCTCGCATCGTGTGGTACGACATCCGACGTGGTGTTCGGTACGGTGCTGTCCGGCCGCCTCGGAGGACATGACCATGGTCGGGCTCTGGGCATGTTCGTCAATACGTTGCCGCTGCGTTTGTCGTTGAGCACATGCAACCTCAACGAGGCGATTGCCGAAACACAGCGCCAGTTGACCGCGTTGCTCGCGCATGAACAAGCATCCCTGGCCAGCGTGCAGCAATGCACTGCGCTGCAGCCCGGGCAGTCGCTGTTCACGACGTTGTTGAACTACCGCCACAGTGAAATGCGCACTGAGGTTGCAGATTCATCGATGTGGGAGGCGGTCACCGAGGACGAGCGCACCAATTATCCAGTCACGTGCTCCATTGATGACCTTGGGCAGGATTTCAGTTGCAAGGTGCAATGCCCGGAACGTGTCGGAGCCGGGCGTCTCCTCAGTTATCTCCATGTGGTCCTGGAGCGTATGGTGAGCGCGTTGGAGGCGGGAGGTGATATCCCGCTGGCTTCGATAGGCGTACTCAGCGGAAGCGAGCGCGATGCATTGCTCGCCCTGGGTGAGGGAGCTTCGCTGACGAAGGGTGCCGCACCGGTTCACGCCGCATTTGAAGCCCAGGCGCTGGTGGCGCCTGATGCAACCGCGCTTCGCATGGACGGTCGGGCGTTGAGCTACGGCGCGTTGAACGCCTGGGCTGACAGTGTGGCAGAAGCTCTTGCCAATCGAGGCATCGGCGTGGGGAGTCATATCGCATTGCTTCTGCCACGTGGGATGGATTTCGTGGCCGGCGTGATCGGCATCCTGAAGTCTGGTGCGGCCTACGTTCCGATCGATCCGGCGTGGCCGGTTGCGCGCATCACCGAACTGCTGCGCGATTGCAGGCCTGCGGCGGTGCTGACGCATCGTGCTCTAGAGTCGGTGCTTCCCCCGCAAGCGCAGCGCTTGCTTCTGGATGACGGGAGCATCGACCCATCCATCGATGCGCGCAATCGGAACGCCGTGCGGGGGAATGTGCACGCCGAGGACATCGCGTATGTGCTCTATACCTCCGGCTCGACCGGTACGCCCAAGGCCGTGGTCATGCCACATGGCGCGCTGTCGGCGCTGCGCGACTGGCATCGAACGCCGGCATCCGGTCTTTCGGAGGTCGAAAGCACGCTGCAGTTCGCGGCGCTCGGGTTCGACGTCGCGTTCCAGGAAATCTTCACCGCCTTGAGCGTCGGCGCCTGCCTGGTGCTGGTGCCGGACGATGTGCGTGGCGATTTTCCTGCGCTGCTCGACTTCATCGAAGCAAATGAAGTGGAGCGGATCTTTCTCCCCTTTGTCGCCCTGGATGCGCTCGCCCACGCGAGTTCGGCATGCGGCAAGAATCCGGCGTGCCTGCGCTCCATCGTCACGGCCGGCGAGCAACTACGCATGAGCCCCGCCTTGAGAGCGTTCGTCGGCGCCTATCCGGAGCGCAGGCTGCACAACCACTATGGTCCCACTGAGACGCACGTCGTGACCTTCTGGTCGTGCGCGGGCAAGGATGTTGCGGCAAGTCCCGATCTTCCGCCGATCGGCCGTCCGATCGCGAACACACGGATCTACGTGCTGGACGAGGCGGGCGAACCGG
>DAIOET010000212.1:0-6950 GCA_036746135.1 Cupriavidus sp.
CCGCGTGTGCCCCCGTGTGCCCGCCTGTGCGTCATGCGCCTTGCATGGCGCCGTCCGGGCGTCACTTTCGCGGTCCGCCGGGCGTGATTCGCTTGCGCCGCTTCCCCTTTTTGTACGCGACTGTATCAAGCCGCCGCGACGATACGTGCCCTGACACAAAGGCCGCGAAGTCGCTACGGGCGCGATACGTGGGCCGCCTTAAATACGTTCCGTGGCAGCGCAACGCATCAACGACTAAGTGAAGACGCTGCTTCGGCATACCACCGATTGAAACCGAAACCGCTCACTTACTCACTATCCAAAAGGAAACCGATCATGTCCAAGACCCTCACCAAGCGCCTCGTTCTCGCCGTTGCCCTGGTTGCCGCCGCTGCCGGCGCACAGGCTTCCGTCCTCGGCGCCCGCGACCCGTACTCCGATGGCGCCCGTGCCGTGCAAGGTGCACGCGATGTATTCAGCGACGGTGCCCGCTCGGCCACGGAAGCCCGTGACCCGTACACCGAAGGCGCCCGCTCGGTACAGGACCAGCGCAGCCCGTTCTACGACGGCGCCCACACGGTGGCCAGCCTCCGCTCGGCCGACCCGTTCCTCGACGGCGCGCGCTCGGTGCAGGAACCGCGCAGCCCGTACTCGGACGGCGCCCGCTCGGTGCAGGAACCGCGTAGCCCGTACTACGACGGCGCGCACACGGTGGCCAGCCTCCGCTCGGCCGATCCGTTCCTCGACGGCGCGCGCTCGGTGCAGGAACCGCGCAGCCCGTACTCGGATGGCGCCCGCTCGGTGCAGGAACCGCGTAGCCCGTACTACGACGGCGCCCACACGGTGGCCGGTCTGGACCGGGTAGGCGTGTCGGCCCCGCCGGCCCGCTCGGTCGATCAGTACCTGGACGGCGCCCGCACGCTTGACCCGTACTACGAAGGTGCGCGCTTTGTTGCAGGCATGGACCGCACCGGCGTGTCGGCGCCCCCGGCACGTAGCGCCGACCCGTACCTCGACGGCGCCTACGCCTGAAGCCCCGCTACCGGAATTCCGAACCACTTGCGCATCAACCGCTTTTACACAAGGAACGCATCATGACCCGCATTGAAAAAGTCCTGTACACCGGCAAGGTCCACACCACGTCTGGCGGCCGCGATGGCTCTGCCCGCAGCGACGACGGCAAGCTCGACATCAAGCTGTCCCACTTTGCCGGAAAGGGCCCGGGCACCAACCCCGAACAACTGCTGGCCGCTGGCTGGTCCGCATGCTTCATCGGCGCCATCGGTATTGCCGCTTCCAAGGCAAAAGTGCAGCTGCCGGAAGACCTGTCGGTGGACACCGAAGTGGATCTGGGCACGGCAGGCACCGAGTTCTTCCTGCAGGCGCGCCTGCGCGTGAATATCCCCGGCGTGGCGCGCGAGGTTGCCCAGCAGCTGGTGGAAGTGGCGCACCGCACCTGCCCGTACTCCAAGGCGCTGCACGGCAACATCCATATCGAAACCGAACTGGTCTGACCAGTGTTCCGCCCCTCGTCCGTGATGCGGACGACGGGGCGTTCCTCTTCTTCACGAGCCCTGCATCATGCGTAACCTTCTTCGCGCCATCGTGGCCGCGGCCGCCATCGCCGCGATCTACACGTTCGGTACCGGCGCCATCGCCGAAAGCCCCAAGGTGGGCGACCAGGGTGTCGCGCCCGAATTCGTGGGGATCAACAACTGGCTGAACTCCAAGCCGCTGTCGATGCAGGACCTGCGCGGCAAGGTGGTACTGGTGGACTTCTGGACGTACGCGTGCGGCAACTGCGTGAATACGCTGCCGTATGTGAAGCAGTGGTACGACAAGTACAAGGACCAGGGCCTGGTGGTGGTGGGCGTGCACACGCCCGAGTTTCCGTTCGAGAAATCGACCGAAAACGTGCAGGCCGCGCTCAAGCGGTATGACATCCGCTACCCGGTGGCGCAGGACAACATGTATGGCACGTGGTCCGCGTATCGCAACCAGTACTGGCCCGCGCTCTACCTGGTGGATGCCAACGGCCGCATCGTCTATCAGCACTATGGCGAAGGCCGCTACAAGGAAACCGAGGCGGTCATCCAGAAGCTGTTGGCCGAGCGCAAACCGGCGCAGTAACGGCAGCCACGGTTGCACAGTTGCACGGAAAAAAGGGGCTTTGCGCGCAAAGCCCCTTTTTCTATGGCGTCGCCGGTTTAGCTCCCGCCGTCCAGCAGCACGATCGTCAGCAATACCGAGGCATCGCTGAGCGCCTTCACGTCGTGCCTGACGTTGCCGGCCAGATAGATCAGGTCGCCCTGGTGCAGGCGTTGCGATCCGTGATCGAGCGTCACTTCGATCTCGCCCTCGATGCACTGGATCGTCAGCGGACCGGCCACGGCATGCGGCGGCAACTGTTTGCCGGCCAGCATCACCAGGCGCGCCACTTCCATGTGCGGTGCCTTGAACAATGCGGTGGTGGGGGTGTTCTTGAGATTGACGCCCAGCGGAAGCACGCTGGCGGTCTGGCCGGAGGTCAGGTGGGGAATCGACATGGCTCTCGCTCGCTGAATGGGGATTGGCTGGTTGTACAGCCGCGCCTTACTGCGCACGGTAGCTTTCAGTCTATTGCCAAATCGCTCCCACGGCACAACACGAGTGTGGCAAAGGCAGCGTATGTCGGTCAGCGGTGTCACGGGCCACGCCGCGGCGAGCGTGGCCACGTCATGCGCGGTTCAGGCCAGCGCGCCGTCGGTGTAGACGTCGAACTTGCGCGATGGCTCGGCTGAAACACCACGGCGATCCATGCCAGCGAGCGCGCCGTCGGTGTAGACGTCGAACTTGCGCGATGGCTCGGCTGAAACACCACGGAGGTCCATGCCAGCGAGCGCGCCGTCGGTATAGACGTCGATCATGCGCGATGGCTCGGCCGAAACGCCACGGAGGTCCATGCCGGCCAGCGCGCCGTCGGTGTAGACGTCGATCATGCGCGACGGCTCGGCCGATACACCACGGAGGTCCATGCCGGAGAGCGAGCGGTCGTTATTGAGTTCACGGGTGGCCGGCGCAACATCGCGTGCGCCTTCGCTGTACGTGTCGAAGCGGCCGGTGCGTGCGCCATCCGTAAAGACATCGCGCATATCCGTGCGGAAGCTGTAGCCGTACTTGTCGCCGGCGTGCGTGCTGTCGCGCGGACCCGAGGCGTGGGCGGCGCCGGCAGCCAGGCCGAGGGCAAGGGCAGCGGTGGAGAGGAGGGAAACGGCAAATCTGCGAGACATGGCAACACTCCAGAAGCAGGTGAAAAGCAGGGGGAACGCGATGAAGCGTTCCTTTGCTTTTACGCAGGAGTCGTACCAATGGATGCAGACCGTCAGATGTGGTGCAGCCGGCGCGCAAGGCGCCTTGCATCGCGTGAAATGGTGGGCAACGGCCAACAGGCTGGCCCTGCCGGTGCCGGGGGATGCCAAACACCGGCGCTGGATCAAGCCGCATCGAAATTAGCGTCATCAAGCGTATAGAGCCGCGATGAATTGCCGTTAAGTCATGTACCCCCCGCATCCGCTGGCATAGACGGCACAGACATTTCATGAAGGCATACCTCCACTCGATCAGGTTCGGCCTGATTCGCACGATGGCGATTGGTGCGCTGATCACCGCAGTGTTGGTGGCTGGCGGCCTTTTCGTCATGAAGCGGTTCGACACCTATGTCAACGCCATCTACCTGCGCAACACGCTGCCGGTGGGCCAGCTTGGCGAATTGCGCGCGAGTTGCCTGGAAGCCAGGCGCCGGCTCTGGCGTGCGCTGGCGCTGCGCAGGCATGCCGATGATCATGGCATCGCGGCAAGTGTCGACGAGGATCTGGCCCGGATGGACCGCGCGTGGGATGCATATTCTCCCGAGAACATCAGCAGCGACCGCGAACGGAATGCCGCCAGCGCGCTGCGTGCGGAACTGCCCGCCTTCCGTTACGCGGCCCAGGCCACGGCCAGCATGATCGGGGCCGGCCGCCATGACGACGCGCGCGAATACTTCGGCGCGCAAGCGGGGCTGATGCAGCACATCGACAACCTGATGCTGGAGGCCATCGACGCCAACGTCGGGCAGGCCGCGGGTATGGCGGCAGACAGCCGGAAGATGTTGGAACGGAGCGGCCGGGCGGCGGCGTTGCTGCTGGCCATCGGGTTTGGCGTCTTCCTGCACTTCGCGCTGCGGCTGCTGCGTGAACGCGAGGATGCCCGGCGCAAGTCGCGCTACAGCCTCTGGCTGGTCGACCAGGCATTCGAGCTGACGCAGGACGGCATGATGATCACCGACGCCAACGGCGTCATCGAGAAAGTGAACCCGGCATTCGTGCGGCTGACCGGATACAGCGAGGCGGAACTGGTCGGCAATACGCCGCGCCTGCTCGGCTCGGGCCGGCAACCGCCGGAGTTCTATCGCGACATGTGGCAGACGCTGCGGGAATCCGGGCACTGGCGCGGCGAGCTGTGGAATCGCCGCAAGGACGGGGCCATCTATCGGGAATCGCTGTCGATCAACGGCATTCGCGGCCCCAACGGCGATATCTCGAACTATGTCGCCGTGTGTGCGGACATCACGCAGCGCCAGCTTGCGCAGGAGCGCCTGGGCTACCTGGCCACGCACGATCAGCTGACCGGCCTGCCCAATCGCACGCTGCTGGGCGAGCGGCTTACGCAGGCCATCGCGCGCGCGCGTCGAGGCACCACGCATGTCGCGGTCATGTTTGTCGATCTCGACGGTTTCAAGGCCGTCAACGATACGTTGGGCCACGGCATCGGCGATGAAACGCTGATTACCGTCGCCCGGCGGCTGAGGGCCGAATTGCGCGAGGCCGATACCGTGGCGCGCCTGGGCGGCGACGAATTCGCCATCGTGCTGGAGGACGTCGCGAATATCGAATACGTGGCACCGCTGGCCGAGAAACTGGTAAGTGCCGTGGGCGGTATCGACACGATCAACGGATGCCGGATCCATATCACGCCGAGTATCGGCATCGCCCTGTATCCGGACGACGCCGTCGAGCCGGACCTGCTACTGAGTCTGGCCGACGAAAGCATGTATGTGGCCAAGCGGTCCGGGAAGAACGGCTATTGTTTCAGCGGGTCGCTGGCGCCGCGCGTGGCGTAGGGGGCCTTGCCGATGACATGCGGCTGCTAAACTTCCGGGGCAATCTGGCTACCCCGAATTCACCGTGAACCTGTCAAATCTCCAGCGCCAACTCGACTTTCTCCGCGAGATCGATCGCCTCAAGAGCGTCGTGCGGATGTCGCCGCTCATCAACCAGTCACGACGCGAAAACAGCGCCGAGCACTCGTGGCACCTGGCCATGTACGCACTGGTGCTGTCGGAGCATGCAGCGGCACCAGTCGACGTGGTGCGCGTGGTGAAGATGTTGCTGCTTCACGACATCGTGGAAATCGATGCTGGTGATGTGCCGTTTCACAACCCGGCGGCCCATGCCGCCCAGGCGGAAAAGGAGCAGCTCGCGGCGGAACGCATCTTCGGGCTGTTGCCCGATGCGCAGGCTGAGGAATTCCGCAGCCTGTGGCTTGAGTTCGAGGCCGGCGAGAGCGACGACGCAAGGTTCGCTAAAGCGTTGGACCGGTTTCAGCCGCTGCTGCACAATGCGGCCACGGGCGGTGGCAGTTGGGTCGAATTCCAGGTTACCGAAGCGCAGGCCGTTGCGCGTTACAGACCCCCTATCGAGCGGGGCGCCCCCGCGCTCTGGGAAGCTGCCGCCGCGCTGGTGGAAGAACACTTCCGCAAGCCGCGGACCGAATGAGCTGAGCTGCCATCGCCACCGGTCCGCGAATCTGTGAGGCGCGCTCGTGAAGGCACGGCGCACGCTTTGGGACATGCCATCCAACGCTTGAAACGACCGACATGCCATTCATCAAGCCCAAAGTCAGAGCCACGGTCATATGCGTACGCGAGGGACAGGTACTGCTCGTGTCGAAGGATGGCGTGCGCTGGTCCCTGCCGGGCGGGCGGCCTGACAGCCAGGAATCGCTGGCCGACACGGCGCGTCGTGAATTGCGTGAGGAAACCGCGCTGGACGCCAAATCGATGACTAACGCCTTCCAGTTCATCGGCGCCACCACGGTGCATCATGTTTTTGCGGCGACCGTTGGCAAGTCGTCCACGCCCAAGCCTCGCAACGAGATCAAGTATCTGCAGTGGACGTCGCAGGATCTGCTCGATGGCCTGGCAACCAGCCCCACAACGCGCGCGATCGTTTTGCAGTACTTTCTCTGCAAGGTCAACTAGCGAACGCCTCGCCGGTATTTTTTGCACGGCATGGATGAGCAGGGAACGGTACCGAGCCGGACGAAAAACCCGGCATGGCGCGCCGAATGCATGGATGGCCGATGAACGTGGGCATGAGCCGGCATAGGGCAAAAAAGCGCGGCGTTTGACGGGCCGTTGATGCCGACCTAGGCTAGTCAGGCGCGTGCGCCACTTCGGCTGCCCAAGGAGACATCGACATGAACCTGCGGCCTGATCCGACGTTCCATGCCTCGCCACGGCTCGCGATGCAGGCGCCGGTGGAAACCCATGCATACACCTTGCTGCTGAGCCCGGATGCATCGCAACCGGACGCGCTCGCGGTAATCGACGTCAACCCCGCATCGCCGCGCTACGGCCAGATGGTTCACACGGTGCCGATGACGGAGAAGGGCGACGAGCTTCACCACTTCGGCTGGAACGCCTGTTCGTCCGCGCTCTCGCCGCTGACCGGCCATGCCTTCCTGGAGCGGCGCTACCTGATCATTCCCGGCATGCGCAGCTCGCGCATCTACGTCGTCGATACCAAGCCCGATCCCACGCAGGCAAGGATCCATAAAATCATCGAGCCCGAAGAGGTGTTCCGCAAAACGGGCTACTCGCGCCCGCACACCGTGCATTGCGGGCCGGAGGGTATCTACGTCAGCA
This sequence comes from Cupriavidus sp., assembly GCA_036746135.1. Taxonomy (GTDB): domain Bacteria; phylum Pseudomonadota; class Gammaproteobacteria; order Burkholderiales; family Burkholderiaceae; genus Cupriavidus. The sequence continues at coordinate 6,926 of DAIOET010000212.1, forward strand.
CACTCGGTGGCGCGGGTCCCGACGG
>DAIOET010000213.1:0-6922 GCA_036746135.1 Cupriavidus sp.
GAGGTGGTCTGCATGCTGGGCGCCCAGCATCCGCTGGCGCGCCACGGCCTGACGCTGCGCCACTACCTGGAAATGCCGCACCTGGCGCCGGCACCGTATGCGTCGATGCAACGCAGCATGATCGACCAGGCGCTGGCCGAGCAGGGCTACAAGCGCAATATCCAGGTCACGTTGCCGTACTTCGGGCTGGTGCCCTACGTGCTGATGAAGACCGATATGGTGTTCACCACGGGCCGCCAGTTTGCCGCGCATTACGCGCAGTACCTGCCGATCCGCATGGTGCCGTCGCCGGTATCGTTCCCGCGCATGCGCTTCTACCAGCTCTGGCACGAGCGCTGCCATGCCGCGCCCGACGTGATGTGGCTGCGCCGCATGATTGCCGAAGTGGCGTCGGATCTACCTCAACTGCCGCGCCTGGAATCGGCACCCACCAGCTAGGGTTTCAATGTGTCGAAGGCTGTACTTGCCGGGCGTTCGGCCGGCTGTACTTATGCTTTAAATATCATAATTGCCACAACGACGAATGCCGTGGAGAATGCGCGGAAACGTCGTGGAAACCGGGGCAAACGCTTGTCATCGAGCCACATTGTCGAATAGATATGCAAGGCAAAACATATGACATTCCGTTTCGACCTCTTTCCGGTGATTGCGGCCGACGATAATCCGCGCGCTAACGGCAAGGTGTTTCAACTGCTCAAGGCGGTGCGTGAGACGGGGTCGCTGCACCGCGCCGCGCAGGAAATCGGATTGTCCTATCGCCATGCGTGGGGCGTGATGCGTACCTGGGAGGACATGCTCGGTCGGCCGATGCTCGATATGGAGCGGGGCCGTGGCGCGTCGCTGACCCGCTATGGGGAGCGCTTGCTACGCGCCGAACTGCGCCTGCGCGACACGATCGACCCGGCCATGAAGCGGGCGATGGCCGAATTTCTGAGCGAACTCGACGACGCCGCTGCGCCGCAGACGGTACTCCATTTCTCGGGCAGTCACGATCCGGCCGTCGAGACGCTGGCGGCGGCGCTGCGCGAAACGCCGGCACCGTTGCAGCTCGACGCCGTGTTCTGCGGCAGCGTGGAAGCGCTGGTGTGCCTGCAGGAGCGTCAATCGGAGCTGGCGGGCTTCTACGTATCGCCGATCCAGACCTCCGGCTCGGTCGCCCATGTGACGCTGCGCAAGTGGCTGCGGCCGGCCACGGTACGGCTTGTGCGCCTGGCATGGCGCGAGCAGGGCCTGATCGTGGCGCCGGACTTGGCACGCGAGATGCGCGACCTGCGCGACCTGCCGCGTACCGGCGCGCGCTTCGTGAACCGCCAGCGCAGCTCGGGCACGCGCATGCTGTTCGACCAGCTGCTGGCCACGCATGGCCTGTATCCCGACCAGATCAACGGCTACGACGAAACCGAGTTCAGCAACGAGAAGGTGGCCGAAGCGGTGCACGCGGGTCGTGCCCAGGTGGGCTTCGGCCTGCGCATGAATGCCGAGGCACGCGGGCTGGCGTTCGTGCCGCTGACGCACGAAGCCTACTATCTGGCGCTGCGCAAGAACGATCAGACCGCACCGTGGATGCAGTCGCTGCTGTCGCTGCTGGCCGATCCCGCCTTTGCGCGGCGCCTGGAACAGCTGCCGGGCTACCGGGCCGCCGAACCGTCCGGCGTCCTGACGCCCCAGGAGGCGCTCCCGTGGTATGGGTCCGACGGCAAGGAAGGCCCCTGATCCCGGCTGGCGTTACACTCACCGGAAGTTGAACGCGCTGAACCGCGAGGAGCTTCCATGCTGGAAACCGCCGCGCTGGCCGCGGGCATGTCCTGGGCCAGCGGCCTGCGTCTGTACCTGGCCGTGCTGACGGCGGGCGTGCTGGCCCGCCTGGGCTGGCTCGATCTGCCTTCGGGCCTGCAGGTCCTGTCGTCCTGGTGGGTGATCGGGGTGGCGGCGGCGCTGACCGTCGCCGAATTCGTCGCCGACAAGGTGCCCGGTTTCGACACCGTCTGGGACGGCATCCAGACCTTCATCCGCATTCCGGCGGGAGCGATCCTGGCGGCCGCCGCGTTTGGCAACATGGACCCGCAGTGGACCGTGGCCGCCGGCCTGATCGGCGGCACACTGGCCGGTACCGCGCACGCGGCCAAGGCCGGCACGCGCGCACTGATCAATGTGTCGCCAGAACCTTTCTCGAACTGGGTGGCCTCATTCACCGAGGATGTGGGCACGGTGGGCGGACTGCTGCTGGCGTTCTTTTTGCCCGTGGTGTTCCTGATCCTGCTGGTCCTGTTCCTGATCGTCGCCGCCTGGCTGATCCCGAAGTTGTGGCGCGGCGCGCGACGGCTGCATTCCAGCCTGCGCGGCAAGCCTGAAAGACCGGCGCAACATCCGCCGCGCCGTCCGTAGACCCTGCTCATCGTCCATCGCCAGCCGAATATGTCGACTGCATCCCGAACCGTTTCCGAAGCGAAGTTTTCCGCCTGGCGCCAGGCTTTACGCATGGCCCGCCGCGACTGGATGGCGGGGGAGCTGACACTGCTGCTGTTTGCGCTGGTACTCGCCGTGGCCGCGCTGACCAGTGTCGGCTTTCTGGCGGACCGCATGCGGCTTGGCCTGGAGCGCGATGCCCGGCAGATGATTGCCGCCGACGTCCTGCTGATTTCCGACCAGCCGTTCGACGCCGCATTCAGTGATCGCGCCAGGCACGATGGCCTGCAGGTGGCCCAGACCGTCACCTTCCCAAGCATGGCCACCGCGCGTGCCACCGGCGCACCCGCGCAGGGTGAGGCGCCAAGCCAGCTCGGCGCGCTGAAGGCCGTGACCGACGGTTATCCGCTGCGCGGCCGGCTCAAGGTGACGCAGATGCCCGGCGGGGCCGAAACCGATGCCGAAGGGATTCCGGCGCCGGGCACTGTCTGGGTGGACGAGGCGCTGCTGCTCTCGCTGGGCCTGCGCGTCGGTGACGGGCTGCAGCTCGGCAGCAAGACCTTCCGTATCGACCGCATCGTCACGCAGGAGCTGGACCGTGGTGCCGGGTTCATGAACTTTGCGCCACGCGTGCTGTTGCCGATGTCCGACCTCGACGCCACCAAGCTGATCGGCTGGGGCAGTCGCGTCACGTATCGCCTGCTGGTGGCCGGACCCGACGCGGCCGGCGAAGCGTATCGCAAGTGGGCGACAGCGGAGATCGAGCGGCGCCATCTGCGCAACACGCGCGTGGAATCGCTTGAATCGGGGCAGCCGCAGATGCGTGCCACGCTGGATCGCGCCGAGCGCTTTCTGTCGCTGGTGGCGGTGCTTTCGTCGATGATCGCCGCCGTGGCCATCGCCATGTCCGCGCGCCGCTATATGCAACGGCACACCGACGCCACCGCGGTTTACAAGTGCATGGGGCTGTCGCGCGGGCAGATCCTGGCGGCGTTCGGCATCGAGTTCATGCTGCTGGGCCTGGGCGGCGCGGTCGTGGGCGTTGCGCTGGGCTATGCGGCGCACTATGGCTTGCTCGCGTCGCTGGGCGGCATTCTGCAGGTTTCATTGCCGCATCCGTCCGTTGTGCCGGCGCTGGTTGGCGTGGCCGCCGGGCTGGTGCTGCTGATAGGTTTTGCGCTGCCGCCGCTGCTGGCATTGACGCGCATCGCGCCGTTGCGCGTGCTGCGCCGTGATATCGGCCTGCCGCCGATTTCCGCCTGGACGGCCTACGCGCTTGGTCTGGGCGCATTCGTCGCGCTGCTGATGGTGGCCGCGCGCGATCTCAAGCTTGGCCTGACCACGGCGGGTGGGTTCGTTGGCGCCGGCGTGGTGTTTGCACTGCTCGCGCTGGGGTTGTTGATCGCGTTGTCACGCACCATGCGCGGACGTGCGCGCGGCAGCGTGGGCTGGCGCTTTGCGCTGGCCGTGCTGGAGCGTCGTCGCGGCGTGACCGTACTGCAGACCGTGGCGCTGGCGGTGGGCCTGATGGCGCTGTTGCTGCTGGGCATGACCCGCAACGACCTGATCGATTCGTGGCGCAATGCCACGCCGGCCGATGCGCCCAATCGATTCATCATCAATATTCAGCCCGACCAGCGCGAGCCGTTGCGCGCGATGCTGGCGAAGAGTGGCGTCGATGATTTGCTGTTTCCGATGGTGCGCGGCCGTCTGATCCAGATCGGCGACCGGCCGGTACAGGCCGGCAGCTATCCCGACGGGCGCGCGCGGAATCTGGTCGAGCGCGAGTTCAACCTGTCGTACATGGACCGCATGCCCGATGGCAACGAGGTGGTTGCCGGACGATGGGACGGCGGAGCGTCGGTGGAAGAGGGCATCGCCAAGACGCTGCATATCAAGCTGGGCGACACGCTGCGTTTCGATGTGGCCGGCCAGATCGTCGAGGCGCCGGTGACGTCGCTGCGCAAGCTCGAATGGGGCTCGATGCGCGTCAACTTCTTCGTGATCCTGCCTGTCGCAAAGATGCAGGGGCTGCCGGAAACCTACATCACGTCGTTCCACCTGCCGCAGGCCAAGGCGGCGCTGGGCAACCAGCTGACGGCGGCGTTTCCGAATATCACCGTGGTCAATACGGACCTGATCCTGCGCCAGATCCAGAATGTGCTGGACCAGGTGATCGCCGCGGTGGAATTCCTTTTCGTCTTCACGCTGCTGGCGGGCGTTACCGTGCTCTACGCGGCACTGTCAGGGGCGCGTGACGAACGCAAGCGGGACGCCGGTCTGCTCAAGGCGCTGGGCGCGCCGGCGTCGCTGGTCAGGCAGACGCAGTACGCCGAATTCCTGGTGGTGGGTGGCCTGGCGGGCTTTCTGGCCAGCCTGGGCGCGATTGTGGTGGGCTGGGGTCTGTCGCAATTCGTGTTCGACTTTCCGTACCGTTTCAATGCGTGGATTGTGCCGGTGGGCGTGGTTTCTGGCATGCTGTGCGCTTTTGCCGGCGGCTGGCTCGGTTTGCGCGAGGTGCTGCGGCAGCCCGCGCTCGCCACGCTGCGCGATGTGAACTGATTGGCCATGATTACCGAACCTGCAGAACCCGAAGACAACCGCGAAGAGATCACCGCCTACGAACTGATTGGCGGCGAAAAACGTGTGCGCGAGCTGGTCGACCGCTTCTACGACCTGATGGACTTGGAAACCGAGTTTGCCGGGCTGCGTTCGCTCCACCCGTCGTCGCTGGATGGATCGCGCGACAAACTGTTCTGGTTCCTGTGCGGCTGGCTGGGCGGCCCGAACTATTTCATCGAGCGCTTCGGCCACCCGCGCCTGCGCGCGCGCCATCTGCCGTTCGAAATCGGCAACAGCGAGCGCGACCAGTGGATGCGCTGCATGGCGCTGGCCATGCAGGACGTGGGTTTGCCGGACGATCTGCAGATGCGACTGATGCAGGCCTTGTTCCAGACCGCCGACTGGATGCGTAATGTCCAACGATAAGACGTTGCCAGCGGCGGCACGCGCCGTGCTCGAATTCTGGTTCGGCGTGCCGGGTGCGGCGGAGTGGGGCGTTTCGCGGCGCGAGTGGTTTTCGAAGTCCGATGACTTCGATGCGGAGATCCGTGATCGATTCCTGGCCGCGTGGCAGGCCGCTCACGATGGCGCCGAGGACGACTGGTCAGTCACGCCCGAAGGTGCATGTGCCCGCGTCGTGCTGCTGGACCAGTTTCCGCGCAACATGTTCCGGGGCGATCCACGCAGCTTTGCCACCGACGGTCAGGCGCTTGCATTGGCACGGCGCATGCTGGCCGCGGGCTGGGACCGCCAGTTGCCAACCGCGTGGCATCGCATGTTCTGCTATCTGCCGTTCGAGCATGCCGAGTCGCCTGTGGAACAGGACATTTCGGTGCGCGAGTGCGTTGCGCTGCGCGAGGACACGGCTGGCAAGGTCGATGTGGTGGAGTGGGCCGTGAAGCATCAGGAGATCATCGCCCGCTTCGGCAGGTTTCCGCATCGCAATGCGGTGGTGGGCCGGGAAAGCACCCAGGAGGAACTGGCTTTCCTGAAACAGCCCGGGTCGCGCTTCTGATTGCTGCCTGACTTGGCGAGGCCCGTGCGATGGCTCGGGCGCCACCCTGCGGCGGGGGGCTGTTCCGCTTTGCTTATAATCTCAATTCTGCCGATCCACAGTCTTTCCGATACTCATGGAAGCTAAACCGCAAGCCGGCCCGCGCCGTACCCGAGACCGTATTCTCGATGTCTCGTTGCGCCTGTTCAATGAACTCGGCGAGCCGAACGTCACGACCACGACGATCGCGGAAGCCATGGAGATCAGCCCAGGCAACCTGTACTACCACTTCCGCAACAAGGACGACATCATCAACTCGATCTTCGTGCGCTTCGAGCAGGAGATGGAGCGCCGTCTGAAGATGCCGGAGGATCACAAGGCCACGCTGGGCGAGAGCTGGGGCTACCTGCAGTACATGTCCGAGTTCCTGTGGAACTATCGCTTCCTGTATCGCGACATCAACGATCTGCTGGCGCGCAACCGGATGCTGGAGACCAACTTCAAGCGGATCGTCGATCAGAAGAAGCGCTTCGCGCTGGAAATCTGCCGCCAGTTCCAGGAAGACGGCGACATGGAGGCCACGCCGGAGCAGGTGGATGCGGTGTGCACGAACATCGTGGTGATCGCCACATACTGGCTGTCGTTCCAGTTCGTGCAGCATCCGCGCCAGTACAACGATCCGGAGCAGATCCGCGGCTATCTGCATGGGTCGAGCTATCACATCTTCTCGATCCTGGCGCCGTACCTGCGCGGCAAGGCGCGTGAGGCGTTCGATCAGCTTGCGCGTGAGTACGCTGCGGAAAAAGCCGCGGCGGAAGCCGCCAAGGCGGAAAAGGATAAAAAGTGAAATCGGTTTGCGTATATTGCGGTTCGAGCCCGGGTTTTCGCCCGGAGTATGCCGAAGGCGCCAGGACGCTCGGCCGGATCATGGCCGAACAGGGCCTGGCGCTGGTCTATGGC
>DAIOET010000214.1:0-6920 GCA_036746135.1 Cupriavidus sp.
GGCTCGAATGTGCCTTCGCCGCTGATAGACGTCTGGTTGGCGGTTTGCTGGGTGATCCGCTCGCGGTCCGGCATCATCATGACGCTGCCCGGTTGCGGATAACGCATCTTGACCGCGTCGGCCACCCGCTTTTCACAGGCATTGCCGGCGGCGTCGAGCTGGGCGCGGCTGACACCGCCTTGTGGCGACGTGATTGTGGTGGGAGCTTGCGGCGTGCGTTGCGGCGCTGGCGGCGGCATCGGCGAGCTGGCGCAGCCAGCCAGCGTCAGGGCCAGAGCCAAGGCCGTAACGGTGGAATTTTGCATCGAAAAACGTGGCATCAGGTCTATCCGGAGTCGGCGGGAAACCGTCGGAGGACGGGCTGCAGGTCTTTGGACTCTATGACAGAAATGCTTCCGGAGCAACCTGACTGGATCAAGCCGGGACTTTTCCATCGCTGGATTTTCCCGTCGATTGCCACGCTGGCTTCGCTTCTATTGCGCCCCCGATGGCGCAGACGGCAATGCCGCGCGCTTGGCTTTGACGCGGGAAATTTCGGCCAGTTGCGCCTCGAATTCCTCGATTTTGCGCGCTTCCGCCTCACTCAGCTTGCTGCGATCGACGTGCGCCAGCAGCACGCCGAGCGCGTCCCCGATCTTGCCAAGCTGATTGCCGTACGAGCCAACCTCGTCGAGGATGCGTGCCTCGAGCTCGGGGTTGGTGCTGCGCCCCAGGTTGATATTGATGAGTCCGAACTGGCCCCCGACATTGCGGACAAACCAGTTCCACGGATTGATCGACTGGATCACGTCGCCGGACAGCGGCAGGCGGAAATCGGGCATGGCAGGCTCCTACTGGGCAGGTGAGGTCTCGCAAAATCACCAGAGTAGGATGTGCGGCCGCCATATGCCAGCGGCCAGGGCATCAGGTGCCAACTATCAGGCGGCTGGAACCTTGGGCTGCGCGGGATTGGTCATGTGGGATGCCGCCGATGACAATCGCTCCCGAGTGCGGTCGTCCGCCGCTGGCCCCGCGCGCACCACGTGCCGTTTGCCCATCTGCAGCGGCTCGCCGCTGGCGGCATCCACCAGCATCGGTTCCACGATCTTGCCGGTTTCGCGGTCGACGATCTGCACGCTGGCGCCTTCGGGCGCGAAATTGCGGTTGCCCCAGGCCAGCAGCGACAGCAGCACGGGTCGAAAATCGCGCCCGCACTCGGTCAGCACGTATTCGTATCGCGGCGGCCGTTCGGAATATTGGCGCTTTTCCAGCAAGCCTTCCTCGACCAGGCCATTGAGCCGCCGCGTGAGCATGTTCGGCGCGATATCGAGATTGCGCTGGAATTCGTCAAAGCGCTTCGTGCCGTAGAACGCATCGCGCAGAATCAGAATGCTCCACCATTCGCCCACGCGCTCCAGGCTGCGGGCAATCGGGCATTGCAGGTTGCGGAATGTCTTGCGTTGCATGTGTATCGGCCCTCGTCTTCGTGGTGCATTCGGAATCCGATGTCGATGATACTCACCTTTCGGCGCATATTCCGTAAAGACGGCCGCCGGCCCCAATGAAAAAAGGCGCCGCAACCCTTTGGCTGCGGCGCCGCAATGCCTGCGCGTAGTGGAGTCCGCGCCGGCCCCTCGCTTGCGTTGCAAATGCCGGGCGACCCTGTGCCCGTCAGAAGATATGGCGCATGCCCAGCGAAATACCAAGCTGGCTATTGGAATCAGGCGTCTTGTAGTAAACCTGCGACGTCGATGGCAGATAGCCGACGGACTGCCCATTGGGCAGGTACGCGATGTTGTCCCAGTTCAGTGACGCATTGCGTGCGTAGTTCACCGCGAAAAACACATCGGTACGCTTGGAAAGGCTGTAGTCGGCCAGCGCCAGGTACTGTTGCGGGTTCTTCGGATTGGTCGAGACGCCGTTGATGCGGGCGGCCTTGATGTCATCGTAGTAATAGGCCAGCGTCAGGCGCAGCGCGGCCGTGGCGTCCCAGCTCACGCCCGCCCAGTACATATCGTCGCGGTGCGGCAGCAGCGTCGGCGTGCCGGTGGACGGTGCGACCGAATTGCCCCAGCGATAGCCCGCGACCATCTTGACCTGCCCCAGCCGGTAGCTGCCGCCGAACATGGCGCGCATGTCGCGGCCATAGTCGTTCGAACCCGATGTCCCGGTCGCCTGCGCGGCGTTGAGCGACTTTACTTCGTCATAGGCCGCTGCCAGCCCAAGCGGTCCGTTGTTGTATTGCACGCCCACGCCGTAGGCCGAGCCTGACGCGAATGTGCCCGAGCGCTCACCGAACGACCAGTGCGCCATCGCGGTGATGGGGCCGAACGTGCCCTGGTACTGCACCATGTTGTTCTCACGGAAGTTCGGCCCCGCGATACCGACAACCGGCTCGAACTCCGGCGCATAGGCCACCGGCGTGAAGCTGCCCATCGTCAGGAACGCGGACGTGTACTGGCGGCCAAAGGTGACCTTGCCCCACTGGTTCTGCAGGCCCACGAACGCCTGGCGGCCGAACAGCAGCCCGCCATTGCCCATCTTGCCGTCGTCGGTATTGAACTGGTTTTCCAGCACGAACAGGCTCTTCAGCCCGCCGCCGAGGTCTTCAATGCCGCGCAGGCCGAAACGCGATTGCGCGATGCCCGACGAGTTCATGAACACCGTCGAACCGCTACCCGGCGCCAGCACACCGTTGCTGGTGTTCTGCACGTGGTTGACGTACTGGATGCTCGAGGTAACGACGCCATAGAGCGTCACGGACGATTGCGCCCAGGCAGCTGGCGCAAGCAGTGCGCCGGCGATGGCGGCGAACAGCGTCTTCTTCATTTGTTGTGGTTCCGAGAAGTGGTGGCTGGTGGCGCCAGTGGTCTCCTCCATCCAGCGCCCGAATGCGATCTTCTTCGATCACGTCATGCCAAATTAATCCCGCGTATTAATCTGACATGGACCGCAGGCTAACGGCATCCAGGCGTTCAGTTAGTTAGGACTTTCCCCAACAGAGCACGTATTTCAAGAAAATACGATGCCGGAAGGATGTAGGACATCGGATTTTTCCGTATCCTTGCGAGGCTTTCATTTTGATAACGACAAGCCTGCAAGGCACGCCCACACGCCATGAAGCTCAAGCAAGCGCGCGCGCTGATCGCGGACGAACAACGGAATCCCGCGCCAGAAAAGTCTCGTCGAGCTCCCGCTGCCGATACCGGCCGCACAGCGAGTGCCGAAGCGGCGGCCCCCGATGGTCACGACGGCCTGACCGATACCGCACGGCGCATCCTGGAAATCGCCGAGCGGTTGTTCGCGGAACAGGGAGTGGAACAGGTGCCGCTACGCCAGATCGTGGTGGAAAGCGGGCAGCGCAACCGCTCGGCCCTGCACTACCACTTCGGCTCGCGCGAGGCGTTGGTCAGCCATCTGCTGAACCGGCGTCTGCATCAGGTCAATGAGATCCGGCACCGCTATCTGGACGAAATGGAAGGTCGCGGCCAGCCTGTCGACGTCCATGCCGTGGTGGAAGCCACCGTCCGGCCGCTGGTCGACGTGGTACTACACACCGACTGGGGCACCAACTACCTCCAGGTGCTGGCGCAGACCACGTTCAGCCCTGCCCTGCTCAACAAGGGGCTGGTCGACAAGACCGCCATGACCGCGCTGTACCGCGTGCGCGAGCACCTCTACGCCTTGCTGCCGAACGTGCCGGGCGACGTCGTGAAATTGCGCATGATCTGGTTTATGGACACGGTGGTCTATTCGCTGGCGCATTGGGTACGCGAACGCGGAAAACGAACCCGCAGCGAGCCGCCCGTCGCGGAATTGATCGATTTCTGCGCGGCGGCACTGGAGGGTCCCAGGCCGCCGGCAGCATCGAAACCCGCGCGGGCTCGCTGATCAGCCCGTGGCGCGCGCCGCGTCCGGCGCCGTGCGGGACAGCACAGGCACCAATGCGGCGCCGGTATGGCTGGCCTTGATGCGCGACAGGGCCTCGGGGTCGGCCGCCCCGACGATGGTGCCGCCCTGAGCGCCGCCTTCCGGCCCGAGATCGATGATCCAGTCCGCCTCGGCAATCACGTCCAGGTCGTGTTCGATCACCACCACGCTATGGCCGCCGTCGGTCAGCCGATGCAGCACACGAATCAGCCGCGCCACATCGGCCATGTGCAGACCCACCGTCGGTTCATCCAGCACGTAAAGCGTATGCGGCGCCTTCTGGCCACGCCGCGTGATGTCGTCGCGCACCTTGGACAGCTCGGTCACCAGCTTGATCCGCTGCGCCTCGCCGCCCGATAGCGTCGGCGATGGCTGCCCCAATGTCAGGTAGCCCAGGCCCACATCCTTCATCAGTTGCAGCGGATGGGAGATCTGGGTAATCGCCGAGAAAAACTCCACGGCTTCGTCGATCTCCATCGTCAGCACATCGCCGATATTCTTGCCGCGCCACGTCACCGCAAGCGTTTCGGGATTGAAGCGCTGACCATGACAGACATCGCAAGGCACCTTCACATCCGGCAGGAAGCTCATGCCGATGGTGCGCACACCCTGCCCTTCGCATGCGGGGCAACGGCCATCGCTGGTATTGAACGAGAACCGCGACGCACTGTAGCCGCGCGCCTTGGCCTCCAGCGTTTCCGCGAACAGCTTGCGGATCGCATCCCATACGCCGATGTAGGTGGCCGGACACGAGCGCGGCGTCTTGCCGATCGGGGTCTGGTCCACTTCCAGCACGCGATCGATCGACTCCCATCCGCTGATGCCTTCGCAGCCGTGCCAGGCGTGTTCCACGCTGAGCGACTTCGTCGCGGTGGGCTTGCCCGCTTTCTCCGCTGCGGCGCGTGCCCGGCGCGTGGCGGGCGACGACATGACCGAGCGGCCTACCGCGTCAAGCAGGTTTGTCATCAGCACATCGCGCGCCAGCGTGGACTTGCCCGACCCCGACACGCCCGTGATAGCCACCAGACGGCCCAGCGGAATCCGCGCGGTCACTTCGCGCAGGTTGTGCAGATTTGCACCGTGGACGGTCAGCCATTGCGCCGGCTCGGCTTCCTTGCCGGCACGCGCGGGCTTGACCGCCCGGCGCGGCTGCAATGGGTGAATCATGGGCTGGGCCAGGAACCTGCCCGTGGTGGAATCAGCCGCGGCCGACAACGCGGCCACGCCGCCCTGTGCCACCAGGTTGCCCCCGCGCTTGCCGGCGCCGGGGCCGATATCGATGATGTGGTCGGCCCGGCGGATCGTGTCTTCGTCATGCTCCACCACCACCAGCGTATTGCCCTTGTCGCCGAGCTTGCGCAGCGCATCGAGCAGGATCTGGTTGTCGCGCGGATGCAAGCCGATGGTCGGCTCGTCGAGCACGTAGCAGACGCCTTGCAGGTTGCTGCCCAGCTGCGCCGCCAGGCGGATACGCTGCGCCTCGCCACCCGACAGGCTCGGCGCGGCCCGGTCCAGGCTCAGGTAACCAAGCCCCACCTCTTCCAGGAACTGCAGGCGGCTGGCGATTTCGGTCACCACATCCCGCGCAATCTCGGCGTCGCGGCCCTTCAGCCGCAGGCCGTCGATCCAGCGGCGCGTATCGGACACGGTCCATTGCGCCACATCGGAAATGGCGTTGGTATCGAATGTCACCGCTCGCGCCACGTGGTTCAGGCGTGTGCCGCCACAGTCCGGGCATGGCGTATCGCCCACGCCTTCCGGTTCCTGTTCTTCGGACGGCAGGCTCTGCTCGCGGCCTCGGTCGTCGCCGCCCAGCACGGTGTCGTCGTACACGGCGCGCTGCTCGCCCGTCAGCGCCAGACCCGTGCCCACGCAGGTGCCGCACCAGCCATGCTTGCTGTTGTACGAGAACATGCGCGGATCGAGTTCGGGATAGCTCGTGCCACAAACCGGGCAGGCGCGCTTGGTCGAAAATACCTTCGTCTCGCCGACCTTGCCCGAGCCCTTGCCGTTGTGCATGGCGTCGTGCAACCCGTCGAGCGGTGCCAGCAGGTGCATCACGCCCTTGCCCAGCTCCAGCGTCTGGTCCAGCAGCGCACGCAGCTCGGCTTCGTGATCCGGCGAAATGACGATATCGCCAACCGGCAGTTCGATCGTGTGCTCACGGAAGCGGTCCAGGCGCGGCCACGGGTCCACGGGCAGGAATTCGCCATCGACGCGCAGGTGCGTATTGCCGCGCGCCTTCGCCCACTTGGCCAGATCCGTGTAAACGCCCTTGCGGTTCACCACCAGCGGCGCCAGCAGGCCGACATGCTGGCCACGATAGTCGCGCAATAGCTGCGCCGCGATCGATGCCGGACTCTGCGAGGTCACCGGTGCGCCGTCGTGCACGCAATGCTGGATGCCGAGCTTGACGTAAAGCAGGCGCAGAAAGTGCCAGACCTCGGACGTGGTCGCCACGGTACTCTTGCGGCCGCCACGCGACAGCCGCTGCTCGATAGCCACCGTCGGCGGAATGCCATAGACCGCGTCCACCTCGGGCCGGCCCGCCGGTTGCACGATCGACCGCGCATAGGCGTTCAACGATTCCAGGTAGCGGCGCTGCCCTTCGTGGAACAGGATGTCGAACGCCAGCGTCGACTTGCCCGACCCCGACACACCGGTAATCACATTGAACTTGCCGTGCGGGATATCGACGTTGAGCGCCTTGAGGTTGTGCTCGTGCGCGTTGACGATGCGTACCACGCCCTCGCCTTCCACGGCACGGCGCGCCCGCGCGGCCTGCACGGCCGCCTGCAGCGGCTTGCCATGCCGGTCCTGTTCCTCACGCTCGGCGGCCAGCGTTCCCGATTCGCCCAGGGCCTTGTCATACGCCAGCAGCGCGTGACCCGTGTGCGAATCGGCGCAGCCCTTGACCATCTCGGGCGTGCCCACGCACAACACCTGCCCGCCAGCGTCGCCGCCTTCCGGACCCAGGTCGACGATCCAGTCCGAGGCCCGGATCACGTCGA
>DAIOET010000215.1:0-6913 GCA_036746135.1 Cupriavidus sp.
ACTGCTTGACCAGCACGGCCCAGCGCGACACCTCCTGGTTCACGTATTTCTGGAATGCGGCGTGGTCATCGCCCACTGGGTCGGCGCCGAGTCCCTTGAGCCGTTCCTTGACGGATGGATCGGCCACGCTCTGGACGATGGCCTGCGACAGTTTTTCGACGGCTGCCGGTGGCGTGCCGGCCGGGGCGAACAGACCGAACCACGACCGGGCGGTCATCGCCGGGAATGGTGTTTCGGAGAAAGCCGGTACGTCGGGCAGGGCGGCATGGCGCTTGTTGCCGGTGACCGCGAGCGCCTTGAGCTTGCCGCTCTGCACCTGTGCGAGCACTTCGGGCAGGTTGGCGAACATGATTTGAACCTGGCCGCCCATCACGTCATTGAGCGCCTGCGATCCACCCTTGTAGGCCACGTGCGTCATCGTTGCGCCGGCCAGTGTGCTGAACTGCTGCCCGGCCAGGTGCGACGCGGTACCGGTGCCGCCCGACGCGTAGTTGACGCGGCCGGCATGGGCTTTGGCATAGGCGGCGAGTTCGCTCGCCGAATTGACCGGTACCGACGGATTCACCACAAGCAGCAGGGGTACCGACGCCAGGTTCGACAAACCGACGAAATCGCGCGTGAGACTGTAGTTGAGCTTCTGGTACAGCGATGCGTTGATGGCGTGGCTCGATGTGGCCATCAGCAGCGTGTATCCATCCGCGTCCGCGCGGGCGGCCGAGACGGCGCCGATATTGCCGTTGGCGCCGGCCTTGTTCTCCACCACCACCGACTGGCCAAGCCGGGCCGACATGGCTTGCGCCACGGTGCGCGCAATCACGTCGGTGGCGCCGCCAGCGGCGAACGGTACGATGATGCGCAAGGGACGGTCCGGGTACTCCGCCATCGCGTTAAATGTAGTGACGACCAGCGCGGTGGCCACGGCAAGGCCCCGCCATACGGCGATTGCTTTATGCATCCTGTCTCCTGTGCCTCTGGTTCTGACGACCATGCGGCACACTCTACGCAACTGCGGGGCAGTGGCGTTAGGACGGATCAGACGTTGTATTGGACTTTTTCGCGCGCTATTCCAGCGGCCGGCAGTGCTTGCGGCGGAATTCGCCCGGCGTCAGGCCGGTCTGTTTCTTGAAGAAGCGCGCAAAGTAGGCCGGGTCTTCGATATTGAGGCGGAAGGCAATCTCGGCGATGCCGGTTTCGGTATTGCTGAGCCAGCGCTTGGCTTCCAGCACCACGCGTTCCTGTACCACCTGACTGGCCGTGCGTGCCAAGGTCCGCTTGACCGCGTCGTTGAGTTGACGCTCGCTGACGCATAGCGCTTCGGCGTATTGGCCGATCGTTGCAAAGCGCAGATAGTGGGTTTCCACCAGCATCGTGAAACGGCGCGTGAGCGCCTGATGCGGGCCAACGTCGCCAGCCTGCCAGTTGTCGGGGCGCAGGCGGCGCAGTCGCGTGAGCAGGATCAGCAGGCTGGCTTGCACCACATCGGTAAAGCCGGGCTGGCGATCGCGCGCCTCGCGCTCCATGTCGCCCAGCAAGGGCAGCAGGGCGTCATGCTCGGCCTGAGTCAGATAGAGCGCGCTGTTGCCTTGGGATGGATGGAAGAACGGGAATTTTGCGACATCATCGGCGCGCGGGAACATCCGCGCGAAAAAGTCGGTGCTGAAGTTCAGCACGTAGCCATAAGGCTTGACCGATGACGTCCACGCATGGACCTGGCCTGGCGACAGGAAGAACACCGAATGGTCGCACACGTCGAAATGCGCAAAGTCGAGCATGTGCGTGCCGCTCGCCCGCGTCATCCAGAGCAGGTGATAGTAGTTGTGCCTGTGCAGGAAGCCGCGCGGAATGTCGTCGCGGTCCTGCAACCGCACGAGGTCGAAATAGAACGACCCATCGCCGGCGAAATCGGACGTATCAAAGGTGGGAAACTCACCAGAGAGGCTGGAGGAGAGGGCTTCGGGCAAGCGCGGATCTTCCTTGCGATGGCGTGGGTATCGAGCGCCATCCTATCGCAAATCCTCCGGGCGGCAATCGTGGCTTCTGGACGCCGCCTGCGAGGGCGGATCAACGGAAGTCGTCGCGTTCCTGAATCTGGCCATCGGGGCCATAGATAATCAGTTCCACCCTGTCTTGCCTGGCCTTTTCCCTGGCAGCGGCAATGGCTTCTTCCTGTGACGGATAGTGCGAGGTTGCGCCGTCCGTGCCTTCCACCTCGACAACCCAGCCGTTACGCTCCGTGGGTACCACAAGTATGTTGTCAGCCATGATGAATCTCCAGGCGTGGATCCATTTCATCAGTCTCGCGCGGGTCGGCATCCGGGCGGTATCGGGCAAACGCCTACACCGCTCTGTGCTGCGCACCACAGAACGCGGCGGCATCCTGTAGGATCCTCGCTGCCATTACATTCCGCGATTTACTTCGGTGCTACGTCTGACGTCCGTCCACTTCCGCCTGCTGTTCGGCCTTTGCGCGCTTGCCGTGCTGGTGCTTTCGCTGCTGCCGCCCGACATCCCCGAGCCTTCCACGGGCTGGGACAAGACCAACCATCTGCTGGCCTTCGGCGTGCTGGCGATACTGGGCCTGCGCGGCTGGCCAGGGCGAAGCTGGCACGTGGTGGCGGCGCTGGTCGCCTACGGCGCCTTGATCGAATGCCTGCAATCGCTGACGACCTATCGCGATGCCTCATGGCTCGACCTGCTGGCCGATGTCATCGGCATCGGCATCGGGCTGGTCTTCAGTTATCGAGCGATTCGAGCGTAAACGTCGCGCCGCCGTCCTGGCCCAACAGTTCGACGAGCTTGGGCATCGCTTCCTGCAGCGCGGCCTTGAGCGTCCACGGCGGGTTGACCACGAACATGCCGCTGCCATGCAGGCCCAGTCCGCCTTCCACCGGGTGCTTGACGGTCAGCGTCACGTGCAGCCAGCTCTTGAGCGGCAGGCGCTTCAGTTGCGCGGGCAACTGGGTGGATTCGCGGCGCTGGACTTCCGGATACCAGATCGCGTAGACGCCCGTGGCGAATCGCTCCAGGCCGGCTTTCAGCGTATCGAGCGTGCGGGCGTAGTCCTGCTTGTCTTCGTAGGAAGGATCGATCAGCACCAGCGCACGGCGCGGCGGGGGCGGCAGGATGGCGCGGATGCCGTTGAAGCCGTCACCGTCGTACAGCATCACCTTGCGGCCCGCGCCGCGGAAGTTGTCGCGCAGCACCTGGATCTCGGTGCTGTGCAGTTCGAACAGGCGCAGGCGGTCAGGTTCGCGCAGCATTTGCCACGCCAGCCACGGTGAGCCTGGGTAGTGCTTGAGGCTGCCATCCTGGTTCAGCTCGCGCACCTGGTCCAGGTAGGCTTCGAGCATCTCTGGCAGAGCCTGGCCATTGGCCGCCGCCCGCCAGAGTGGGCCGATACCGGTTTCAAATTCCGATTTTTTCTGCGCGTAGGCGTGGTCCAGCGCGTAGAGGCCGGCACCCGCATGCGTGTCGACGTACCAGAACGGCTTGTCCTTCTGCGTCAGGTAATCCAGTAACTGGACGACGACGGCGTGCTTGAGGACATCGGCATGGTTGCCGGCGTGGAAGGCGTGACGATAACTGAGCATGGCAAGGCGGGATGACGGCGCGCAAACTTGGGTCAGATAAGGCCTGACGGGCAGCGCGCGCGAAGGGCGCTATGCTACCATCCGCCGCCATTTCCGGCCGTATTCCCGATCATCATGTCGCGAGCCATCGAGTCCGCAGCGCCCATTCTTTCCGATCAGGGCATCCCGTATTCCCCGCGTTACGACGATGTCTATCACAGCACCGCCGGCGGGCTTGCGCAGGCGCAGCACGTTTTCCTGGCAGGCAATGGCCTGCCCGGCAACTGGGCCGGACGTGACCAGTTCGTCATCGTCGAAACCGGCTTCGGGCAGGGGCTGAACTTCCTGGCCACCTGGCAGGCGTGGCGCGACGACGCGTCGCGCTGCGGGCGCCTGCATTTCGTATCCATCGAGAAGCACCCGTTCACGCGCGAAGGGCTGGCGCAGCTACACGCCGGCCTGGGCGACCTGGTGCCGCTGGCGCAACAGCTCCAGCAACAGTGGCCCGATGCGCTGCCGGGACTGCATCGCCTGACATTCGAGGGTGGGGCGGTCACGCTCACGCTGGCATTTGGTGACGTGGAAGCCGTGCTGCCGAAGCTCATGGTTGGCGCCGACGCGTTCTATCTGGACGGCTTTTCGCCAGCGCGCAATGCCGATATGTGGTCGGATACCGTGTTTCGCGGACTCGCGCGGCTGGCGCGCATGGGCGCCACGCTGGCCACCTATACGGCAGCCGGATTCGTGCGACGGGGCCTGCAGGTGACCGGCTTCGAAGTCAATAAATCGCCTGGCTTCGGCGGCAAGCGCGATATGACCGTCGCCCGTTTCGCCCCGGCCTGGAAGAACCGCCGGCACTCGCCGCCGGACGCCGCCCGCTGGCCGGAGCGGCATGCCATCGTTATCGGAGCAGGGCTTGCGGGTTGCGCCGTGACCGAAAGACTGGCGGCGCGCGGCTGGCGTATCACGCTGTTGGACGCACATGATGCGCCGGCGCGCCAGACGTCAAGCCATCGCGCGGCGGCAATGCACGCGCATGTGTCCGCCGATGACAGTTTGCTGTCGCGGCTGTCCCGTGCCGGGAACCTGTATGCGCTGCAAGCGTGGCAGGCGCTGGCCGAGGCGGGTCAGCCGGTTGGGTGGCATGGCAGTGGCGTGCTCCAGATTGGCGAGGACGATTCGGAGGACGACGCGCAGCGTGCCGCGCTGGATGCGTTGGGTTTTCCGGAGTCGTTCGTGCGCTGGATGTCGCCCGAAGAGGCGGCTGCGCGGCATGGCGCCACGGTGCCACGCGGCGGACTCTGGTTTCCGCGCGGCGGCTGGGTGGCTCCGCCGGACATCTGTCGCGCCCAGCTGGCGGCCGCCGGCAAGCATGTGGACGCCCGGTTCCAGAGTCACGTCGCCAGCATCGAACATACCGATGGCGTGTGGCACGCCAGGGATGCCTCGGGAGCGGTGCTGGCCAGCGCGCCAGTGCTGGTGCTGGCCAATGCGCATGAGGCCGAGCGCCTGGTGCCGGGCCGCTTCCTGGCACTCCGGCGCATAAGAGGGCAACTGACCGACCTCGATGCGGGGCAGGTCGAAATGCTGGGCGGTTGGCCCGATTGCGTGGTGACGGGCAGCGGTTACCTGCTGCCGCCCGGCGCGGACGGCGGCGTGCGCGTCGGTTCCAGCTATCAACCTGACGCAGGGCCGCTTGCCGAAAGTGTCGAGGTGCACGCCGCGAACCTTGGCCGGCTGAAGTCGCTGTTGCCGGACCGGTCCGCCGCGTTGGCGACGATCGATCCTGCCACCCTGCGCGGCCACGTCGGCGTGCGCACGGTGACGCACAACCGCCTGCCACTGATCGGCCGCATGGTCGATGAGACGCAGGCGCTGGCGCATGCTGGTGCGTTGCGCGGTGCCCATTTGCGCGATGTGCCGCGCATGCCCGGCTTGTACGGGGCCCTTGCATATGGTTCGCGCGGCCTTACATGGGCAGCTCTGGGTGCGGAACTGATTGCTTGCCAGCTCGAAGGCGAGCCGCTGCCGCTGGAGACGGACCTGGCGGATGCGATCGACCCGGCCCGCCTGCTGCTGCGCGCGCTGCGTCATGATCAGGCGCTGGACCCGGAACAGGACTGACTAGGGTAAAAACTGCCGGAAGCGAACCAAAACCGTGCGATAATCCGCGTTTTCCGTTTGCGCGGAGACCTCCGCTCGCGGGCACTGGCCGCGATCAGGCGGCAGGCGCGCAGACGGTTGCGCTGACAACAACTATTTCTGGATTGGATTAACGACCATGTCGAACGTCATTGAAAACCTCGGCAAGCTGGACCGCAAGGTGACCCTGGCTATCCCCAAGGCCGAAGTGCAGAAGGAAACCCAGGAACGCCTGGCACGTCTGTCGAAGACCGTGAAAATGTCCGGCTTCCGTCCGGGCAAGGTGCCGATGAAGATGGTCGAGAAGCAGTATGGCCAGCAGGTGGAATTCGAAGTGCGCTTCGACAAGGCCGCCCGCAAGTTCTTCGACATCACCCAGGCTCAGGAAGTGAAGGTAGCCGGTCAGCCGAAGTTCGACATCAAGACCGAAGGCGTGGCTGAAGACGAACTGGCTTTCGAAGCCACGTTCGAGGTGTATCCGGAAGTCAAGATCGGCGAGCTGGCTTCGGCCGAAGTGACCCGTACGAAGACCGAAATCGGCGACGCCGAGATCGACAAGACCGTCGACATCCTGCGCAAGCAGCGCGTGCACTTCCACCATCGCGGTGAGTCCGGCGCCCACGGCGACGGCGGCGGCGACGTGACCGCCCAGAACGGCGACCGCGTCACGGTGGACTTCGTCGGCAAGATCGACGGCGTCGAATTCGCCGGCGGCAAGGCCGAGGATTTCGTGTACGTGCTGGGCGAAGGCCGCATGCTGCCCGAGTTCGAACAAGCCACGCTGGGCCTGAAGGAAGGCGAGGCAAAGACTTTCCCGCTGACCTTCCCCGAGGACTACCACGGCAAGGAAGTGGCCGGTAAGACCGCTGATTTCACGATTACGCTGAAGAAGGTCGAGTGGGCGCACATGCCGGAAGTGGACGACGCCTTCGCCAAGTCGCTCGGCATTGCCGACGGCAGCGTGGAAAAGATGCGCGCCGACATCCGCGAAAACCTGGAGCGCGAAGTCAAGCGCCGCACGCACGCCATGCTGAAGGATCAGGTCATGGAAGCGCTGCTGAAGGTGAGCGAGCTGGACGTGCCCAAGGCACTGATCGAGCAGGATCAGGAGCGTCTGGTGGAAATGGCTCGCCGCGACCTCGAGCAACGTGGCATGCCGAACGCCAAGGACATGCCGATTCCGGCCGAGATGTTCGCGCAGC
>DAIOET010000216.1:0-6892 GCA_036746135.1 Cupriavidus sp.
GGCCCAGCGCACGGCCCAGCGCATCGATCTCGGCGGCCAGCAGCGGGCCGGCGCAGGCGATCGGGGCGAACTTGGCGATACCGTGGGTCGTGGCTTCGGCGCGGTGCGCGGTGCCGAAAGCATCGTTGACATAGACGTCGCAGAGCTTGGCCATCTTCTGAGCCAGCTCGTCGCTGTTCTTCTTCTCGCCCTTGTTCACGCGGCAGTTTTCCAGCAGCACCACGTGGCCGGGCGCCACTTCGACGCCGTCGACCCAGTTCTGCACCAGCTTGACGGGCTTGCCCAGCAGTTCGGACAGGCGCGCGGCGATCGGGGCCAGCGAATCCTCGGGCTTGAACTCACCTTCGGTCGGGCGGCCCAGATGCGACGTCACCATCACTGCCGCACCGGCATCCAGGCAAGCCTGGATGGCCGGCACCGAGGCGCGGATGCGGGTGTCTTCCGTGATATTGCCTGCGTCGTCTTGCGGCACGTTCAGATCGGCGCGGATAAACACACGCTTGCCGGAGAGTTTGCCTTGGGAAATGAGATCGGTAAGACGCAGAACAGAGGTCATGGCAATAAGAGCGGGGACGCGGACGGCATACAACCGTCCACAGAAATCGGGGAAACCGGCATTTTACCTGATCGCCGTTACGGATTTGCGCCTTCCCGGCCTCGGCCGCCTCACCCATTCCATGACGGCGGGATGACACCCCCACTTTAGGAGGGGCACATCCCTGCCCCGGGCGCCTGTAGCTTCGGTTAATGTACGGTTAATGTACTAAACGTATGCATTGTTAGGCTATAGAATCATTTTTATTAGTTCTAGTACATAGATTGGCAGCCGGCGGCAGACTGGCGCCTCAACCATTTCCGCGGACGTGTAACGACGGACACGCGGGAAGGATTGTCGTACGTGAATGCAAGGGGGTAGTCAGATGGAGCAAGCCGCCATCCACGGTGCCATCCGCGGATTGTACGAAGGCGTCCTCGATCCGGCCGCGTGGCAGCGAAGCCTGCGCGCCCTGACCGAGATCGCGGACACGGCCCATGCGTCGATGATGATATGGGACACGGTACGCGACCAGGTGACCGTCAACGAGATCGTCAACCCGGTTCCGGAACTGTTCGCCGCCTATGAAAACGATTTCCAGACCATTGATCCGGCCAAGGCGTTCGCGCCCCGGCTGGTGCCGGGCGCCTGGTACATCGACGCGCGCGACCTTGGCCCGCAGGCTATGGCGCGTCATCCGTTCTACCGCGATTTCTTCAACCGGTTCGAGTTGCGATCGTATGTAGCGTGCCTGGTGGAAAGGCAGCCGCACTACGAGGTCTACTTTTCGATGCAGCGCGCGCTGTCGCAGGACGAGTTTTCCGGCGAAGACACTCGCAAGCTCGACTGGGTCATTCCCCATATGCGCAGCGCCATCGCCATGCGCGACCGGACGCTGGCGCTGTCGACGATGGCCTCGCTGTCGGCCCGGCTGCTGGAGCGGATGGCATTCGCCGTGGCCGTCTACACGCCCGACCGGCAACTGCTGCTAGCCAATATGGCTGGCGAGCGCTGGGCACGCCGGCTCGATCCCTCTGGCAAAACGGCCAGCTGGCAGCTGTCGCGCCCGTTTGCCGAGATGGTGCAGGCGGCATGCAATCCGGCCAATCCGCTTGGCGCGCAAGCGGCCCGCGCGACCGATGGCCAGGGCAAGCAGGCCGATGTCCTGGTCTTGCCGCTGCCCGCCACGCACGCCTTTGCCGCGCAGTGGCAGCAGCCGGCGGCGCTCGTCGTCGTGCATGAAGCGGGCGCCCCCTCGGTATTGCTCGACACGGTGCTTCGGACCCTGTTTGCCCTGACACCGGCCGAGACCCGTCTTGCATCCCGCCTGGCAACGGGCGAGGGCCTGCCCGAAGCGGCCCGGCAAATGCGCATCCGCCACGAGACCGCGCGAACCCAGCTCAAGTCGATCTTCCTCAAGACGGGCTGCACCAGCCAGGCGCAGTTCACGCACCTGCTGACCCGGCTGGCCACCACGCTCGACGGAGGTTGAGCGGCCACGCGCCTTCTGCAACGCCCCCATTCGAAAGCCTGAGAGCGTAGAACAACTTCTGGCTCCGGCAGGCAGCGAAACGCGGCGGATACCCTCCTCCCGCGCGTTCGCCAAGACAAGAAACGAAGGAAGCAACCGATGAACCACGGTGACATGCACGAGACCATTCGCGGCCTCTACCAGGGCATTTTCGAACCCTTGGCGTGGCAACGCAGTCTCCACAGGCTATGTGAACTGAGCGGCAGCATCCAGGTATCGCTGCTGGTACTGGACACCCGGCAACAGACCGTGCAGGTGCGGCACCTGGTCAATCGCGCCCCCGACAACCTGGCCATCGTGCCGCCGCCGTATCGCACCTACAGCGCCATGTCCGTGGGCGGCTGGCACATCGACCGGCGCGACATGGCAGGCGCCGCGGCACCTCACGACGCATTCCGCGGCGAATCGTATGACGTCGTGACGCAGACCTCGGTCATGGCCTGTCTGATCGACCGCAGCCCGACGCGCGAGATCTACCTTGCGCTCCAGCGCCCGGCCAGCGAGGAAGGCTATTCGGAGGCCGATGCGCGGGAGCTGGACTGGGCCATACCGCATTTGCGAGAGGCGATGATCCTGCGGGACCGCACCCATGCGGTGGCGGAACAGGGCCACGTATCGGCCGATCTGCTCAATCGACTGCCGTTCGGGGTCATCGTGCTTGCCGAATCAGGCAAGGTGCTGCTGGCCAACGCGGCCGGCCGGCCCTGGGCAAGCCGCCTGCTGCCGGTGGAGACCCATGACGCACCGCCGCCGAACGGGAATGGCATTGGAAATGGCAACGGCAATGGCTGGCGCCTGTCGCGCCCGTTCAGCGATGTGGTCCGGTCGCTGTGCGACCCTGGCATGTTGCAGCCGGCCCAGGCCATCCAGGCCATCGGCGCGGATGGCCGCGCGGCGCAGATCGTGGCCGTGGCGCTGACGCCTTCGCTGTATCTGTCATCGGAGTGGGAAGGCCAGCCGATCCTGGTGGCGATCCACGAAAGCCACGGTCCGCCACGCGCGGTGCCGCCCGTGCTGCGAGACCTGTTCGGTCTGACACCCGCCGAAAACCGCCTGGCCGTGCTGCTGGCCACGGGCGTGGGCCTGCCCGACGCGTGCATCCAGCTCGGCATCAAGCGCGAGACCGGGCGATCACAGCTGAAGTCGATCTTTACCAAGACCAGCACCAGCACGCAGGCCCAGCTCGCTCACCTGTTGACGCGCCTGGCCAGCATCCTGGCCGAGCCGGACAGCCAGGCGTCCAAAGCCGCCTAGCCCAGCAGCCGCAGCGCGGTGTACACCACCATGCCGACCACGATCATGCCGACCATGCGCTTCGTGAACACGTAGAACATGGTGGCAGCCACGCCGGCCATGAGTTTGTCGTTGCCCGGTGAAATCGTGAAGTGACCCTCGAAGGTCAGCAGGTCCGGCAGAATGATCGCGGCCAGCGCCGCGGCCGGCGCATAGCGCAGCGCGCGCTGAATGCGGTCCGGCACGGTCACGCGTTCTCCCGCCATCAGGAACAGCGCACGGGACAGCACGGTAACCACGGTCATGCCGACGATGGCGATCCAGGTTTCCAGATGACTCATGCCTGGTCCCCCGTCGGCTGGCCGCCCTTGCGCGCGCGGATGCCCCGCAGCGTCGCCCGCGCGGCCATTTCGTCGCTGGCCATGCCGGCCGCGATGGCGGCCACCACGGCAATCACCAGCGCCAGGCGATACGGCAGATCGAAGCACAGCAGCGCCACCACTGCCGACACCACCACGGCCATCAGCGTCGAGCGCGAATTGATCGTGGCGATCATCACCGGAATCAGCGCCAGCGTGCCCGCCAGCGCCAGGCCCCAACTGTCGGGGAACATGCTCGCCAGCAGGATGCCGACGATCGACGACACCTGCCACGTGGCGCCGTTGATCAGCGCCATGCCCCAGAAGTAGCCTTCCTTGCCCGGCGCGTACCCGGGCTCGGCATAGCGCTGCATGAAGTAGACAAAATGCAGGTCGCCGTTGAAGAAGCCCAGCAGCGTGCGGCGCCAGCCCGGCAGATAGTTGAAGTGCGGCTGCAGCGCGGCGCTGAAGATCACGAAGCGCAGGTTGACCACGGCGGCCGTCAGCCAGACCGTCCAGATCGGCATGCCGGCGGCAAACAGCGGCAGCACGGCAAGCTGCGCCGATCCGGCATAGACCAGCAGCGACATGCCGATGGCCTCGGGCACGGTCAGCGCCGACTTGCTCATGGCCACCCCGGTGACCAGGCCCCACGAAAATACCGCGGGCAGTGAAGGCGCAAAGAATCGTGCACCTTCTAGAAAGGCGTTGCGCTCCACCTCGGCAAAGCGATGCCAAAGGCGCAACCACACCGGGGACGACTGTCGGGGTGTCATGGCGAGATGAGAAGAGACGGTACGGCAGGCCGTCTTGCGCGGGATTGCCGTCAGGAAGGACCATCGGCCACGCGAAACACGTGGCCGATGGCGGAGCAGCCATTATAGGCCCGGGACAGCCGCTGGTAAGCAGCAGCTTAAAAGTGATGCGGCAACTGTTGTATCGAGGTCAAACCCATCGCTGCCGATTTCAGGCCGGCTTGCCCGCCGGGGCCGTCTGCGTCATCGCGGTCGCCGCTTGGGCGGGCTGCAACGCTTCGTCGGCGTCGTCGCCGCCACCGGCCTGCCCAAGGTCGATTCCTGATGTTTCCGGCAGCAGCGCCGCGGACACCATCACCAGCGCATAGCCGACGCCGGCCACCATCGCAATCGCCAGGGCCAGCGACGTGCGCCCGCTGCTGAGCCAGCCCACGGCCAGCGGAAAGAACGATCCGATCACACGACCCAGGTTGTACGACACGCCGTAGCCCGTGGCACGCACGCTACTCGGATACGACTCGGAGATCGTGGCGCCGATGCCCGAGAACACGCCCTGCATCAGCACACCAAGCGGAAAGCCCAGGAACAGCATCGACGTGTTCGAGACCGGGATCACCATGTAGATCATGGCCATCACGAACGCACCGGCCGCGAACGCGATATAGGTCAACCGGCGGCCCCAGCGGTCGGTGGCATAGGCACCCGCCACGTAGCCGACCAGCGAGCCAAGGATCGTCACGGCCAGGTACGAACTGGTGCCGAACACCGACAACCCGCGCTCGGTCTTCAGGAATGTGGGCAGCCACGTGGCAATCGCGTAGTAGGCACCCAGCATGCCGCCGGACAGCAGGCTGCACAGCAGGGTCTTGCGCAGCAGCGGCTTGCGGAACACACGTGCCAGATCGGCGGCGGGCGATGCCGCGATGCGCTCGGCCCGGCTCTTCAGAAAGACTTCGGGTTCCTGCAGATTGCGGCGCAGATAGACCACCACCAGCGCGGGCAGGATGCCGAGGAAGAAGCAGACGCGCCATGCCACTTCCGGCTCGAACAGGCTGAACGTGATGGCGTAGGCGATGGCCGCCCCGCCCCAGCCAAACGAATAGCTGCTGGCCGTAAAGCCCGAATACTTGCCACGATGCGCCGGGTTGCGGATCAGCTCGGTCACCAGCACCATGCACAGCGACGATTCCCCGCCAAAGCCCAGCCCCTGCAGCATGCGGAACACCATCAGCTGTTCCGGTGAATTGGCGATACCGCACAGGAAGCATGACACCGCGAAGACCAGGATCGTCCAGCGCAGCACGCGCACGCGGCCAAAGCGGTCGGCCAGCAACCCGGCCCCAACCGCGCCGACCAGCGACGACACCAGCGTCCACGTGACGATGGCGCCGGCCATCGACTTGCTCATGCCCCACTGCGCGAGCAGCGTCGAAATCAGGAACGAATAGATCATGAAGTCGAACACGTCGACCGCATGCCCCAGGAACGCTCCATAGAATCCCTTGCGCTCCGCGCGCGACAACTCCCTGAACCAGTCCAGCATGATCGCCCTCCCCTTTTCTCTTTAGCGATGATCGTCAGATGCGTGGCGGGCGGAACGCGTAGCCCGCGTCTTCAAGCAGTTGCGCAAACCGCAGCGAAGTGAGATCTCCATAGCGCCGCGCCACGATCTGCACGCCCACGGGCAGGCCGTCGCTGGCGGGGCCGATCGGCGCGACCGTCGACGGCAGCCCGCACAGCCCCGAATGGCCGGCCCAGAACAGCTGGGACGTCAGCGGCCACGGCCGGCCATTGACGGTGATCGTGCGCTGCCACGGCTCGCCCTGCTCGTCGATCGGAAATGCCGTGGTGGACGCGGCGGGACACAGCAGGACGTCGTAGTCGCCGAAGAACCGATTCCACGCGCGCGCAAACGCTTCGCGGGTGGGCTGCATCAGCAGCCAGTGCCGATGGCTCAGCGCGGCGCCCGTGAACTGCATCGTTGCGTAATCGGCATCGTCGCCATCGGGGTTGCCGGCACGCTGCACCGCATCGGCAAACGCAGCGTCATCCATGTGCAGCGACGTCGTGGCGCGCAACAGCAGCACGTAGGTGCGCCATAGCTGCGCGGCGTCGAAATCGGGCCGGACGTTCCAGGCCACCTGCGCGCCGGCCTGCTCCAGCCAATGCCCGACCCGTTCGATGGCGCCACGGACCGTGGCGTCCGCTTCGGCCAGCGGATGGCTCGGCAGCACGGCCACGCGGAAGTCAGTCAGTCGCGTGTGATCGCATGGGGGCAGGTCAAGCTGCCACGCGCACGCCTCGGCGGCATCCGGCCCGGCGATGGCGCGCAGCACCAGTTCCAGGTCACGCGCGCTGCGCGCCACGGGGCCGGCCACATTGATGTCCTGCGCGGCAAACCCGGCGCGGCCATTGCCGTGGCCACGCAGCGGCACGATGCCGTGGCTGCTCTTGTGCGAGAACACGCCGCAGTAGTGCG
>DAIOET010000217.1:0-6865 GCA_036746135.1 Cupriavidus sp.
GCGCGCGCTTGCGTGCGCCTCGCTGTTTGGTGTCGCGCTGGCCGCCGCGCCGGCTTTTGCATGGGAACCGACCAAGCCTGTGGAAGTGATCGTGCCATTCAGCGCGGGCGGTGCATCGGATCAGATGGCGCGCTCGATCCAGGGCATCATCGCCAAGCACAAGCTGATGAACCAGCCCATGATCGTCGTGAACAAGGCCGGTGCCAGCGGCGCTGAAGGGTTGATGGATACCAAGGCATCGAAGGGCGACGCGCACAAGCTGCTGGTCACGTCGTCAGCGCTCTATACGGTGCCGATGATCAGCCAGCTCCCGTTCAACTGGCGCGACCTGACGCCGGTGGCGATGGTGGCGATGGACGAGTTCGTGCTCTGGACCAATGCCCAGGACCCATACAAGACGCCGTCCGACTATCTGGCCGAAGTGAAAAAGACGCCGGGCAAGTTCAAGATGGGCGGCACGAGTTCCAAGCGCGAAGACCAGATCATCACCGCACAGACGGAGCGCAAGGCAGGCGTCCGCTTTATCTACATCCCGTACAAGGGTGGCGGCGAGGCCGCGACGCAGCTGTCGGGCAAGCATATCGACTCCAACGTCAACAATCCTTCCGAGTCGATCGGACAGTGGCGCGCCGGCGAGCATCGCGCGCTGTGCGTGTACGCGCCGGAGCGCATGCAGTACACCACCAAGGTCACGGGAACCCAGAGCTGGCACGACATCCCGACCTGCAAGGAGCAGGGGCTGGACGTGCAATACCAGATGCTGCGCGTGTTCATGCTGCCCGGTGGCGTCACGCCGGATCAGCAGAAGTTCTACGTGGAGCTGATGCAGAAGGTAGTGGCCACGCCCGAGTGGAAGGAATACCTCGAGAAGAACGCGCTCAAGAACGATTTCATCACGGGCCAGAAGCTGACCGAGTTCCTGACCGCGGACGAGACGCGCCATAAGGACATCATCAAGGAAGCGGGTTTCGTGGCGGCGAAATAAGCGCCGTTTGATGGCTGATGGTTTGCTCCCCTCTCCCGCAGATGAGAGAGGGGAGTCAAAACAGAATGGGGAGACAGACCCAATGAGCAATCCAACGCATGACGCTGCCGCGCCGGCGGCGATCACGGTGCGCGCTGCCGAAATCGGCATGGCCATCCTGATCGCCATCGGCGCGGTGGTGGTGATGGTGACGAACTACCAGATCGGCGCCGGCTGGGCGCCCGACGGCCCGCAGGCCGGTTATTTCCCGCTGCGCATCGGTGCGCTGATCTTTATCGCGTGCCTGGTCGTGCTGTGGCAGGCCTTGCGCACGCCGAACGACGCGGTGTTCGTGACCTGGCCGCAACTGAAGCAGGTGGCCGTGATCCTGGTGCCGCTGACCGTGTATGTGTCCCTGATCTCGTTCCTGGGCATCTATGTGGCATCCGCGATCTTCATCGCGGGCTTCATGCTGGCGATTGGCAAGTTTGCGTGGTGGCGCGCCGTGCTGACCGGCGTGGCCATCAATGCGGTGCTGTTCTGGATTTTCGAAATGCAGTTCCGCGTGCCGCTGCCCAAGGGGCCGCTCGAAGCGGCCTTTGGATTCTGAGGGGAAGCGCATGGAAGAACTCAATGCACTGATGGGCGGCTTTGCCGTCGCGATGTCGTGGCACAACGTCGGGCTGATGCTGGTGGGCATTCTGCTGGGCATCGTGGTGGGCGTGCTGCCCGGCCTGGGCGGCCCCAATGGCGTGGCCATCCTGCTGCCGCTGACGTTTTCGATGGAGCCGACGTCGGCCATCATCATGCTGTCCTGCATCTACTGGGGCGCGTTGTTTGGCGGTGCGATCACCTCGATCCTGTTCAACATTCCGGGCGAGGCGTGGTCGGTGGCCACGACGTTCGACGGCTATCCGATGGCGCAGCAGGGCGAAGCGGGGCGCGCGCTGACATCCGCGTTCACGGGATCGTTCCTGGGCGCGCTGGCCGGCGTGCTGCTGATCACGTTTCTGGCGCCGATGGTGGCGAAGTTCGCGCTACGCTTTGGCCCGCCGGAATTCTTCGCGGTCTACTTCCTCACGTTCTGCAGCTTCATCGGCATGGGCAAGGAATCCAAGGCCAAGATCCTGATTGCGATGTGCATCGGCTTTGCGCTGGCGGCCGTCGGCATGGATACCGTGTCGGGCACGCTGCGCATGACGTTCGGTTCCACGGAGCTGCTGCGGGGCTTCGACTTCCTGGTGGTGGTGATCGGGCTGTTCGGCATCAGCGAGATCCTGATGACGATGGAGGAAGGCATCGCCTTCCGTGGCAAGCGCGCCAACATCGACCTCAAGGTGGTGCTGAAGACCTGGGCCGAGCTGCCGCGCTACTGGATGACGCTGATCCGTTCGTCGATCATCGGCTGCTGGCTCGGTGTGACGCCTGGCGGTGCCACGGCCGCTTCGTTCATGGGCTACGGCGTGGCCAAGCGTTTTTCCCGCAAGCGGGACACGTTTGGCAAGGGCAATGTCGAAGGCGTTATCGCGCCTGAATGCGCCGCGCACGCGGCCGGCACCAGCGCGCTGCTGCCGATGCTGGCACTGGGTATTCCGGGGTCCGCCACGGCGGCGGTGCTGCTCGGTGGCCTGATGATCTGGGGGCTGCAGCCGGGGCCGCTGTTGTTTGCCGAGCAGAAGACTTTCGTGTGGGGCCTGATCGCCAGCATGTATCTGGGCAATCTGGCCGGCCTGATCGTCGTGCTGTCGACGGTGCCGCTGTTTGCCGCCATCCTGCGCATCCCGTTCGCGATCATCGCGCCGCTGATTCTGGTGGTCTGCGCGATTGGCGCGTTCACCGTGCACAACGCGATGTTCGACGTCTGGCTGATGTTGATCTTCGGCGTGATCGGCTACGTGCTCAAGAAGCTCGATTACCCGCTGGCGCCGCTGGTGCTGGCACTGGTGCTTGGAGACCGGGCCGAAGATTCATTCCGTCAGACCATGCTGATGTCGCAGGGCGAGATGAACGTGTTCTGGTCGAACGGCCTGGTGGGCACGATCATGGCGCTGGCGGTAGCGATCCTGGTCTGGCCCGTGATCGGCGGCGTGATCGAAAAAACCAGGCGCCGCAAGATGGTGGCGGCGCACGAGGGCGCCGCGGAGTAGGACGGCGTCAGTCGACGTAGAACAGGATGCTGATGAACTGGCAGATGCTGCCACCCAGCACGAACAGGTGCCAGATGCCGTGGAAGTGGCGCACCTTCTCGTCGAACAGGAAGAAGCCGATGCCGGCGGTGTAGATCGCACCGCCGGCCACGAGCCAGTACAGACCCGCGGCGGGCAGTGCCGCCGCCAGCGGCTGGAACGCGATCAGCACGAGCCAGCCCATGATCACGTAGATCGACAGCGATAGCACGCGGGTGCGATGGCCAATCCATAGTTCCTGGATGATGCCGATGGCCGCCAGTCCCCAGTTGATGCCAAACAGCGTCCAACCCCAGGGGCCGCGCAACGTGACCAGTGCGAACGGCGTATAGCTGCCGGCGATCAGCAGGTAGATCGCGCAGTAGTCGAGCCGGCGGAAGATGTCCTTGGCCGGGCCGCGCACGCTGTGATAGACGGTGGAGATCGTGTAGAGCAGCACCAGTGTGGTGCCATAGACGACGGAACTCACCACCTTCCAGGCGTCGTGATAGAGCGCCGATGAGGTGACCAGCACCGCCATGCCTGCCGCGGCCAACACCGCGCCAGCCAGGTGGCTGTAGCCATTGAACCGTTCCCCGCGATACATCCCGAATGCTCCGTCTGCGTTAAGGGCAGCGGGCATTGTGGCATGGATCGCGGGTAAACGATGATGATGCCTGCAGTTGCAGGGTTATTTCATGGCCTGGAAATGCTGCAGCGTGCGGGCATTCGCAGCCTTGGCTGCCTCATCCACGTAATGCACGCCTTGATTTCGCGCAAATGCATGCTGACAACCGGGGTACGAATGAATCTCGACGTGACGGTTGTCCTTCAATGTCTCGACGATTTTCGCGCGCGCCTCGGGTGGTACGAATTCGTCGGCCTCGGCGATATGCATGAGCAGGGGCTTGGAGATTTTCGACGCTTCGCCCAGGTACTTGTCGATGCCGACGCCGTAGTACGACACGCTGGCGTCCGCATTGGTACGCGTGGCGCTCAGATAGGCCAGCAGCCCGCCCAGGCAGTAGCCCACCGTGCCAACGCCGCCCGTGACGCCTGGCTGCTGGCGCACGGCCTGGATCGTGGCATCGATATCGGCCACGCCTTTGTCGACGTTGAAACCGTTGTAGAGCGCCAGCGCCTTTTTCCATTCCTCCTCGGTCTTGTCCGTCAGCTCGACATTGGGTTCCTGGCGCCAGTACAGGTCAGGGCAGATCGCCACGAAGCCTTCGCGCGCGAGGTTGTCGCACGTTTCGCGCATGTCCGCGTTGATGCCGAAGATCTCCTGGATCACGACGATGGCGGTGCCGCGCGCGTTGGCGGCGTCGGGGGTGGCAAGGTAGGCGGCAAAGCTGCCGTCCGGCACGGTGATCGTGATGCGCTGGCTCATGGTGGTCTCCTCATGGTGGGCGGATCTGCATAGGTCAACCAGAAAAGCTTAGTCAATAGCCATGACAAGGCGAAGCGGCATGTGCGCCGGACTTTGAAATCGCGCCCAGTTGCAACCGCGTGCGGCGAGTGTCCGTCACGTGACCCCGAATCCACGTTTGAAGTGTTCCGGAAGGGCAGTGAGCGATCCGGCAATGGGCGAGACGCCGGAATGCCGTAGCGCGGAGCGCGCGGGGTGCCGGCTGGCATGGCGTGTACACTTGCCGGCTGGCACCTGACCTGCATCGCCGGGCGTCGGGTGCCGCTCCTGAGAACCCGACACGACAGAACCTCATGAAGAAAATTTCCCTGCTCCTCGCTGCCGTCGCGCTGACTGCTTCGGGTATCGCCGCCGCCGCTGAAACGCTGCCTTCGGGCGTGGTGGTCGATACCGTGACCAAAGGCACGGGTGCATCGCCCAAGGCTAGCGACACAGTGAAGGTGCACTATCGCGGCACGCTGACCGATGGCACCGAGTTCGACAGCTCGTACAAGCGCGGCCAGCCCATCTCGTTCCCGCTCAACCGCGTGATTCCGTGCTGGACCGAAGGCGTGCAGAAGATGCAGGTAGGCGGCAAGGTCAAGCTGACCTGCCCGGCGTCCACCGCCTACGGTGCGCGCGGCGTGCCGGGCACGATTCCGCCGAACGCGACGCTGAATTTTGAAGTGGAGCTGCTGGGCATTGGCGGCTGATTGACCGGTTGGTGATTGCCTCCGCTCTCCCTCCCGCTGGAGAGCGGAGCATTTCGGCGCGGGTTGCGGCACGGCTCAGACCGTCCCCATCGATAACTACAAAAACACCTGGATGGATTCCGTCATTCTCATCGTCGCCCTCGGTGCCGCGGTCGCTGGCTTTGTACAAGGGCTTTCCGGTTTTGCTTTCGGCATGGTGGCCATGTCGTTCTGGGCATGGGGCGTGGACCCACGCATGGCTTCGGCCATGTCGGTCTTTGGCGCACTGACCGGACAACTGCTTGCCGCCTTCACGGTGCGGCGCAAATTTCATCTCGCCGCGGTGCTGCCGTTTCTGCTGGGCGGCATCGTTGGCATTCCCATCGGCGTGAGCCTGTTGCCCAGGCTCGACGTCAACCTGTTCAAACTTTGCCTGGGCTGCATCCTGATCGTGTTCTGCCCGATCATGCTGTTCGCGGCCAGAATGCCGAAGATTCATCACGGTGGCCGCGTGGCGGACGCGGTGGTGGGCGGCATCGGCGGCATCATGGGCGGTATCGGCGGCTTCACGGGCGTGGTGCCGACACTGTGGTGCACGCTGCGCGGCTTCGACAAGGACAAGCAGCGCGTGGTGATCCAGAACTTCAACCTCGGCGCGCTGCTGGTGACGATGGGTGTCTACGTGGGCACCGGGATCATTACGCGCGACATGCTGCCGATGTTTGCCATCGTGGCGCCTGCCATGCTGATCCCGACGCTGATCGGCACGCGCGTCTACATCGGTATCAGCGACCTGACTTTCCGACGCATCGTCCTGACGCTGCTGACCTGCTCGGGGGTGGCGATGCTGGTGTCGGCCGTACCCAAATTGTTCTCATAAAAGCGGCGCATCAGGCATGTTTCAGGACGAATACGGCCCTGTGTAATCAGGGTTTATACTGACGTCCGATTTCGCCTATCTTCCAGACAGAGGGGTTCGCCAATGCATGCCGGACCCGACTTCCGCCGCATCATGAACAAGCGTTTCTACCTCTTCTGCGCCACCACGTGGGCTGCCGCCGCCATCCTGATCATCGGTAACGGCGCCATGTCCACCGACGTCCTGAGCGGCGTGGTAGCGCTGGCCGGCTTCGACCTGTTGCGTCCCTGACCAATCCCTTGCGCACGCGCACGGGGATTTCGGCTTCGCACGGTCCGATGGCCGGACATACGTGATCAGTGATAGCGATTTCGCTATCTGACGCCTACGCTTATGGTTGGCCCGTGCGGTTCCCGCACGTCGTTATCCAATCAACCGTTTGCAGGAGATGTCGATGAAAGCGTCCACGATGGCATTGGCAGTGGCGGCAATGGCGGTACTCGCACCGGGACTGGCGGCTGCGGCCGGCCCAGCCAACCCTGCCGATCGCTATGACTACAACATGCGCACGACCAACAAGGACGGCTATGTACCCGATCCGGCACGCGCAACGAACAAAGATGGCTATGTCCCGGACACCGCACGGGCCGGCGACAAGTTCGATCCGTACACACAGGGCGCCAACCAGGGCACGGCTTCGGCCCTGACCGACAGCAAGACGACCAAGAAGTCGTCGACAAAGTCGCAAAAGAAGGCGCCGGCTGCGGCCGCGCAGTA
>DAIOET010000218.1:0-6856 GCA_036746135.1 Cupriavidus sp.
CGATATAACTTAAATCCAATAAATAAATTGGATGAATGAAGGCGCGACTCACATACTGCAATGCACCAAGGGGTTGCATCCCTGCCTCGGCAAGGCGATGAGCACCTCTTCCTTATTGCATTCACACAGTAAATGGAGTCGCCATCATGTCTTCCGAAACGCTTTTCTCCGCTTTCCGCCTGGGCGCCATCGATGTCCGCAACCGTGTTGTCATGGCGCCGCTGACCAGGTCGCGCGCCGGCATGGACGGCGTCCAGACACCGCTGGCTGTCGACTACTATGCACAGCGCGCCTCGGCCGGTCTACTCATCACCGAAGCCACGAACATCTCGCGCCAGGGCCGTGGCTATGCTTACACGCCCGGCATCTATACCGATGCGCATGTGGCCGCCTGGTCACGCGTGACGGATGCCGTTCACGCTGCCGGTGGCCGCATCGTGATGCAGTTGTGGCACGTGGGGCGCATGTCGCACGTCAGTCTTCAGGAAGACGGTGCTGCGCCGGTGGCGCCGTCAGCGATCCAGGCGGGCGGCAACGTCTTTACGGAAGCGGGACACCTGCCACCGTCGATGCCGCGTGAGCTGGCCATCGAGGAGATTGCGGGCATCGTCGATGACTACCGAAATGCCGCGCGTCGGGCAAAAGAGGCCGGGTTCGATGGCGTGGAAGTCCACGCTGCCAATGGCTACCTCCTTGAGCAGTTCCTGCGCGACAGCACGAATCATCGCGACGACCGTTACGGCGGCTCGATCGAGAATCGCGCGCGTCTGACGCTGGAGGTGGTTGAGGCCGTCGCCGAGGTTTGGGGCGCCGATCGCGTTGGCCTGCGCCTGTCGCCGCTATCGACCGCAGTCGGGGATACCCCGCTGGATAGCACGCCGATGGAAACGCACAGCTACCTGGTTCGCCGTCTCGGCGAGATGGGCTTGGCCTACCTGCATGTCGTCGAAGGACAGCTCCACGGCGGCAACGGCGCCGCAGCCTTCGACGTCCAGGGCCTTCGCGCTGCGTTCGGCGGTGCCTACATTGCCAACAATGGCTACGACCGTCATCGCGCACTAAACGCCACGGCTTCGGGTCACGCTGACATGATCGCTTTCGGCAAGGCCTTTATTGGGAATCCGGATCTTGTCGAGCGGCTTCAGTCGAACGCTCCATTGTTCGATGCACCGGCGGCCACGTTCTTTGGCGGTGGTGCCGAGGGCTACACCCAACTGGCGCGCGGCTAACCGGAGCGCCGCGTCAGCGGTGTCGGCAGGTTGGGCGGCTTACCCGGGGGTTTGCCGCCCTGCGCGATCTTGCAGAAAATCGACCAGCATCTTCCCAACCGGCGACAGCGTATCGAAGTCGCGCGAGCAGATGGCGAATCGGCGTCGGGCCCAATCGTCGCGCAAGGGGATGGCGCGAATGCCGAGCGCCTGCGCAACGGGTTCCGCAATCTCCAGCGGGATGATGGCCAGTCCCAGATCCGCGCGCACGCA
This sequence comes from Cupriavidus sp., assembly GCA_036746135.1. Taxonomy (GTDB): domain Bacteria; phylum Pseudomonadota; class Gammaproteobacteria; order Burkholderiales; family Burkholderiaceae; genus Cupriavidus. The sequence goes on from DAIOET010000218.1 coordinate 1,482, forward strand.
GCGCAGCGCGGCATCGAATGTGGATACGACTGCCCGGTAGTCGATACGTCGGCCGAGAATTGCGGCATGCCGGTTCAGCATGGTCTGGACGGCCGTCTGCGCCGGCATGCCGATATGCCGGTAATCCAGGGTCTGCGCAAACGCGCAATTGTCAGCCTGTGCGAGCGGATGCGAACCATGCACGATCGCTGCCAGATGGTCTGTTCGATACGGGCGGGTCTGAAATCCTTCCAGGTCGGCGGCGTCCCAACAGATCGCCAGCGGTGCCGAGCCTTCGCGCAGCGACCGCACAACGTCGATGCTCAGGCTTTCTTCGATCGTGATTCCCACGTCCTGATGACCGGGGATCTGCAGGAACGCGGCGATGTCGTCCGGCAGCGATTCCGCCATCGACGAAACCGTGGCCAGCAGGCGCACCTGGCCGCGAATGCCCGAGCCAAAGTCGGCCATGTCGCGCTCCACGCGATCGGCTGCGGCGAGCATTGCGCGTGCATGCGTCAGCACAATTTCGCCGGCGGCGGTGGGCACCACGCCACGGCGGCCGCGGTCCAGCAGGCTGGTACCCACCGTCTCCTCCAGTTGCGCCAGCCGCTTGCTGATTGCGGATGCCACGATATTTTGCTGCTCGCCGGCGCGCGCGATGTTCTGGGTTTCGCACACGGCGACGAAGAGCCGGAGGGTGGTCAGGTCGAGATCTCTCATGCCTGGATTGTAGGTGCAGACATTCCGGTATGGAACGATAGCGATGGCAAAAGATCGCTTCTGGTTGTTTTTGGAACGGCATAGAGTGGCGGGTATCAAGTGTCTTTTTCCGGCCCCCGCTGCCGCAAGCCATGACCCCTGCATCGCACCATCCCCAACTGGCCGTCTGGCCGCCGCGCGCCGTCATCCGAGAAGTCGGATTGCGTGACGGGCTGCAAAGCATTCGGACCATCGTCCCCACTGAACACAAGAAGATCTGGATTCGCGCCGCGCACGCGGCAGGTCAGCGCGAGATCGAGGTGGGTTCGTTCGTTCCCGCGCGACTGCTGCCGCAACTGGCCGATACGGCCGAGCTGGTGGCGTTTGCCCGTACGCTGCCGGGGCTGTTCGTCTCGGTGCTCGTGCCCAACCTGCGCGGTGCCCAGGATGCCATCGCCAGCGATGCCGATCTGATGATCGTGCCGCTATCCGCCAGCCATGCGCATAGCCTGGCCAATCTGCGCAAGACGCCCGACGACGTGGTGGCCGAGGTAGCACGTATCCGCGCGGCGCGTGACGCTGCGGGGTCCAGGACGCTGATCGAAGGTGGCGTCGGCACGGCCTTTGGCTGCACGCTGCAGGGCCGCGTGGAGCCTGATGAAGTGCTGCGGCTGATGCAGGCGCTGCTCGATGCGGGCGCCGATCGCGTCAGCCTGGCCGACACGGTTGGCTACGCCGATCCGCGCATGGTGCGCGAACTGTTCGAGCGCGCCGTCGCGTTGGCTGGTGACCGCTTCTGGTGCGGCCATTTCCACGATACGCGCGGGCTGGGTCTGGCCAACGTGCTCGCAGCGCTGGAAACGGGCGTTACGCGCTTCGATGCATGCCTCGCCGGAATCGGCGGCTGCCCGCACGCGCCTGGTGCCAGCGGCAACGTTACGACCGAGGATCTTGCCTACATGCTGGCGAGCATGGGCATCGACACCGGCGTCGACATCGACGCGCTACTGGCACTGCGGCAGCAGGTGCAAGGCTGGCTTTCCGGAGAAACGCTGCACGGCACGCTGTGGCGCGCCGGATTGCCCAGAACCTTTGCTGCCGGCGCGCATCGCGCGGTGGCCTGATCGACATCCTGGACCGAACCATGCAACAAGAGAACACATCGCTGCCGCTTACCGGCATTCGCGTCGTCGAATTCACCCATATGGTGATGGGGCCCACGTGCGGCATGATCCTGGCGGACCTGGGCGCCGAAGTCATCAAGGTAGAGCCGCCGGGTGGAGACAAGACCCGCAATCTCCCCGGCCTGGGGATCGGTTTCTTCCGGGCGTTCAACCGCAACAAGAAAAGCGTGGTGCTGGACATCACCACCGAGGAAGGTCGCGCGGCAGCCGCCGAACTGGCCGGGCAGTGCGACGTGCTGCTGGAGAACTTCCGGCCGGGCCTGATGGAAAAACTCGGACTCGACTATGCCACGCTGTCCGCCAAGTATCCCCACCTGATTTATGTCTCGCACAAGGGCTTTCTGCCTGGGCCTTATGAGAAGCGCCTGGCGCTGGACGAAGTGGTGCAGATGATGGGGGGACTGTCCTACATGACTGGGCCGAAAGGCAGGCCGCTGCGCGCGGGTACTTCGGTCAACGACATCATGGGCGGCATGTTCGGCGCGATTGGCGTACTGGCGGCACTGCGCGAACGGGATCGCACGGGCCGTGGACAGGAAATCCAGAGCGCGCTGTTCGAGAACTGCGTGTTCCTGGCGTCGCAGCATATGCAGCAGTTTGCGATGACAGGCGAAGCGCCGCCGCCGATGCCGTCGCGCGTGTCGGCCTGGAGCGTGTACGACGTGTTCACGCTCGCCGACGGCGAGCAGCTTTTTATCGGTGCGGTCAGCGACAAGCAGTTCGTCACGCTCTGCCACGTGCTCGGGCATCCAGAACTGGTCGAACGGCCCGAATACCGCGACAACGCATCGCGTGTGGTGGTACGGCCCCAGTTGCTGGAAGAACTCGGCACCATCCTTCAGCACCATCGCGCCGAAGTATTAATGCCGCAGCTAGAAGCCGCTGGCATTCCCTATGCGCCGATCGTCCGCCCGGACCAGTTGCTCGACGATCCGCACCTGAAGGAAAGCGGTGGCCTGGTGCCGATGCAGGTGGAAGACGGCTCGATCGCACCCACGGTGCTGCTGCCGCTATTGATGGGCGGCAGGCGGCCGGGAGTCAGGCATCCGTTGCCCAGGCCCGGCGAGCACAACGACGAAGTGCTCGGACGCATCGCCAGGCCAGGCTGATTCAGTCTGGTCCCAAGCTCGCCTTACTCGCGTTACTCGCCTTACCGCTGTTCCTATAACAAAGACGGAGACAACCATGATTTCACGCCCCCACTGGAGGGCCGTGGCTGCTGCCACTGGCTTCCTGCTCTGCATCGCACTGCCCGTACTGGCCCAAGGCGGCAAGCCGGTGCGGCTGATCCTGCCGATCAGCGCGGGCTCCGGCGTCGATGCCATTGCTCGCACCGCCGGCCCCGCGCTGGGCAAGGCGCTTGGCCAGCCCGTGGTGATCGAGAACCTTCCCGGCGCCGGCGGGATTACCGGTGCGGCCGCCGTGGTCAAGGCGCAGCCCGACGGCACGACGCTGGGATTGGTATCGAACAATCACGTGATCAACCAGAGCGTGTTCAAGTCCATGCCCTTCGACCCGATCAAGGACGTGACGCCGATCAGCGTGCTCGGCGCCACCCAGCTCGTGCTTGTGGTCAATCCGAAAGTCCCCGCGAAGAACGTCAAGGAACTGGTGGCACTGCTCAAGGCGAAGCCCGATGCCTACAACTATGCGTCGTCGGGGAACGGCACGATCATCCACCTTGCTGGCGAGATGTTCCTGAGCGAGGCCGGCGTCAAGGCCAATCACATCCCGTACAAGGGAACCGGCCCGATGGTGACCGACCTGCTTGGCGGGCAGGTGGACATGGGTGTTGTCGCACTGAACGCCGCGTTGCCTTACCTGAAGGCCGGCACCTTGCGCGCGATTGGCGTGTGTGGCGATGCACGCTCGCCAGTGGCCCCCGATGTGCCAACCATCGCGGAGCAGGGCCTGCCCGATTACCACGTCGAAGGCTGGTTCGCCGTCATCGGCCCCGCAAACATGAAACCGGCCGATGTGAAGCGGGTGCACGATGCCTTTGCCACGGCGTTCTCCAGCCCCGAGGTGGTTGAAGCGCTGAAGAAGCAGGCCACCGTCATCAAGCCCGGATCGCCCGAGGCGGCCGCCCGGTACTTCCGTACCGAAGCCGACCGTTACGCCGTTCTGGTGAAGAAGGCCAACGTGAAAGTCGAATGATTCTTCCCCCGCGCTATATCGGACGACATTGAAGCGCATCGCCTGAGCGGCGACATCTGTTTTCTCCCGCAGCCGGCAAGCAGACCGGCGCGGATCTTTTCATCCACACGGAGGTGACATGCATTACAAGAAACTGGCTTCAGCCAGTGCGACGGCGCTCGTCTGCACGTTTTGTGCAAGTGGCGTCCACGCGCAAGCATCGACATCGGTCACGTTGTATGGCCTGGTCGATACGGGCATCGAATTCCTGAACCATGCGGGTACCAATGGCTCCGGCTCGGTGTATCGCCTGTCGCCCGGCAACGTGACCGGATCGCGTTGGGGCCTGCGCGGGAAGGAAGACCTGGGCGGCGGACTCAGTGCGGTATTCGTGCTGGAGAGCGGCTTCAACAGCGACACGGGCACGTCAGGGCAGGGCGGCCGCCTGTTCGGGCGGCAAGCCTACGTGGGTTTGCAGAATCAATGGGGACTGATCTCGCTGGGCCGGCAGATCAACACGCTCTACGACCTGTTTGTGCCGCTCGATCCCGTGCGCTACACCAGCTACGGGCTACTGGCGCAGGACGCGCAGTTTGCCAACCGTGCGGACAACGCGATCAAGTACACCGGCAACTTTGGCAATCTGACCATCACTGGCATGTACAGCGCGGGCTACGACTCGACGATCGCCAACGGCAGCGAAGTGCCAGGCAATCCTCGCATCGGACAGGAAATCGGGGCAGGCACCTCGTACACCATTGGCAAGCTTGGCATGGTGCTGGCCTACGACCAACGGCGCGGCACTTCGGCCGCATCGGCCGAAAACATCGAACGGCGCTACGCCACCGGCCTGCTGTGGACCGATGGAGCCTTCACCGCCACGGCCGGCTATCGCTTTCTGCAGGGCACGATTGCCACGCCGTCGCTGCGCGCCCATCTGTACTGGATTGGCGGGTCGTACAACTTCACGCCCGCGTTCGTGGTGCGCGCTGGCGTCTATCGCACTGACCGCCGCGACTCTTCCAACGATGCCATGAGCTATGCCCTGGCAATGGCCTATACGTTGTCGAAGCGCACGGACCTCTACCTCAACGCCTCGTTCATGGACAACAAGGGGGCATCCACGCTCGGCGTGGTGAACGGCGGAACGGTGGCGCCCGGTGTCAACCAGACCGGCGTAGTCGCCGGGATCAGGCACATTTTCTGAGGCTTTGGAGGGGCGGCCTAATGGTTACGCGACGGGATCCGAAAGGGTTAGCTTGTAGCAGTATCGGCCCGTCGTCGGAATGAATGGGGGCTGACACTGTGAATCCGTTATTTCCCGTGGCACTTCTTGAACTTCTTGCCGCTGCCGCAAGGGCACGGGTCGTTGCG
>DAIOET010000219.1:0-6815 GCA_036746135.1 Cupriavidus sp.
CCTGGCTCATGGTGCCGCTCAATAGGCCGAATAAGGCCGCACCGGCGTTGGCGGGAATGGCACCGGTAGCTGTCGCTTGTCGAACAGGTAGCGGAGCCAGGCCATAGCGCGATTCGGCGCATAGTCGCGCGAACGGTCGATCGAGAATCCGGCGCCCACTACCCAGTGCGGCGCGAACGTATATTCGACGGTTGCGCCGATCGTATAGCTGAATCCACCGCCCGATCCGCCGCCGTAGGTGGCGTTGCCGCTCTGCGCCTGCAGGTCGGGACGCGTGGGAAAAAACGGCGCGGCATCTTCATAGGTCCATGACCAGCCCGCCGAACCGAGCAGGCGCCACGACCACTTCGCGTAGCGGCCGGTCCAGTCCAGCGGAACGCCAACGGAGACGTAACGCTGCGGACTGTAGTAGCCGCCGTGCCCGAATGTGTAGAAGCGCTGGTTGTCCGAGTAGTGCCACCAGTTCAACACCAGGCCGCTCGTCACGCGCTGGTCGCGCTGCGTGTAGACCGGCACGTCGAACCCGGTGCGGAGCGTGACTTCGCGGTTGGTCTTGACGTTCTCACCAGTGTAGAGGCCCGCGCCGACATCGGCAAACAGGCCCAGACGCCCCACGTCGCGCGCGTAGCGCAGGTGTACGCCATTGCGCACGATGCCGCCCCAATGCTCGCCGGTGACCGGATCGCGCGCGCCCGCATACGAGATCAGCGAGCTGGTCTGCGCGCGGCGGGAGATGTCCACTGACACGGACTGCACGCCCAGATCCGCGCGATAGCGGAAGCCGCCCACCACCGTGGTTTCAAGAAAGCCCAGCGGCGTGGTGCCGATATCGGCGCGCCAGCTGTTATAGGCCCCGTCGTATTCGTAGCCCGCGGCCAGTGCCACGCCCTTGTCGGTCTGGCCGATGTTGCCGAGTCCGGCATTGCCGAGCGCGGGAATCTTGCCGAATGCCAGGTTGCGGATCGGGTCGCCGCCATGCAACGTGCCGGCGTCCAGCAACACGGTGTCGGCGTGGAAGAACGCGTGGCCCGTGTAGCCATGCGGGATGCGCACGTAGAGCGGAATCTCGGTGGCATGCAGCCGCGAAATACCATCGTCTCCGGACTTGTTCGATTGCATGACCGCCGTGGCCACCTCGCCCTGGCGTCGCGCTTCGAGCCCGGCCAGCGCGCGTTGTGCGGGCGTGCCGGTGGGGCCGGGCAGCACGCTTTCGCGTTGCTCCAGTGGTAGCGCGGAGCGGTAGATATCCGCGGCCTCGTTGAAGTCGCCACGCGACTGCGCGATACGTCCGCGCTGCACGGTGATATCCGCACGGTCAGGAAAGCGCGCGTCGAGCGCATCGACGACTTCCGCTGCTTCGTCCTCGTGCCGCATCGCGGTGAAGCGACGGGCGATGGAAAGCCGCGTATCGATGTCGTCTTCCGGTGTTTCCGCCAGCACCGTACGGACGATGTCGAGCGCTTGACCGGTTTGCCCCATCAGTTCGTATTGACGTGCCAGAGTGAGCTGAGCACCGGCATCATGCGGTTGCGTGGCCAGCACCTGGCGCGCGGCATCGGCGGCCCCCTTGTAGTCGCCGCCCGCCTGACGCAGGTCGGCCAGTTCCAGCAGCCAGCGCCGGTCGGTCTGCAGTTCGGGCGGCACCGCATAGAGCACCTGCTGCGCGCGCTTGAGATCGCCTGCTTCGATCTGCCGGTCCGTTTCGCGCAGAGCCAGCCGCAACGACTGGTCCGCGAAGTCGGCGCGTTGCTCGGGTGTGAGGCCGGGCAGGGCGGTCGAGTCGGCGATCCATTGGCGCAGTTCGTCGTCGCGGTCGGCGGCGGCCAGCAGTTCGCCATAGCGCAGGCGGATATCGGTGTGAGCGTCTTCCGGATGCGCGGCCAGCCAGTCGCTGACGAGGCGCAGGCCCTTGTCGGTCTCGCCCAGCGCGATCCATTCGCGGCCGATCGATGCCAGCATGTGCGGATCGTCGCGCGCTTCCACGGCTGCCTGGTCGAGCAGACGTCGTGCTTCGTCGTCGCGCCCCTCCGCCACACGCAGCCTTGCATCGCGCAACAGCTTCTGCGCGGCCAGGTTGCGGGCCAGTCCCTGCATGCTGTCCGAGCGCTCGGCCTGCGGCACGGCGGACAGCATCGTGGCGGCGGCGTCGATATCGTCCACGCTGTTCAGATAAAGCGCGCTGGCGTAACGCATGTCGTTGCTGGGCGCCGCGCGCATACCGTCGTCCATCACGCTGCGGCCCAGTGCGGGGAGATTCAGGTCACGATAGATGCGCGCCAGCGTGAAGCGCGTCCAAGGGTCGTCTGGCCGCAGGCGGATGGCATCCTCGAGATCGCGGATGGCCGGGCTGCGTTTCCGCTGGGCCAGCAACTGCTCCGCACGCACGGACAGCAGATCGGCACGCATCGCGCGCAGTTCGGCCGCGGAGCCAGTCATGCGCGATGCCTGGCTTGCAATCAGCGGCTCCACCTCGGCATCGCGGCCTTCCTTCTGCAGGACTTCCACGAGCATGCGCAGCGCGCCGATGTCCGGCTTGGGCCGCGCCAGCATCTGCCGCAGCAGTGTTTCGGCTTCCTGGTTCCGGTTCTGCGCAATCAGCGCTTCGGCAAGGATATGCTGCGCATCTTCGTTGCCGGGCTGCTGCGTCAGCGCCTGCCGTGCCAGGCGCTCGGCATCGGCCGGTTTTCCTTGGCGGTTGGCTTCCCGCGCCTTGGCGACGGTGCCCCAGAACGTGGCGGTGCCAATCAGGCCGCGCCATTTGTTGCTCGGGTCGAGCTGGTTGGCGCGCGTGAACAGTTCGCGCGCCTCGTCGTGCCGGCCTTCGCGCAGCCGCACCAGTCCCAGGCCGCCCACCACTTCCGCATCGTCGCGGCGCTTCTGGTACGCCTTCTGCAATGCGATATCGGCGTCCTTGAGCTGGCCGCGCTCCAACTGAGCGAGTCCGCGCTGGCGAGCCTGGTAAGCGGGATCGGCCTCCAGTTTCTTTTGTGCCGCCACCTTGCTACCCAGGTCGGCGACGGCCGCTTGCGCGGCCTTGTCATCGGGCACTTCCTTCAGATAGCGCTCGAACCAGACGTAGTAGGCGGGATCATCGTTGACGCGATACAGCGTACGCCGCCAGATGTCGAGCGCGGTGGCGCGGTCGCCATCGGGCCGCTGCGTGATCTCGTAGAGCAGGGCGATCCCTTCCTGGCGAGTGCCTGCCCGGTCGGTTAGCAGGTCGCCAAGCGCTAGCTTGAGCTGCATGTCATTGGGATTCGCACGGATACGCTGGCGCAGCTCGCTGATGGCGCGCGTGCGGCCATCGGGCGTTCCGGACAGGATGCGATAGTAGTCGCGTGACAGACTGCCGCCTGGCGCGCCGCGCGGGAACAGCTTCTGCAATCGCTGCGCGGCTTCCTCGTCCTTGCCGCTGCGTGACAGCAGGCGGATGTTGGCCATCTCGCGCTTATCGCGTGTGGCGATGCGGTAGGCATCGTCGAGTTCGAGCGTGGCGGCACTGCCGGGGGCTACGGCCTGCAGCTTCTTCAGCAGCTTTTCCGCTTCGGCCGGCCGGTTCGAGCGGATTTCGATCAGGCCAAGCAGCTTCAGCGCTTCCGGCTGGTTCGGATCGATCAGCAATGCCTTGTCCAGGATGCCCCGTGCCATATCGGCGCGATTCTTCGCTTCCCACATCCGGGCGGACGCCAGCAGTTGCGCCATCTGGGCGGAGGGCGTGGCGCGCGAGGAAGGGGCGGGGTCCGCGGCGAAGGCAGGCATGGCGGAACTGGCCAGCAACAGTGCCAGCGTGGGGGCTAGCGCGTTGCGGGGCATGTGGATTCCCAGGCCGGCACCAACGTGCCGTCCGCTTCAAAGCGGAAGTGTCCGTCGAGATGACCGAGGCCGAACAGCGACAGCACTTGGCTGTAGTAGCCGGGGGGCGTCTGCGTAGCGAGCTCGCGCGCGCGCTGGGCCTGTGCACGCGCCGCATCGGTCAGTCCCAGCGCCGCCAGATACGGGGCCACGGCAGCGGAAAAGCCACCATTGCCGGCGTTCGGGCCGAAGCTGCCCGCCTGCGTATCGACACGTTCGGGTGGATAGCCCTTGGCCACCACGTAGTCGGCCATCGGCCGGAAGGTTTGCAGCACGGAGGTTCGCAGCGGATCGCGCGGGGCCGTCATGCCGGCCCACAGGTACACGCGGATGGCGTTGTACGAACCGCCGGCCTGCGTCTGGGTGTCCGGATGAAAGCCGCGGCCCTTCCGGTACAGGACCCAGTCCGGCGAAAAGCCTTTCGGAGCGGTATCGACGATCAATCGCGCCGAGGTGTCGACCAGCGTTTTCCAGCCGCTATCCTCCGCACCGAGCACCGCCGCCAGCCGGCGCATCACCGGTAGCGGCACATAGCTCGGATTCAGGCGCCAGGTATCGGGTGCGGGATGAAAACCGACCGGGCCGGGCAGTAACGTGCGGCCCAGGCCGGGCAGGGCGGCTGTTTCTTCACGCAGGGCGCGGCGCGCGACCAGTGTGCCGAGCGCCGTATAGCGCCGTTCCTTCCAGAGCCGGCCGGCCTCCAGCAGTGCGTAGGCAATCCAGAGGTCGGCATCGGAAGCCGGGTTCGCGTCGATCACGCCCCAGGTGCCGGCGTGCTCGCCTTCCGTACGTTTGCCCCAGATCCACGCGGGCAGGTGCGATGTCAGGTCGCCCTGCGCCAGGTTGTTCTCGGTCCAGGTCAGCAATTTGTCGAAGGTGGCGCGGTCATTGGCGGCCAGCGCGAAAAACAGCGCATAGGACTGGCCTTCGGAAACCGTAACCAGCTGGTCGGTGCTGGCATCGATCACGCGGCCGTCCTGGCTGATCGCGGTGCGCCGGAAGGCGTCCCAATCGGGCCACGGGCAGGCGGCAGCCGCGGCCGACAGCGTGACGCCGCCCATCGCGCATGCGACGGCGCAGTGTATCGACATGCGCAGCAGCCAGGCTCGTGCCCGCCGCATGTCAGCCTCCGCTGCGGCGTGCCGCCAGTCGGCCCAGCGCCCAGAACAGTGTCAACGCCACCAGCAGCCCGGCCAGAATGCCGGCGATTGCAAGCAGCGCCGGGTGGGCGGACATCTGCATCCAGAGTCGCGCGTACCAGGGCAGGTTGCCCACGTAATAGGTCTCGCCCAGGCGCAGACCTTCGAGGTCGCGCTGGCGGATCACCGTGAGGTCGCCGCGAATCTGCGCGACCTTGCCCGGATCTTCGAGCACGTCGAGCACATCGCGCACGCGATCGTCGCTGGAGGCGGTCAGCGCCACCACGCTGCGGCGTTCCGCATAGGGCGACTCGAAGCCGATCAGCGCGGCCAGCGGTCCGTCGGCGACCAGTATCGCGCGGCCCGCCGGTGAGATGTTCTCGCTCTCCGCACCGCTGAGCCAGTTGGACCAGGCGTGCGAGCGCTGGTCGCGCAGCGCGATCTCGGTCTTGCCGCGCTCGATCAGCAACGGCAGCGACTTGCCCCATTTCTGCAGGACCTGCGCCGCGCTGCCGGTGCCGATGATGACGAGGTCATGATTCTTGACGGAGTCGATTGCCCGGGACGGCGTCACGCTCACGCGCAACGACGGCAGGCCGGTCCACTTGCCCATATGGCCCAGCACGGTCAGCACCGCTTCCTGGTCGATCGTGGTCGGTGCGTCCGGAATCACGACCGCGGTATCCGCGAGGTCCGCCATGCGCGTGAACGGGTAGCCGCTGTTGGCAAAGTACGCCAGGTTCGGCAGCGCGGCGTAATGCAGGAAACCGCTGAAGTCGATCGACGAGTCGGGGTCCACGGCGGCGCGCGCCACATTCGCGGCGGTGGACGAGCACAGCCCGGTTTTCTGCGAATCGATGTGGAAGCGGAACTGCATCTGGTTATTGCTGCCCACGCGGAACGCCGGAATCAGTACCTCGTTGCTGACGCTGGCGCTGCCGCCGGACAGCAGCGGCACACTGACCAGGTTCTCGTCGGTCTGCACGGTCAGCGGCTTGAGCCGGTACGAGCGCACGAGCTGGTCGTTCACGTCGATGCTGAGCACCGAATCGTTGTACGTGGACGGGGCCGTGTAGCGGTACTTCATGCTCATCGGCACGGCGCGGTCGTTCCAGCCGAACAGATCGGCGGGAACTCTCAGGTTCACGCGAATGGCGTCGGGGCTGGCGCCCGATACCTGGAGCTGCTGCGGGTCGGTCACCAGTTCCTTGAACATGACCGGACGGTCCACGGGCGCCCACGCCGGCGCGTCATAGGGGCGCCGCGGCTTGCCAAGGTCCACCTCTTTCACCGTGGTGCTGGCCCCGGCCATGCCGGCCTTGCCCAGCACCACCGCGTTGGCGGCGACTTCGAGTTCCTGCGGGGTGCGGCCGGCCAGCACCAGCAGCTTGCGAGCCGGATTCGCGGGGTTGGGCATCACGCTGACCGTCGGGCCGTCGATTTTCTCCAGGCGCACACCATCGGGCTGTGCACCGGGCAACACCAGCGCAATCGCATGCGCATCGGCGGGCGCGGTGCGCGTGACCGGAAAGCGCAGCTCGCGGTAGCTGGCCAGCGCGCCCAGCCACGATGCCACCACGCCGGCGGCGCGCAACGTGACCGGATCGGCGTTGGCGGGCAGAACGAAGGGCACGGTCACGCGGCGATTGTCGCGGCGGTCGAAGAACGGGGCCGGCAGTAGCGCCAGGTTATCGGGCAGCGTGACGGTGGACTTGGTCAGCGTCAGCGTGCTGGTAGGGCTGATGTCGGTCCACAGGCTGGAGTGATAGGGGTCTTCGCAATGATCGAGCGTGTAGTGCGCGATCATCTGCACGTTGATGCGAT
>DAIOET010000220.1:0-6804 GCA_036746135.1 Cupriavidus sp.
ACAGGCCGCGCACCGACTGGTCGAAGTTCAGCACGGCCAGCGTCGGCGCCAGTTCCTCGGGTTCCTTCATCGCCTCGGCCTGGTCGCCCGCGAGCAGGAACTGTGTGTTCTCGGCGGCAGCCGTTTGCGCGGCCGAATTTTCCGGCACCTGGAAGGCCACACCGCCCAGCAGCACTGTCACCAGTGACTGCGTCGAGAGCTTGAGGCCGCTGGCATCGAGCTTCAGGTCGACGCCGCTGGCGTGCCAGAAGCGAGTGTCGGCGGTCACGAGCTTGTCGTAGGGTTTGTTGACGAATACGCGCAGCGTGATGTCGCGGCCGTTCGGCTCCAGCTGGTAGGCCACCACCTGGCCCACCTGCACGCGGCGATAGTAGACCGGGGACCCGATGTCGAGCGAACCCAGGTCTTGCGCACGCAACACGAATTGCCGGCCCGACGCATCGGTGGTGATCACGGGCGGCACCTCCAGGCCCGTGAAGCTACGGGTGGTCTCGCCGGACTTGCCCGCGTCCACGCCGATATAGGCGCCCGAAAGCAGCGTTTCCAGCCCCGACACTCCGCTGATCGCAAAGCGCGGGCGCACCACCCAGAACCGCGTGTCCTTGACCGCGAAGTTCTCGGCGTCCTTGGTCAGCTCGATCGTGGCCAGCACATGGGAGCGATCCGACGCCAGCCGCACCGACTTGACCAGCCCGATGTCCACGTCCTTGTAGCGCACGGCGGTCTTTCCGGGCGTCAGACCTTCGGCGGTGCTGAACGTGACCGTGATTTCGGGGCCGCGTGAGGCAAGCGTGCTGATCAGCAGCGAGATGCCAACCACGGCGGCCACGATCGGAATCAGCCACACCAGCGACGGCAGCCAGCGTGTACGGCTTTTGCGCGCGGGTTGCGGCAGCCCGGAGGAGGGGCCGGGAGGAGGAGATTGGATGTCAGGATCGGGCATTGTCGGATTCCGGCAATTTCGATGAGGGATGCGCGTCGAGCGAATCCCATAGCAGGCGAGGGTCGAACGAGAGCGACGCCAGCATGGTCAGTACGACCACGGAGGCAAAGGCCAGCGCCCCGCCTCCAGGAATGATCGTGGCCAGCGCGCCGGCGCGCACCAGTGCGGCCAGCAGTGCTACCACGAAGATATCGAGCATGGACCACCGGCCGATGATCTCGACCAGGCCATAGAGCCTGGTCTGTTGCCGGATGCGCCAGGTGGACCTGAAATGCACCGACGCCAGCAGCAGCGTCAGGATCAGCATCTTGAGCAGCGGCACGATGATGCTGGCAATCAGCACCACACCGGCCAGCATATGCGAGCCGGACAGCCACAGGTAGATCACGCCGGACATGATCGTATCGCGCTGCGTGCCCAGGATGGATTGGGTCACCATCACCGGCAGCAGGTTGGCGGGGATGTAGAGAATGAACGCCGACAGCAGGAACGCCCAGGTGCGGGCCAGGCTGGCTGGCTTGCGACGATGGAGCGTGGCGCCGCAGCGCGGGCACGGCTCGCCGTCGAGCGCGATCGGGCTGACGAGGTCGCATGCATGGCAAGACAGTAACCCGCGCGACGCCGCCGTGGGCACCTGCGCCAGCGGTGTGCGTTCGTCGTCGTCGGTCAGCTCGGCCACCACGTCGGCGGCCATGCGGCGCGAACGTGCCAGTTGCTCGCGCGCCTGTGCGGTGCGTGACGGACGGGGCTGAGGCGTGCTCATGATGCGTCCACCCTCGGCGGCACTTCGTCGGTGCCGGGCGGTTCCAGGTAATGCCAGAGATCGCGCGGATCGAACGACAGCATCGCGGCCAGCACCACCACGAGCGCCCCGAACGACCAGAGCGCCACGCCAGGTATCACCTGTGCCATCGTCGACAGCTTCACCACGGTTACCAGCACGCCGATCATGAAGACCTCGATCATGCCCCACGGCCGGGTCTGGCGGATGCCTCGCACGATGCGGTCGAAACCGGCCGGCATGCGATGGCGTGCCATCGGCACCAGCAGGTAGCACATCATCAGCATTTCGGAGAGCGGGAACAGGATCGTGGTGCCGAACACGAGCATGGCGACCAATGTCATGTGGTCGGAATGCAGGGCCATCACGGCGCCCCACAGCGTGGTCTCGGTGCGCACGCCCTTGAGATCCATCTCGACGATCGGATAGGTGTTCGAGACCAGGAACAGGATCAGCGCCGTCATTACCAGCGGCAGCAGCCGGCGGTAGGCGCGTGTGCTTTCACGGTACAGCAGGCCGCCGCAGCGCAGGCAGGTGGCGCGTTCGCCGGGCGCCAGCGCGGTGCGCTCGTAGAGCGCGTCGCAATACTCGCACGCCACAAGCCGGTGCAGGTCCTGCGCCGGGTCCTGTGACGAGGCGTGCGTGTCCTGCGTCATGCGTCCGGCGTCAGTTGCGAGGGCGGTGCCGGTGTCACGTCGGTCACGCCGGGCCGTTCCTGCGTGCCGATGGTCCAGTCGCGCAGCAGCGCGTAGGCCACGGCCAGCACCGTCGGGCCAAGGAACACACCGAGGAAGCCAAAAGCCAGCGCCCCACCCAGCACGCCCATCATGATCCAGATCAGCGGCAGGCCGGTGCCCTTGCTGATCAGCAGCGGCTTGATCACGTTGTCGGCCATGCCGACCACCACGGCGCCCCACACGACCATGAAGATGGCCCAGCCCGTTTCGCCGCCGTGATAGAGCCACAGTGCGGCCGGAATCCAGATCAGCGGCGGACCCATCGGAATCACGGACACGAAGAATGTGATCAGGCCCAGGATGGCGGCGCCGGGCACGCCTGCGATCCAGAAGCCGATCGCGGCCAGCACCGCCTGCACGAACGCGGTACCGAGCACGCCGTAGACCACGCCCTTGATGGTGCCGCCGGCCAGTGCCATCAGGTGATCGGCCCGTTCGCCCGCCACGCGGCGCATGCCGCCACGCAGCCAGTCCACGGCCAGCTCGCCGCCGGTATAGAAGAAGAACGCCAGGATGATGGACAACGCGAGCTGGCCGAGCCCGCCGCCGATCGACAGGCCCGCGCCCAGCAGCGCATGGCCCACCGGCGCGATCAGCTTGCGCAGGTTGGCCACCATTTCGGAATCGGCGTGGATGATCTGCTCGTAGCTCGACTGCAATTGCGACCCCACATAGGGCAGGCCGCTGAGCCAGTCCGGCAGTTGCGGAAAGCCGCGCTCGGCGTAGCGGTTGACCAGGCCGGTCAGCTCATCGATATGGGCGGAGAAGCTGGCGCCGGCGTAGACAAACGGCCCCAGCACGATGACCGTGGCGACCAGCACGCACACCAGCGCGGCCAGGCCGCGGCGGTTGCCCAGCCAGCGCGACAGCACGGTATAGGGGTACCACGAGGCGTAGGCCAGGATGGCGCCCCAGACCAGCGCCGTGGCAAACGGGGCAAGAACCAGCAGCGATCCACCAATCAGAACGATCAGCGCAAATACGGCGGCAAGCTTCTCAATCAATTGTCCGGAACTCATCGTCGCGCGCCTGACCGGCGTCCATGTTGCGAGAACGCCGTAAGCATAGCGGAATTCGAGGATGGCTCCGGGTTTTCCCTTGCCTGGTCAATGAATCCGGGAAGCGTGGAGACGCGCGGGCGTCATGCCGCGGGCTTGCCTTCCGGGCCGCTGTTGCGCAGCAGCGCGGCCACGAGGTCGGACTGCGTCACGATGCCCACCACGCGCTTGTCCGCGTCGATCACGGGCACATGATGCAGGCCGCCGTCGGAAAACGCCTGGGTCAATTCGACAATGGGTTGGTCGGTGCGCGCGGCGATCACGGTCCGCGTCATCAGGTCTCGCACCGCACCATTCACGCGACGCGAGTTCACGCGATGTGCGTGAAAGAAATCGCTCTGCGTCACGATGCCGAGCAGGCGCCGCTGCCGATCGACCACCGGCAGCGCCTTGATGTGATGCCGCGTCAGCATCGCGGCGGCATCGGCGGCCAGTTGGCCCGGGCGGACGGAGACCACGTCGCGCGACATGATGTCACCGCAGCGCACGTCGCCGAAGCGGCGCGAATAGGCGCGCAGCTCGGCCGCCACCAGGATCGCTTCGAGATCATCTTCCTCGATGTCCAGGAATTCGCCACGTGCAGCCAGCACCGCATCCAAGTCGCCCCGGGTAAAGCCCAGGCGCTTGCTTGGCGGCGCATCCTTGGTGTGATGTTGCGCGGCGGGTTCGGGCGGACGGTGCGGGTAGCGGCGCCGCGTCACGTTGTTGAAGGCCAGCGCGGTCAGCAGCAGCAGCATCGAATTGATGGCCACCGGAATCACGACAAAGCCAAAGCCCAGCGCCTGAACCGCCGGCCCGCCCAGGACCGCGGTCACGGCCACCGCGCCGCTTGGCGGGTGCACGCAACGCAACTGGAACATCAGCGCGATGGCGGCTGCCACGGCCACGCCCGCCGCAAGGCCGGGGTCGGGAATCCATCTGGCGCAGGCCACGCCTACCGTGGCCGCCACGAGATTGCCGCCGATGATCGACCACGGCTGCGCCAGCGGGCTGGACGGCACGCCGAATAGCAGCACGGCCGATGCACCCATCGGGGCGATGAACCAAGGGTTGAAACCCTGCAGAAACTGGCGGCAGATCCACTCGGTCAGCGCCAGGCCGATCAGCGCGCCGAGGCAGCTCTTGAGCCTCTCGCGCCGGTTCGCGGCGATTGGCATCGGGACAAAAGTGCGCAGCCAGGCACGGGCCTCGGCGACGGATGAGGTCGGGTCGAATGCAGCGGGCATCGAAAGCGGGGGCGGCTTTGAAGGTTGGGGGCGTCACGGCGCATTGGCCGAACCGGCAATGTATCACAGCGTGATATATTCCGCAGGCTGTGCCTCCGCATCATCACAGCCGCCCCCGGCTTTTGTCCATGTCAAACCATTCCGCATTGCACCATTCCGAGAAGCGTGACTACGCCGTCAACGCGCGCTTGCCCATGCTGGCAGGCATCGCTTTACTGATCGGTGGAGTCAGTACCGGCGCCGCCTTCGTGCTGGTCAACCTGATCCGCTTCTTCACCAATCTGTTCTTCTTCCAGACGTTGTCGTTCGCCGAGCGCTCGCCCGCGCATCATGCGCTGGGGCCCTGGGTGATTGCCGTGCCGGCCGTGGGAGGACTGATCGTCGGCCTGATGGCGCGCTACGGCAGCGACAAGATTCGCGGGCACGGCATCCCGGAGGCGATCGAAGCCGTGCTGTTCGGCAAGAGCAAGATGTCGCCGAAGGTGGCGGTGCTCAAGCCGCTGTCGTCGGGCATCGTGATCGGTAGCGGCGGCCCGTTCGGCGCCGAGGGGCCGATCATCATGACTGGCGGGTCCATCGCTTCATTGCTGGCCCAATATCTGCACCTGACCGCGGCCGAGCGCAAGACGCTGCTGGTGGCCGGCGCCTGTGCCGGCATGACGGCGATCTTCGGCACCCCGGTCGCGGCGGTACTGCTGGCCGTCGAACTGCTGCTGTTCGAACTGCGCCCGCGCAGCCTGTTGCCGGTGGCGTTGGCCTGCGCCGTGGCCGGCTTCCTGCGGCCGTTCGTGTTCGAATCCGGGCCGCTGTTTCCGCTGCATACCGCGGCGGCCGGTGCGGTGGCCCTGGGCTCTTGCGTGCTGGCCGGTCTGCTGTGCGGTGTGCTGGGCGCGGTACTGACGCTGGCGCTGTATCGCACCGAGGACGCCTTCAGCAAGTTGCGGCTGCACTGGATGTGGTGGCCGGCCATCGGTGGCCTGGTGGTGGGCATCGGCGGCTATTTCGAGCCGCGCGCGCTGGGCGTGGGCTATGACGTGATCGGTGACCTGCTCAACAACCGGCTGGCAATCGAAGTGGCCGTGGCGCTGTTGGCGGTCAAGGCGGTGATCTGGATTGCGGCGCTCGGTTCCGGCACGTCGGGCGGGGTGCTGGCACCGCTGCTGATGCTCGGTGCCGGGCTGGGCGTGGTGCTCGGCCCGTTTTTGCCGGGCGGCTCGCCCGCGCTGTGGGCCCTGGTCTGCATGGCCGGTGTGCTCGGCAGCGTGCTGGGCGCGCCGCTGACCGCCATCGTGTTCGCCTTTGGCCTGACGCACGACAGCGAGGCACTGCTGCCGCTGTTGCTGACCACGGCCGTGGCCTACGGTTTCTCCGTGCTGACGATGAAGCGCGGCATCATGACCGAGAAGATCGCGCGCCGTGGCCTGCATATCTACCGTGAATATGGCGTCGACCCGCTGGAGCGCGCGCATGTGGAAGACCTGATGACGCGCGAGGTTGTGACGATCGATGCCAATGTACCGGTGGCCGACGCGCTGGATCGCTACTTCGGCAGCCATGCGGCGCATCGCGCCTATCCGGTGATCGCTGAAGGGCGCGTGCTGGGCATGCTCCATCGCTCGGCCATCACGGCCGCCCATGCCGGCGACGATGCCGGCCTGCGCTGTGGCGACCTGATCGTGGGGCAGGGCGACGGGATCGGGAGCGGCAAGCTGACGGATCAAGGCGTACCCACCGTGCTCCTGCCGTCCCAGACGGGGCGCGCGGCGGCCGGGCAGATGGCGGCGCTAAGCGTGGCGCGCATGCCCGTGGTGGACAGCCTGGAGGCAATGCGGCTGGTAGGTATCGTCTCGCTGCGCGACCTGCTGGCGCCTAGCGAACATGCGCTGCATGAGGAAACGCACCGTGAGCGGCTGCGCGGAGCCGCTCAGGTGCCGGCCGGGCAGCGCGCGTAGTCAGAGCTTGTAACTCGACAACAGGATGCTGGTTTCGGTGGCTGAGATGCCATCGACCAGCCTGATTCGCTCCAGCGTGCGGTCGAATTGCTCCAGGGTATCGGCGC
>DAIOET010000221.1:0-6795 GCA_036746135.1 Cupriavidus sp.
CGGCGCGCAGCAGCGACTGCGCCACGCCATAGCCCATCGCGCCCAAGCCGATGACGCCAACATTTCTGGACATGGAAATCTCCTGGATGCGGATTTAATGCGACGGGCCGGACGGCAGGTCGCCAGCGGCGTCCTCGCCCTCGCCGAGCTGGGAGAGCCGGCGCGCCGCGTTGTACATGTGGTTCTGTGCCGCGTTGCGCGCGGCGTCGGGGTCGCCGGCCCGAATGGCGGCGACGATGGCCTGGTGTTCCTCGCGCACCTGCCGCGAGAAATCCTCGCGCCGCGCCTCGTTGGTACGCGTTACCTGCGTGGCGGTTTCCAGGTACTGGCTCAGGAACGCCAGGGTCTTGAGAAAGTACGGGTTGCCGGTGGCCTCCGCGATGGCGCGATGAAAGGCCACGTCGGCGGCCACGCCATCGTCGCCCTGGGCGACTTCGGTATCGATACGCGCCAGCGCGGCATCGATATTGGCCATCGTCGCGTCGGTGCGGCGCCGTGCGGCCTGGGCGGCCACCTCGGCCTCGATGGACCGGCGCAGCTCGACGATCTGCAGCACGGCTTCGAGTGTGTCGACGTCGGTGTAGTCGATCCGCAGCGGCCGGATGCCGGCCTGCTCGGTCACGAACACACCGCTGCCCTGACGCGATTCGACCAGCCCTTCGTACTTCAGCCGCGCAATGGCCTCGCGGATCACGGTGCGGCTCACGCCGAACTCCTCCGACAGCACGGCTTCGGTCGGGAGCTTGGCGCCACGTGGAAACACGCCGCCTTCGATCTTTTCGAGTAGCTGTTCGGCCACGCTGTCAGTCAGCGCGCGAGCGGGAATCTTCTGGAACATCGTTATCACGTCATCGGGTAGTCAGGTCATCATACAAATTTAACGAAAGGATGGCAGGGGGGGTAATCCCTAGGATGGTGCGCCCGACGTACGATAATCGCGCAAGTCGGGCTGACTGATTGATCTGGCTGGGCGTATGATTGCGCCTCTTTCAGACTTCCATATCCGCCGCATCATGTCCGTCACTTCCAATTCCGTACTGGTCTGCGCCTGGGACGAAGCCCGCGAGCGCGCACGCGCCATCCGCTACAGCGTCTTTGTGGAGGAGCAGGGCGTACCGGTGGAACTGGAATGGGACGATATGGACGCGCCGAGCTGGCACGCGCTGGCCTTTGCCGCCGACGGCACGCCGGTGGCCACGGGGCGCCTGCTGCCCGACGGCCATATCGGGCGCATGGCCGTGCTGAAGGTGGCGCGCGGCACCGGCATGGGCGCCCGCGTGCTGGATGCGCTGATGGCCAAGGCTGCCGAGCTGGGCTACGCCGAGCTGATTCTCAACGCGCAGACCCACGCCGCGCCGTTTTACGCGCGCGTGGGCTTTGAGCAGGTGGGTGACGAATTCGAGGAGGCGGGGATTCCTCACGTCGAGATGCGCAAGCGCATCGGATAATTCCGACCTTCCGCCCCCGCCCCCGGTGCGCTAAGCGCCAAATTCGCTTAGCAGCGCATCCCGATCCTGATCGAGCCGGGGGGCCGGCCGTACCGCGCCGGCGTGCCACGATTCGCCGATCTTGATGGGATTGCCTGCCACGCGCAGCGACTTGTCCGCGCCGATGCCGACATCGAGCAGCATGTGCCGGGCCGCCACGTGCGCGTTGTCCATGATCTGCGGCACGCCGTTCAGCGGGCCATGCGGCACGCCGGCGGCTTCCAGTATTGCTTCCCACTCGGCCGTAGGCGCCTCGCGCAAGCGGGTTTCCAGGCAGGCCTTCAGATCCGCATGGTGTTCGTTGCGGGCCGGTACCGATGCAAACCGTGGATCGTCGACCCATTCGGGCCGGCCGAGTGCGCCGCAAAGCCGCTCGAAGAGGGCGTCGTTGCCCACCGCGATGACCACGAAGCCGTCCTGCGTGGCGAACATGTCGAACGGCGTGATCGAAGGGTGTCGGGTACCGAGCGGCTTCGGCACGTTGCCAGTGGCCGAGAAGCGGGCGATGGGGTTTTCGAGCAACGCCACCTGACAGTCGAGCATCGAGATATCGACGCGCTCACCCAATCCGGTTGCGGCGCGCCGCAGCAGGGCCGCCTGGATGCCGATCGTGGCATACAGGCCGGCGCCGATATCGCCAATCGACACGCCGACGCGCGCCGGGTTGCCACCCGGTTCGCCAGTCACGCTCATGAGGCCGCCCATCGCCTGCACCACCATGTCGTAGGCGGGGCGATTGCGGTAGGGGCCGGTCTGGCCGAAGCCCGAAATCGACGCATACACCAGGCGCGGAAAGCGCGTGCGCAGCATCTCCCACGTGTAGCCGAGCTTGTCCATCACGCCCGCGCGGAAGTTCTCCACGAGCACGTCGGCACCCTCGAGCATCCGCTCCAGCACCGCCCGGTCGGCGGCGTCCTTGAGGTCGAGCGCTATCGACGATTTATTGCGGTTCACCGATGCAAAGTACGCGGACTCCCCGTCGACAAATGGTCCAACCTGACGGGAATCGTCGCCACGGCCGGGGTTCTCGATCTTGATGACGCGGGCGCCCAGGTCGGCCAGCATCATCGTGCAGTAGGGGCCGGCCAGCACGCGCGTCAGGTCGACGACCGTGATGCCGTGCAAGGGGCCGTGAGGTGTGGTCATGCGGTACTCCTGTGTGTGCGTTGCTTGGGCCGGCATCAATCGATCTTCGCCCCGCTTGACTGCGCCAGGTCGACGCCGATCTTGCCTTCGCGTGCCGCGAATTCTCGGAATTCGGCTACCGATGTCGACACGGAGACCTCGTCGCCCTGGGCCAGGAAGCGCTTCCTGAGTTCGGGGTCGGCCATGACCTTGGCGGTGGCGGCGAACAGCTTGTCGATGATTTCGGGCGGCGTCCTGGCGGGTGCGAACAGCCCATACCAGGCGGACAGGTCATAGCCCTTCACCCCGCTTTCGGCGATGGTGGGCAGTTGCGGATTGGCGTTGGAACGCTGGGCCGATGTAACGGCGATCGGTACCACCTTGTGGGTGTCGATCATCGGCTTGACCGACGGCGCCGTGCCGAAGGTCAGTTGCACATCGCCGGCCGCCACGGCCTGCGCCGACGGTGCGCCGCCCTTGTACGGCACATGCGTCATGCGCACGCCGGTCAGCTTGGTGAAGTAGACGCCGGCCAGGTGCGTGATGACGCCGTTGCCCGACGACGAATAGTTGATGGCGCCCGGATGGGCCTTGGCCTGGGCGATCAGGTCCTGCACGTTCCTGATGCCGCTGTCCTTGTTGACGGCCAGGATCAGCGGCGCGGCGGACAGCTTCGTGATCGGTACGAAATCGGACGGCTCGTACCGGATGTTCTTGTACAGCACCTTGTCGCCGCCCATCAGGCTGGCCGTGGCGATGTAGAGCGTGTAGCCGTCGGGCGCGGACTTGGCCACGTACTCGGCCGCGATGGTGGTGCCCGCGCCGGGCCGGTTGTCGACGACCACGGGCTGCCCAAGCTCGCGGCTCAGCGCATCGCCGTAAAGCCGCGCAGTGTTGTCCGCGCCGCCGCCGGCCGGAAATCCGATCACGAGCCGGATCGGCTTGTTGGGATAGCTGGCCTGCGCCGAGGCGGCAATCGGCAGCACCGCGATCAGGGTGCCAAATGCAGTCAGCGCTGTGAGTGCGGCGCGATGGGTCAGGGTGGTCGTCATCATGATGTCTCCTCCGTAGCTGTGTCGCCACTTGAGTGAATGGACGCGGCGGGCTATCTGCCGCGGAACGCAGGGGTCCGTTTCTCCTTCCACGCCGCAGCG
Organism: Cupriavidus sp.; assembly: GCA_036746135.1. Taxonomy (GTDB): domain Bacteria; phylum Pseudomonadota; class Gammaproteobacteria; order Burkholderiales; family Burkholderiaceae; genus Cupriavidus. Next base: position 3,767 of record DAIOET010000221.1, read on the forward strand.
CCCTCACGCAGGTCTTCGGAGGTTTCTGAGCGATGGATGTCGTGCCGCAAGGCGTCGGCGTCGAGCCGTCCGCAGGCAATGTCGTTGAGGTGGCGCTTCATGCCGAGCAGCGCAATCGGCGCCATGCCGGCCAGCTGCGCGCTCAGCGCTTCCACGCGCGTGGCCAGCGCATCGGCGGGCACTACTTCGGTCAGGAAGCCGATGCGCAGCATCTCGTCGGCCTCGATGCGGTCGGCGGTCAGGAACAGCCGTTTAGCGGCGTTCAGTCCCAGCCGCGACACGTAGCGTTCCATGCCGCCGCGATAGAAATGCAGGCCCAGCCGGGCGGCGGGCATGAACATGTCGCAGGTGGGTACGCCCACCCGGAAATCGCACGCCAGGCACAGGTCGGTGGCGCCGCCATAGACACCGCCCTGGACGGCCGCAATCGTGATCGGGCGCGCGGCCTCGATAACGTCGATCACCTCGCCGAAGTTGGCTGCGCCTTCCTCGGCCTTGCCGGCCAGCGAACCGATGTCGTAGCCGCTGCAGAAGTACTTGCCTTCGGCCGCGAAGCGCAGAACGAGCACGTCGGGCATGGCATTTACCGCGGATACGTGGTCGCGCAGTGCAATCAGGTCGCCAGGAGTCAGCCGGTTGGCTACCTTGGGTCGCCGCAGCGTTATCGTGGCGACACGGCCTTCGATGGCCAGGGAGGGTGAGGTATCATCCATTCCGTTATATCTCGAAGCCTTTTAAATATATCAACAAAGGCTACAGATATTTTTCTATGGAAAGTAGAGGGTATACCCGTGCAATCGCTACAAGACCGGATTCGGGAAAGCGTGATCGCCGCCATTCAGGCGGGAGAGCTGAGGCCCGGGGCGCAGATCGACGAGAAGATGCTGGCCGAGCGGTTCGACAGTTCGCGCACGCCGGTGCGTGAAGCGCTGCTGATGCTGGCCGCTCAGGGGCTGGTATCCATCGCGCCGCGTGCCGGCATGTTCGTCCACAAGCCCAGCGCGGCGGAGCTGGTGGCGATGTTCGAAACGCTGGCGGAGATGGAGGGCGTGGTGGCGCGCCTGGCAACGCGGCGCATTTCAGCGGAAGGGCGCAAGGCGCTGATCGAATCGCACGAGGCAGCCGGCATCCCGGCTCGCGCGCGCGACGCGGCGGCCTACGCAGAGGCGAACCGGGCGTTTCACGAGGTGTTGTACCAGGCGGCCGCCAATCCGTTTCTGTCGGAGCAGATCGTCCAGTTGCGGCGGCGCCTGGCTATCTATTGGCAGCGGAAGGACCTGATCAATGAGGCGCGCGTGGCCACGTCGTACCGCGAGCATGGCCACGTGGTCGAGGCGATTCTGAGTGGCCAGGCCGATGCCGCGGCCGAAGCCATGCGTACGCATATCTCGGCGGGCGGCAAGGCGCTGGCTGATCTGGTGCTGCTGGCCGATGCGTCATCGGCGTGAAGCAGCGCGCGGGGGTGAAGCCGTGTGGCGGCGAGTATTACCGTGGCGCGGGGACCGTACCCTTGTCGCGGGCCACGTTCAACCTGCCCTCGTAGGACACCTCACCGGTCTGGCCATCCGCGTTGAAGCTGCGCTCGATGAAATCGAAGCGCCCGTCATGGCGCACGCGCAGCACTGTGCTGGCGCGCGTGCCATAGCTCGGCGAGCGAATGAATGCCGACGACAGCAGCTTTTCCCACTCGGGCGCCACGCCGGTATTCGGCAGTTCCCAGTCAGGCGCCTGCTTTTCGTCGGCCAGCATCTGCAGATAGGGCGCGGGACTGGACCCAAGCTGTCCGCGATCGGCGGCAAGTACCTCGCATAGCGCGCCCACGCGGCTTCTCACCTTCGGCCACGGGGTATCGAGCAATGCGTTCGACAGGCCATAGAGGCCAGGCTTGAGTTTCTGCGGCTGGCCCGATTTGGATCGGTTGCTGTACCACCAGAGATCATGCAGATCGCTGGCAAGCAGGTTGAAGCCGTTGTAGGCGCCGTGCGCGCGAGCCAGGTCGTGCAGGTACTCGTCGGGCGTCTGGTTGCCGCGCAGAAAATGCGACACCAGTTCGCCGCGCGAGCGTGCGTCGGTACGTTTTTCGGAAGGGGCGCGGTAGTTGGTCAGCGCGGCAAAACGCGCGCGGGAATCGTCCGGCCACTCGGGCGATTCGGCATTGGCGATGCCCATCCACGTGCCGGCATCGCCAATCACCTCCGCCAGGTCGCGGCCGCCCAGCACTTCGGGGGCATCCTGCCACCAGTGCGCGGCCGCCGCCGGGCGGGCATAGAATTCGTCGCGGTTGCCGGCCACCACCAGGGCATAGTCCGGGTGCGATTGCCAGGCCACCAATATCAGACACATGGGGCTTCCTTTACTGCTTTGTCTTACTGCCTAGTTACTGCATGGCGGTCCGACGGCAAACAGCGCACCGTCAGAGCACGTCAAGGTCGATGAACCGCTCGCTCATCCGATCGCCGCTGATCCACTGCGCCAGTCCGCTCTGACGCCATAACCCGTCGAGGGTGGCTTCGAAGGCTGGCGGCACGTCGGCATAACTTTCCATCCACGTCTGCATGCCCGCGCGGGTCTCGGGCCTGCGCATCAGCGTACCACCAATCCCGGTCGCCTCGGCGACCGTTTCCATCCAGCGGTGCCAGTGTGGCAGGGCGTCCGCCGCGTGCGCATCCGGTACCTTGAAGTAGACGTAGAGATGATCGCTCATGGCGGAGTTCCCGTGGCGTTCAACCGGCCGCTTCGGCCTCGTTCGGCAGCGGCACTTCGTACGGCAGCGCACGTGTGGCGAGCGCGGAGCCATTGGCGGCGCCCAGGTGCAGCGCGCCGGCCGCCGCATCGATCTTCAGCTCGGCCAGGCCGTCCCAGCCGCCCAGCGGCGACGCGGCGGCGTTGACGATCATGCCGCACGGCTGCTCGGGGTCTTCCGGTCGGAAGATCTCGGCGGCCGCGGCCGGCACGTCGCCTTCACCGTGCACGCGCCACATGCGGCGCTTGAGCGTGCCGCGATACTGGCTGCGCGCCACCACTTCCTG
>DAIOET010000222.1:0-6750 GCA_036746135.1 Cupriavidus sp.
GCGTCCATCATCAGCGCAATTCCCACCACCAGCAGCAGCGCGAACGCCGTGAACATCTCGCGCATGCCGGTCCGGGCGATGATCCGCAGCGCCGGCCGCACCAGGTAGCGACCACCCACCACCACCGCACCGATCACCGCCACGGCCTTTGCCGCGGTCTGCCAGTTTTCCGGGCCATGCGCCGTCGCCGCGCCCACACCGTCGGCGGCCAGCAGCGGCAGCAGCGCGATCATCGGAATGGCCGCGATATCCTGGAACAGGAGGATGCCGAAGCTGGCGGCGCCGGCACCGGTACTCATCAGGTTGCGCTCGGCCAGCGTGGCGAAGGCAATCGCGGTGGAGGACAGCGCCAGCCCCAGCCCGGCCACGATGGACACCTGCCAGGGCGCGCCGAACAGCGCGGCGAGGATGCCGATGGCCAGCGCGCACGTCGCCATCTGGATCGATCCATAGCCAAAGATGCTCCGCTTCAGCGCCTTGAGTTTGCGCGGCTCCAGCTCCAGGCCGATCACGAACATCATCAGCACGACGCCAAATTCCGAGAAATGGAGAATCGACTCCACATTCGTGACCAGGCGCAGGGCGAACGGACCAATGGCGGCGCCCGCAATCAGGTAGCCCAGCACCGCCCCAAGCTGGAAACGGCGCGCGACCGGCACGGCCACCACGGCGGCAACCAGGAAGACCAGCAGCGCAATCAGAAAATCGTGCTGGTTCATCAGGCATCCTCCCCGGTTGCTTCGGCTTCGGGAAAATCCTGCGTTTCCGGCGGCAACGGCGGTGCGGCCAAGTGCCGTGCCACGTGCTCGATATGAAGCGCCACGGCATCCGTATTGGCGCGGTCCGCGTCATGCAACACGATCGGAGGCATCCAGGTCATGCCGCACAGCAGCGCGGTCTGTTCCAGCGGCAACAGGAAATCGCCGATCGGATGCCCGTGAGTGCCATCGGGGCCATATGCGTCGGCATGGCCGCCGGTACTGACCACGGCGAGCAGCGACTTGCCACGCAGCGCGGTGCCGCCCGGGCCATAGGCCCAGCCCATCTCCAGCACATCGTCGAGCCAGAGTTTCAGCAGCGCCGGCACGCTGTACCAACGCACCGGAAACAACAGCACGATCGTTTCGGCGGTCGACACCAGTCGCTGTTCCGCTACGACGTCGATGTCGTAGTCGACATAGCGGCGGTAGAGTTCGCGCACTTCCACATGGGGCAGCTCCGCGAGCGCTTCGGCAAGGGGATGATTGACGCGCGAGCGTCGAGGCGCGGGATGCGCATAAATCACAACAATCGGTGGTTCGTTCATGAAGGGGCTTTGTCTTTCCCGTAGGGCCTGATGCGACAGGCTACGCCAGACGGTGCGGCGTTGCAGCAAATCCACAATCCACCCGCCTGCGATGTTCCATCCGCAATGGCAAATCCTTGAATTGGCTGAGCTTTTTGATTCGAAACACTTTCATGCCGCCAATGGGCGACCGGGAAGCTTACGTCAGACTGACAATTCCACTACAATACTTTTCGCGTCGCAGCAACCTAGTGTTTGCCCGAATCAGGGATTGTGCATCACAAATTCCCTGACCTTTCGAAAAGTGGATGGGCAACCACCGCGACGGTGCTATTTTTATACCGATCACTGAAGAAGGAAACCAAAGTGAACCCGCTCGAACTGAGCAAGGCCGTCGGCGCAGTTACCGACGAAGATCTGCGCCGCGCAGCCGAGGCGAGCCAGGCTGCACAGCGTCACACCATCCTGGTGCGAGAGCTGGCCGCCCATCATCGCTCGCGCCTGCAAAAGCATTTTCTCGCCCTGGGCGAGGAAGATCGCCTGCTCCGTTTTGGCCAGTCCGTCGGTAACCATGTGATCGAGGCATACGTCGAAAGCATCGACTTTGACCACGACAGCGTGTTTGGCGTCTATGACGAGCACCTGGAACTGGTTGGCGTGGGCCACTTCGCCAATCTGCGCGACAACGCGCAGGGCCGCGTGGCGGAGTTCGGCGTGTCGGTGTCGAAGAGCGCGCGCGGGCGCGGCATCGGCAGCTCGCTGTTCCAGCGCGCAGCCATGCACGGCCGCAACACCAGCGTCCGCACCCTTTACATGCACTGCCTGTCGCGCAACGCGGCGATGATGCACATCGCCAAGAAGGCCGGCATGAAGGTGCAATACGCGTACGGCGAAGCCGATGCCTACCTCGAACTGCCGCCCGCCGATACGGTGAGCCGCCTGACCGAGGCCATCGACGAACAGGTGGCGGACCTCGACTACATGGTTCGCCGCAACCTGCGCGATGTGCGCCGCTTCGGCCTGCGCTTCTGGCGCTCGCTGGTGCCACAAAAGCACACGGCCTGATCGCTGCCGGACCGGCTGCACAGAACAAAACGGCGCACCCGCAAGGTGCACCGTTTCTGTTTGGTGCGTCTGACGATCAGGCGCCGCCCGCTACCGGTAACGCCGTGGTGTCCTTGATCGACTCCAGCGCAAAACTGGAACGTACGTCGATCACGGAGGGATGGGCCAGCAGTTGTTCCTGCATGAAGCGGGCAAAGTGTTCCATGTCCTCGACATAGACCTTGAGCAGCAGATCCATCTCGCCGGTCATGGCGTGACAGGCCGCCACTTCGGGCCAGGTCAGGATGGCGGCGCGGAACAGGTCGAGCGGCGCCTTTCCCTTCGGCGTGCCTCCCTGCTTTTCCAGCCGCACATTGATATAGGCGAGCAGCCCGAGACCAATCTTGTTGGGCTCCAGCAGCGCGGCATACTGGCGAATGACGCCAATCTCCTCCAGCCGACGGATACGACGCAGACACGGGCTCGGCGACAGATTCACGCGCTCGGCCACTTCCAGGTTGGTCAACCTCCCATTGGTCTGCAGGACCTCCAGAATCTTCCGGTCGATCTTGTCCAGCTCCACCTTGCTCACGTTTTGTTGCTCCGCAATATGTTTGTCGGCAATTTTCTTGCGCAAATTTAGCAAGTCGTGCACAAGTCCGCAATTTATTTCATGTAAGGACTATTACTGGGACGATTTGCAGCGGGCGCATGCGTCACGTGACACAAGGCAAGGATGGTGCCAGGCACGAAAAAAAACGCGGCCCGCGGGCCGCGTTTTTCTGTGCCGACGACAGGCTTAGTTGCCGCTGGGCGATGGCACCGCCGGGGCCGACGCGCCACCAGGGCCGCGACGTTCCATGCGATCCATCCGTTCCTTGTGCATCTTCTGCATGTCGGCCTGGATCTCAGCCATCGTCACCTTGCCGTCACGGTTGGCATCGAGCTTGTCGAAACGATTGGCCATGCGCGGGAAGGCGGCCTTGAACTCGTCGCGGGTCAGCGCGCCGTCGTTGTTCTTGTCCGCGGCCTTGAACTTCGCTTCGAACTCGGCCTTCATCTCGGTCCGGCGCTGCTCCCATTGCGCCTTGCGATAGGCAGCCATTTCGGACTTGTCGAGCTTGCCGTCGTGGTTGGTATCGATCTTGTTGAACAGTGCGTCGGCTTCAGCCTTCGAGATCGTGCCGTCACCATCGGTGTCCACCGACTTCATCCACATCATGCCGCCGTGGTGGTGCTCGCCCGGGCCGCCCATGCGGTGCTGTGGTGCGGGGCCGCCTTGCGGGGCGGCCGGCGCGGGTGCCGTTTGCGCGAATGCCGCGCCCGCCGCCATGATCATGGCCGAGGCAGCGACAAAGCTCTTCAGGATGTGCGTCTTGTGATTGCGTTGCATGTCTGTGCTCCTTTTCATCACGTTGGGCATGTACGGATTAGAACGCAGACAACCGCGCCAAGTTGGCACTTTTAATACGATGTTACCGGCCTCACAGAATCGACTCGCGCCATAAACATGCGTAAGACAGTCAAATATTGCGCAATGAATTGAAACGCGTATTTTTACGATTTGATCAGTCTTTCGGGATCTGGTTCTCGCCAATCGGCCCCTGCGGAGGCACCTGCTGGAACTGCGGTGCCACTTGCGGGGCGTTTTGCGGTCCCGGGAAACCGCCCTGCTGCTGCGGGGCGATCTGCTGCGGCGCCTGTATCTGCGCAGTGGCAGCGGCCGGCGGTGCAGACTGAACCGGGGCGGGCATCGGCGTCGACAGCGGAGCGGCCGCGCCGGACGGCGGCGGCGCGGGAACATTGCCGGGACTGCCGACCGACACCGTGTTCTGCAGCGGCAGTGCGATTTCCTGACGCACGCCGTTGCGTTCGATCACGATGTTGCGCCCGTGAATTTCAGTCAGACGAATCTGGGAAGAGAGCGAAGTACCCGCACGCACGGACTTTGGCGGCCCACCGTCGAGCGAAAGGATCGCCGCTGCCGGACCCACGCCATCAACGTCCGCCACCACGCCGATCAATTGCACGTCACGCACGCCAGACTGGGCGCTACCGCCAAACAGTGTGGCCACGGCGCCGGTTTCCACAGCTTCGGTCTGTGCGATGCGCGCAGACTTCGGTACGGGAATCGTCCGCATCGCGCCAAACACTAGCACCCAGTGCGTGATCAGTGCGCATAGCGCGACAAACAACAACAGACTGGCTGCACGAGGCAGCCAGGGGGCGGACAGGTCAAAGCGGAATGCAGGCCGGGTCAGGGTTGGCACGAGCGTACGCCAGGCGGCGGAATCCATGAGATCGCCTAGCGTACCAGACGCATGCGTCAATTGTCTGTCAGTCGTGCCAACCGGGGTCTGTACCCGGCAGAGGGGATCAGAGCAGGTCGTCCAGCAGGTCCGGACCGAACACTTCACGATGGATGTGGCCCACCGGAATCCCCGCGCCGATCAACGCATGGCGCTGGGCCTGCATGAACCCGATCGGGCCGCACAGGTAGAAGCGTGCGTCGTTGAAGGCGGCCGTGTCCTCGGCATTCAGCAGGGACTCGATCGGCATGGTGCCGGCGTGGTCGTAATCCTCACCGGACACGTCAGCGGCGAGCGGCGTTTCATAGCTGATGTGGGTACGCAGGTTCGGCATCCGCTCACGCGCCCAGACCACGTCGCGGCGATGCGCGTGGTGGCGGCCGTGGCGCGCCGCATGCGCGAACAGCACCGGGCGATGCGGATTCTCGTGCGCGAGCGTGCGCAGGACGGACACCATCGGCGTCACACCGATACCGGCCGACATCAGCACGATCGGACGACGATCGTCGATCTCCGGCGCAAAGTCGCCCCACGGCGTGCTGACGTGCAGCGTGGTGTCGATGTGTGCGTTGTCATGCAGCCAGTTCGAAACCGCGCCGGCCGGCGTTTCCGCATTGCCGTCCTCACGCTTGATCGAAATGCGCCAGGTGGGCACTCCGCGCTCGCCGGACAGCGAATACTGGCGCAATTGACGCTGGCCGTCGGCCAGGATGGCTTCCACGCTGATGTACTGACCCGGCGCGAAGTCGCGCAGCGGCTTGCCGTCGACTGCCGCCAGCGTCAGCGCCACGACGTGATCGCCCTCTTCCTCGCGATTGACAACGCGCACGCGCAGCAGCTGGCCGGCTGTGACGTTGTGGCGATCGTAGAGACGCGCCTCGGCGGCAATCAGCTCGCCGGCCAGCAGCCAGTAAGCCTCATCCCAGGCAGCCAGCAGCGGCGGCACCGCGGCCTCGCCCAGTACCGCGGCGATGGCTTCGAGCAGGTACTTTCCGACAATCGGATAGTGCGCCGGGGTCAATCCGACGGCCACATGCTTGTGGACAATCCGCTCCACCACCGGCGCCAGCACGTCGGCGCGGTCGATGTTGGCGGCGTAGGCAAACACGGCGGAAGCCAGCGACTGCTGCTGCGAGCCGTTGGCCTGGTTGCCCATGTTGAAGATGTTCTTCAGTTCGGGCCGGGCCGCGAACATTTCACGATAGAAGTGCGTGGTAATGGCAAGACCGTGCTCGCGCAGCACGGGGACGCTGGCATCGATATAGGGGCGGGAAGCAGCGGACAACATCAGCAAAAACTCCTGTGAATTCATGCATTTAAGATGCATGTTTTTACGCACAATAAAACCGGCGCCAGCCTTCGGCAGGGGGCTCGCCCCTATCGCTTCAGGCCACGCGCCGGCTCAGGAAATCCCGATGCAGGCTGATGATCGACTCTGCCGTGCGGCTGTTGCCGGAGACTTCCCCCAGCGTGACGCCGTCGAGCGCCTGGTAAAACGCCTCCTCGGCCTGGTCCAGCGCGCGTTTCAGCCGGCAATTGCCGTGCAACGCACATGGCGGATCGGTACAGTCGATGATCGACTTGTGCCCTTCCAGCTCACGCAGGATCGTGCCGATCGACAGCTTCTCAGCGGCCGGGCCCAATTGCAGCCCGCCGTGCCGCCCACGCGTGGCCGTGATCCAGCCAAGCTTCGACAGGCGCGCCGCCACCTTGACAAGGTGGTTATGCGAAATGTCGAATTGCTGGCCGACCTCGGCGATCGTGATCGGCCGGGTGCCATCGCCGCGCGATACATACATCAGCAGGCGGAGGGCGTAGTCTGAGAATCGGGTCAGTTGCATCGTGCTGGGAATCATAGATAACGTGCATCTGCAATGCAAGATTTTTGTTGCGATTGCACGATACTTACTCAGAACCCAATCCCTCAGGCTGGGGCCTGTGCCGCACACCAAACGGTCATGAGACGAGGGTTATACTCTCTGACCATATTCAGACCTCAAGGCACAGAACCGATGCGCAGAACCGTCAACCAGACTGCCGCCTCCCAGCGTGACACCCGTCGCCGCGCTCGCGGCTTCACCCTGATCGAAATCATGGTGGTGATCGTGATCC
>DAIOET010000223.1:0-6619 GCA_036746135.1 Cupriavidus sp.
ACCAGGCCATAGCGCTGCAGCACCAGTTCGTCGGCGATGGAAGAGACCACGCCAGACATATGCGACGTGTACTGGTGAACCGCCAGAAAGCCGCCTGCATTGGCGGCGCCCGCCACGAAACAGAGCACTCGGGCCAGCCGGCGGTTGGCAACCGGGCTGCGGCGATGAGCGGTGAGACTGCGCAGATACCCGAGCGGCATGGTGGGAGGTGCGGGGGCGGACGGAAGCCCCCATCATACGACCGTGACCGCGTCCGTGCGCATCCTGCCGACGCGGCAGTTGCGCGCTGGACACAGCCGTCACGCATCATGTGATGCGCGTCTGCGTCACGGATACCACCTTGGCCCATCGCGTGATCTCGCTCTGCAGGAACTGCGTGAACTGTGCGGCGTTGTTGCCCACGGGATCGAGTCCCTCGCCGATCAGCCGCTTGCGCATGGCGGGCGATGCCACGGCCGCGGCGGCGGCGGCCTCCAGTTCCCGCACGGTTTCCGGTGCCATGCCGGCTGGGCCGAGCAGTCCGTACCACGAGCGGTAGTCGAAGTTCTGGATCGTCTCGGCAATCGGCGCCAGCTTGGGGAATGCGGCCAGCCGGTTCTGGCTGCTGACGCCGAGACCCTTGATCTTGCCGGCCTGCAGCAGCGGCTGCACGGTGGCGACGTTACCGAGCAGCAGGTCGGCCTGGCTGCCCACCACGTCGGCCACGGCGGGGCCGGCGCCCTTGTACGGCACGCTGACGATATCGACGCCGGCCTCGTGCTTGAACATTTCGCCAGCCAGATGATTGGCGCTGCCCACGCCGGCAACGGCCAGACTGAGCTTGCCCGGCTTCGATTTGGCCAGTGCGATCAGCTCGCGCACGTTGCTGGCCTCCAGACCCGGACGTGCCACCAGAATCAGCGGCGAGCTGGCGATCAGCGAGATTGGCGTGAAGTCCTTGATCGGATCGAAGGGCTTCTTTTCAAACAGTGCCGGATTGATGGCGTGGCTCGTATAGCTGAGCAACAGCGTGCCGCCATCGGGGTCGGCCTTGGCCACGGCGGTTGCCGCGATATTCCCGGCCGCACCGCCACGGTTCTCGACGATAAAGGTGTGCTTGAGGCGCTGCTCCAGGTCCGCCGCCAGCGAACGGGCGACGATGTCGGTGCCGCCACCGGGTGTGGCGCCGACCAGCAGCTTGGTCACGGACGGGGCGGACGGGGCAGCGTGAAGAAGATCGGGGGGCAACACGAGCGCTGCCGATAGCAGCGCCAGGAAGTCGCGTCGTTGCATGGGGTTGTCTCCGTTTCTCTTTATGAGTCCGGCGCCTCGTCGGGCGGGCGCCGTGTCGGGCATACGCGGCCGGAGGGCGCCGGCCGTAGTGCGGGATCGTGCTGCGGGGCGATTCAGGCGGCGGCGTCCTCCACGTTCGCGGCCGCGCGGCTGCCGGGCCAGGGCTTCAGCGGCATGCCCATCGCGTCGGCCTGGCGCTGTTCGAATGCGTCGAACGCCGCGCTGCGGGCACTGCCACGCAGGCCGCCGCGTACCGCGCCGGCCCGCACGTCGGTGAAATAGACCGCCCAGTCGCCGGGCAGCGGCTGCGAACCCGGCACCGCCAGCCACAGCCGCAGCAGGTGGCGCTTGCGGTCGAATTCCTCGAAGTCCTCGAAGTTGGTGCGCGAGTGCACGGTCACGTAGTTGTTCAGGAGCTGCATGTCACCCTGTTCGAGCTGCATCGAGAAACACAGCTCGGGATCGGTGAGCAATGTGTCGAGCAGATCCAGCGCCTCGATCTGCATCTGCGTCAGGCGGGGCACGTCCTCGAAATCGCGCTGTGCCGCCACCACGTTCTTGCGGTTGATCCGGAAGGCAAACGCCGACGGATGGCTTCCCAGGATAGGCAGCGGGTAGAAGGGTGGCTGCGACGGGTCCTGCGCGCCCTGGTAGCTGTAATAGAACGGCTGCTGGAGCACGGGCACCAGATCCGGCCGGCGTTGTGCCACGGCATCGCGCAGCGCCATCGAACTGACGACCTTGCTTTCGCCGCCCGACTTGGCCGCGCGGCGGCACATCAGGCCCACGATATCGCCCGAATCGGTATGGAAATCCAATCCGGCATTGGTGTTGTAGCCCCGGCCGTTGGTGGTCTTGTACGCGGCGCCAACGTCGCGCACGTCGTTCATGAAGTCGCTGGCGCGGTTCTGCGTGCGGGCCACGCCCATGTGCAGGCCCATGCCCCAATAGGCCAGGCGGGTGTCGTCTTCACTCCAGCGGTCCACCGGAAAGCCCTTGACCAGACACATGCCCCATCGGCCCTGGGTGAGGGCCACGGCGCGTGCCAGCGCCTGGCGGGCGCCGTCATCGAGCGGAAAGTCGTCGCGGGTCATCTCCAGCAGGGGTTTGCCGAGCGTCCTGGCGTGGGCCAGGGCATGGTCGAAGCTGGCGACTTCGGCGGCGGTCAGGCGCAGGGTCCACGAGGTATCGCGCTGGGCATCGGCGGCGAGCCAGGCTTGGGGGCTTTGTGCAGACATGGGAATCGGCTTCTTTATCAGGGTTGGGCGGGGGCTGTGCAGCCTTGCGCGACGTCGTGAAGCCAGTCTATGCTCGACCGATACCAAGAAAAAGTGACGTTGTTTGACGTCCTTCATAAGGATTCTTGATGAAGCTGGAGACCTTCGCCACGTTGGCGGCAGTGATCGAGGAGGGCTCGTTTGCTGCCGCGGCCGCCACCATGCATCTGACGCCGAGCGCGGTCAGCATGCAGATGAAGCAGCTTGAGCAGTATCTAGGGCAGCCACTGTTCGACCGTTCGGGGCTGCAGGTGCGGCCCAATGCGCTGGCGCGAGAGGTGGCGGCGTCGATGGAGGGCGGCCTCAGGCATTTGGGCGCTCTGCGCCGGCGCACGAGCGTGGCCGTGGAAGGCAGCGTGCGGCTGGGGGTGATCGAATCGATGCAGCCGGTGCTGTTGCCGGGGACGCTGCGCTACCTGCGCGAGCGTTATCCGCGCCTGACCGTCAAGCCGGTGCGCGGCCGCAGCACGGGGCTGATGGAAATGGTCAAGGCCGGCCAGCTCGACGCCGCCGTGGTGGCGCGGCCCGAGTCGGGCCGGGTCGCCAGCCTGCGCTGGTATCCGGTAGCCACGCGCGAGCTGATGCTGTTGGCACCGCCGGATAGCGGCAGCCGAGGCGAATCGCCGGCGGAACTGCTGGCGCGCTACGACTGGATTCGCTATGACCGGGCCACCGTGTCAGGAGCGATGGCGGCGCGCCACGTCCACCGTCTGTTGCCGGATAAGCGCAGCGCGATGGAGTTCGACAGCGTGACGGCCATCGTGGCAATGGTCAGCGCGGGACTCGGTGTGTCGGTGGTGCAGCTGATGGACCCTACCGTGGCGGACCGCTATCCCGTGCGCCGGGTCCGGCTGGGGCCGGACGCGCCCGTGCTGCAGATGTCGCTGGTACTGCGCAAGGCGGACGAGGACAGCCGGCCGCTGCAGGCGTTGAGAGAAGCAGTGGAGGCGACGCTACAGACGCCGCGCACATAGTCTTCGGGATCTTCGGGAGCAGGAATCAGTTCGCAGCTTCGCGTGCCATCAATACCCGCGCGCTGTCCGCGCGTGTTTCCGACAGCGCCACGGCCTGCGGAAACAGCGGTTGGCACAGCCGCGTCAGCACGTTGCCAGGCGGCATTTCCACCGCCAGCCGCATGTCGCAGGCGCGCGCCAGCAGCATCGTCTCGTGCCAGCGCACGGGCAACGCCATATTGCGTGCGAGGTCTTCGGCGATGCGTACCGGATCGCGCAGCTCGCGCGCCGCGCTGGCGCTGAAATAGCGCAGCGTCGGACGCCTGACCGACACCTCGGCGAACGCGCGGGCCAGCGTCGCGGCGGCATCGTCGAGCAGCGCGCAATGCGACGGCACGGCAATCGCCACGCGCTGCGCGGTGCGGGCCCCCGCAGCCAGCGCCAGGTCGGCCACGCGCGCCATCGCGGCATCGGAGCCGGCAATGACGAGTTGCGATTCGGCGTTGTAGTTGGCGATGAAGACCGGCATGCCGGGCCGGTGGACGTCGGCGACGATCGCCTCCAGCGGCCCAGGCTCCAGACCGAGGATCGCGGTCATGCCATAACCCGATGGATAGGCGGTCTCCATCAGCCTGCCGCGTAGCGCGACCAGGCGCACGGCATCGGCAAACGGTAACGCGCCGGCGGTCACCGCCGCGGCATAGGCGCCGATCGACAGGCCCGCCACGGCATGCGCGCCGCCGCCATCGTCCAGCAAGGCACGGGCGCTGGACACGCCAGCGACGAGCAGGCAAAGCTGAACGGACACCGTTGAGGCCAGATGCGCCGCGTCGTCGTGCCGCAGGATATCGGTGCCCAGCACTTCGCTGGCCTCGGCAAGCGTGCGTGCCACGGCAGGATGGTCGGGCAGCGCATGCAGCATGCCGGGCCGCTGCGCGCCCTGTCCGGGGAATGTCAGCAGGGTTGGCATGGCGCCTGCCAGGGATCGTCGCAAAGCACCGGACCCGCGTCGGTCTTCAGCAGCACGCGGCCTTGGGTGCGCAGTCTTTCGCGCAGGGCAAAGGCGCCGTGCGGGGTCGATATCTGGATGTCGAGGCGGACCGTGTCCGTGTCGACCAGCGCCTGCAGCGCGGCCAGTGTTTGCGGAGAAAGCGGTTCGGGCGATTGCAGTACCAAATCGATATCGCTGCCCGCATGCAGCACGTCGATGCCCGACGCCAGCGTGAAGCCCACCGCCCCCGTCACGCCCCAGCGATGGGGCAACGCCGCCAGTTGCCGGGCAATCGGGTCCAGGGCATGCAGCGCCGGAATCTCGTCACGGCGCGGATGCAGCCGCCAGAAGCCCTCGCGTGCGATATCGAAAGGCGAGACGAGCGTCGCGCACTGCCCGGCTTTGATCCACGTGGCATGGCGTTGTGCACGCTGGCGGCCACGTATGCCTACCGGAATTCGCCCCGAGGCATCGCGGTCACGCCGCACCACGAGTGGCGCCTGTGCGAGCCAGTCCGCATCGGCCCAGTCCGGCACGTCCCCAGCCGCGATGAACGCGGCGGGATCGCGCAGCCAGATCAGGTCGTGCGGCAGCGGCTGCATGTCAGTCGTGCCACTGGCTGGCCAGCGTTTCTCGCGCGCGGCGCGTGGCGCCACGATTTTCGCCTTGCAGGCGGCTGCGCAGGTCCCGCTTCGGATCGGCATCGATATCGGCCAGTGCTTCCTGAAGGTGGTGCCGCACCGTGCCGAGATCGTCGGCGGTGGGCGCGGCGGCATCCTGCACGGCAATCGTGCGCCAGAGCAGGCCCAGCGTTGCGTAGTTGTCCAGGTCGTAAGCCATCGGGGGCACGGTCGCGGCGAATGCTTCGAGATCCTCGACGCTGCGCAACGTAATGCGTGCCGCCGCTTCCTTGCCCATCGCATGAACCTGCACGCCCGGATCTTTCAGGGCAAGGATGCGGTTGGCCTGATAGCCGTGCGCCAGGAATGCGCCCGACATGGCCTTGCCTACCAGCAGCGCAATCACGGGATGCCCTTGCAGCCGGGCCGTGGCGTACGCCGCGGCGGCGCTGGCAAGTGCCTGGTGAATGCCGAATGCTTCCTCGCGCCGGCCATAGGCCTGGCTTGGCGTGTCCACGATGGCGATGATGACGCGCTTGACGGGACGATCCTTGTCGGCCGCGATGGCTTCGTGCACCGCACGTGCCAGCGACCAGCCTTCAAGCAGGCCCACTTCACCGTGGCGCGCACGCGGAAGCGGGCTGGAGGCGTCGGGCACCACCGCGATCAGCCGCGCGGCGCGGCCTGCCATGTCGATGTCGGCCACCTGGACCGACGGCGGATAGCCAGGCAGCCGGGGTGCATTGCCGCTCAGGGCGGCGAGCCATGCTTCGCCCCGGCCCGATGTTTGCTGTTCGCTCATTGTCGTTCTCCATAGAGACGGCGGACCGTGGCCGGATCGGGTTGATGAATGGCATCGGCGGCGGTGTAGGCCGCGATGCGGCGCAGATAGTCGTCATAGCTTTCGCTGCGCGCGGCTTCTTGCACCGGCGCCGTTGCGAGTTCGGCCACGACATCGCGGATTCCGGCCGCGTCGTCTTCCACATAGCGGTCGGCCAGGCCCGTGGCATAGCGCTGTTCGCCGCCGGTCAGACCCCAGATGAACGGACGATCGCGTGAGTCGTATTCGCCAATGCCGGCTTCCTGTTCGATCACGGCCGGCCCGTTCAGGCCCAGGCGCGCCTCGCGCGTGACCACGAGCGCGCTGCACAGGCCGGCGGCAATCGACATGCCGCCGAAACAGCCGACTTGTCCGGCAATGACGCCGATAACGGGCTGGTAGCGGCGCAGGTCGACGATGCCGGCGTGGATCTCGGCAATCGCCGCCAGGCCGAGGTTGGCTTCCTGCAGGCGCACGCCGCCGGTTTCGAACAGGATCACGGCGCGCGTGGGCACGCCTTTGCGATTGTCGTCCGCTGCCAGTTCCAGCGCGCCGGCGATCTTGGCGCCGCCCACTTCGCCCAGGCTGCCGCCCTGGAATGCGCCTTCGATGGCCATGACCACGGCAGGCAGGCCGTCGATCGTGCCCTTGGCCACGATCACGCCGTCGTCACCCTGCGGCACCAC
>DAIOET010000224.1:0-6612 GCA_036746135.1 Cupriavidus sp.
CGCCTGGGCCAGAGCGTGGTGATCGAGAACCTGGGTGGCGCGGGCGGCACGATTGGCGCGCAGAAAGTGGTCAAGGCCGAGGCCGACGGCTACACGCTGCTGATGGGTTCGGGCAGCGAGGTGTCGATCGCCCGCCTGACCAATCCGGCCGTGCGCTACGACGGCGAGAAGGACCTGGCGCCGATCACCTTCGTCGGCACGCAGCCGATGGTGCTGGTGGGCAAGCTGCAGCTGCCGGCCAAGGACGCCGGTGAACTGATCGCGCTGGCCAAGGCCAAGCCGGGTTCGTTGTCGTATGCGTCCTCAGGCGTGGGCACGCCGCTGAACCTGGCCGGCGAGCTGATCAAGCAGCAGGGCAAGGTCAACATCACGCATGTGCCTTACAAGGGCGCCTCGGCGATGGCCACCGACTTGCTCGGCGGCCAGATCGACCTGGCCGTGATGGTCCTGTCGTCGGCACTGCCGCATATCCAGGCCGGCCGCGTGCGGGCCTATGGCGTCACCGAAGGCAAGCGCGCCAGCGTGGCGCCGAATGTCCCGGCCCTGGCCGAGACGCCGTCGCTGAAGGGCGTGGACATGGGAGTATGGTTCGGATTGATGGCGCCTAGTGCTACACCGAAGCCAATTATCGATCGGCTGAATACTGAAATGCAGGCGGTACTGGCGTTGCCGGACGTGCGCAAGAAGCTGGCGGAGGCTGGTGTCGAGGTACAGCCGGCCAATCCGGCCCAGTTTTCCAGCTTCGTGAAACGCGAGACAGCCAAGTACCGCACGATTGTGCAGGTGGCCGATATTCACCAGTAAGTCATGCGCAAGGGAGTCCAGATGACGCATAGCCCCCTGTCCTTCGACGCCTATCCGGTCGAAGTCGAGTTTCCCGATATCCGCCCGTACGCCCAGGGCAACGCCGGCGTCGCCTACGTCCATACGTTCGACAGCGGCCTGCCGGGGCCGCATGTGATGATCAATGCACTGACACACGGCAATGAAGTGTGCGGCGCGATCACCGTGGCGGGGCTGCTCGATCACGGCTTGCGTCCGCGCCGCGGCCGGCTGACGCTGTCGTTCGCCAACGTGGACGCCTACGCGACGTTCGATGCCGCCCGGCCCGATGCGTCGCGCTTCGTGGACCAGGACTTCAACCGCGTGTGGACCGCCGCGGTGCTGGACGACCTGTCGCGCGATTCGTCGGAGCTGCGCCGCGCCCGCGCCATGCGACCGGTAATCGACACCGTGGACCTGCTGCTCGACCTGCATTCGATGCACGAAAAGAGCCGGCCGCTGATCGTGTCGGGTCCGCTGGACAAGGGCATCGCGCTGTCGCAGGCCGTCGGCGCGCCGGCCGACATCATCGTGGATGAAGGCCATCCGGAAGGCCGTCGCATGCGCGATTACGCGGACTTTGGCGATCCTGCCAGCCCGCGCAACGCGCTGCTGATCGAATGCGGCCAGCACTGGGAGACCTCGGCGGTGGATGTGGCGCGCGACAGTACCGCGCGCTTCCTGCTGAACGCGGGCGTGATTGACGAGGCCGACCTGCCGGCCGGCTGGCTGCGGCCGTTGCCTGCCGCGCAGCGCGTGGTGCGCGTGACCGATCCGGTGGTGGCCAGCAGCATGGATTTCCGTTTTGCCGATGCCTACACCGGGCTTGAAACGTTTGCCGAGGCTGGCACCGTGATCGGCTGGCGCGATGGTGAACCGGTGGTGACGCCGTATCCGAACTGCGTGCTGGTGATGCCGTCGCTGCGGCAGCTTCGGCCAGGGGTGACGGTTGTGCGCCTGGGACGGCTGGACGGCTGAACCCAAACTCTGAAACTGGTTGCAGAGGGGTGTTTCAACGGCGTGCGCTGGCAAGCGGCCCCCCAAAGAGGTCGCGCCCGGCGCCCGTTTTTCCTGTCATGCCGTGATATATGTTGGCGGCAGCTAGATTAAGTATTTCCTGAATTCAAGGGTATTGTTTCGACATCCGATAACTCCGTTGTGACGATCTGCCGTCAGAGCAGACGTCGCCCGTGCGTCATGACGGCGCACGGCGATACTCACGGAGCGCCCTTTGTCTTCTACCTCTTCCCTTACCCTGCCGAGACAGGCTGCGGCGGGCCGCGTACGCGCGCTCGCCGGCAGCTGGAGCATCGGCACGCGCATCGCGCTGGTCGTGCTCGCCGTCCAGCTCGTTGCGTTCGGTGCCTTCTCGCTGGCCCTGTCGCTGAGCAGCATGAACCAGCTCGAATCGCAGGCCCGCGACGCCATCAGCGCCGAGAGCCAGACCCTGCGCGAGCTGGTGGCGCAGCTCGATGACACCATGCTGCAGGAGGCCGACCGCTTTCTGCTGAACTTTGCCGCCGTGCTGCCCGGCCCGTATGCGGTGGATCCTTCGCAGACCATCGAGGTCGCCGGCAAGGCCACGCCATCCTTTCGCAGCGGCGAGCTGGTGCTTAACAACAGCTTCGAGGTGCCGGACAAGTTCTTTGCCAATACCGGTGGCGTGGTGGCCACGGTGTTCGCCCGTACCGGCGACGACTATATCCGCGTGACGACGTCGCTCAAGAAGCAGGATGGACAACGTGCCGTCGGCACGCTGCTGGACCGCGCCAGCCCGGCCTATGCCGCGGTGGCGTCGGGCAAGTCCTACCGCTCGCTGGCATGGCTGTTCGGCAAGCCCTATATGAGCAAGTACGAGCCGGTGCGCGACGCGGCCGGCAAGATCGTCGGCGCGCTCTATGTGGGCGTCAACGTCGAGGCCGAGCTGGCCGCGCTGAAGAACCGCATCCGCCGCAAGAAAATCGGCGACGACGGCCAGTTCATCGTCATCGACGCCAAGCCCGGCGCCGATCAGGGCAAGGTGATGGTGGACCGCTCGGGTTCCGAAGGTACCGTGCAGATCGACGCGAAGGATGCCGAGGGCAAGACATGGGTGCGCGACATGATCGCCGCCAAGGACGGTGCCGTGGTCAATACCGTGGCAATCGGCAATAGCGCGCCCACTGAGCGGCTGACCGCATACGCGACCTATCCCGATTGGCAGTGGCTGATCGCCGGCACGGTGCCGATGGCATCGCTGCGCGATGAACTCGTGGCCAGCCGCAACCGGTTTCTGGCGGGCGGCCTGCTGGCCGCGCTGGCGGTTTCCGCTGCGTTCTGGTGGCTGTTGCGCCGGATGGTCAGCCAGCCGCTGACGGAGGCGGCCGATGCCGCCGCACGCCTTGCCTCAGGCGACCTGACCGCGCGTCTGGACACGCGCCGCAACGACGAAATCGGCGAACTGATGCGCGCCATCGACGGTGTGGGGCAGGGTTTGTCGGGCATCGTGGACAAGGTGCGCGGCAGCGTCGGCGCGATCGCGGGCAGCACCAGCCAGATCGCCAGCGGCAACGCCGATCTGTCCGCGCGCACGGCGTCGCAGGCGGGTAGCCTCGAGCGCACGGTGGCCAGCATCGAGCAGCTGTCCGCGACGGTCAAGCAGAACGCCGACAACGCGCACGATGCCAACGAGGCCGTAGCCAGCGCCGCCGATGCGGCGCGCGCGGGAGGCACCACGGTCGGCCGCGTCGTCGACACGATGGCCGATATCCATCGCAACGCGCAGCAGGTGGTGGACATCATCGGCATGATCGATGGCATCGCGTTCCAGACCAACATCCTTGCACTCAATGCGGCGGTGGAAGCGGCGCGTGCCGGCGAGCATGGACGCGGCTTTGCCGTGGTGGCCGGCGAGGTCCGCAGCCTGGCGCAACGTAGCGCCAATGCCGCGGGCGAGATCAAGCAGCTGATCGAACGCACCGTGACCGACCTGAAGAGTGGCAACGAGGCCGTGCAGCAGGCCGGTACGGCGATCGACGACATGGTGCGCCGTGTGGAAGCGATTGCGGCGCTGATGGGCGATATCAGCGTGGCGTCGCGCGAGCAGTCGCAGGGTCTGGCCCAGGTCAGCGGCGCAGTGGCCGAAATGGACAGCGTCACGCAGCAGAACGCGGCCCTGGTGGAAGAAGCGGCGGCCGCGGCTGAAAGCCTGCATCACCAGGCGCAGGAGCTGCGCCAGGCGGTGGAAGTGTTCCGGCTGGCCTGACCTGACCGGCCATCCAGCTTTCGCGGCGTCAGGCCGCGGGGGCTGCCGCCGGTGCCTGTTCCGGCGACGGGGCGGGCGCCGGTGCGGCCTGGGCCGGCACGGGCTGCGGTTTCAGGCCCGGAAACAGCCGGTCGACCAGTTCCTCGATCTTGGAATCGGGCTGGATCAGATGGCTCAGGTTGATGCCGCCCGCGCTGCGGTTGGCGTTGTACACAGCCTTGCCCACGCGCTCGCCATTGCGGAATATGGTGATGTCGGCCGCCACCAGGAACGGCGTGATGTAGGTCTGGCGCTGGGCCGCGTAGACGGCGGTCATCGGGCACGACGCCACCGACGAATACGGCGGCAGCATCTTCACTTCGAAATTGCGCGCGCGCAGCGAACTGGCAAAGCTGTCCACATACGCGTTGCCATTGACCTGGTTGGTAATCACGCAGAACAGCGCGCCGTCGGCACCCACCACGCGGTTGCCGTCCACGCGGAACTGCGCCGGGCCGCCATAGGCACCGTTCTGGTAGCCGGCGATCGGGTCGACCTGGTCCGCGCGGTCGACCGGCGTCACGCTCTGGTAGGTGGAACAGCCCGTGGCCAGCAAGGCCAGCGTGGCAGCAATCGTTGCTCTCTTCATCTTGGATCCTGGATGCGCGTCGGCGAGGGCGCCGGCCGTCCGGATCCGTCTCAGGGATCGAGAGGCGGTTCAGGGACGCATTGCCGGCAGCATGCCTGCGTAATGTAGGCGTGCCGGCAAAGAGTCAATGCGTCGAACAGCGGGTGACAGATGCCGCAAATCGTCAAAGTGATCCGCGGGATGCCTGGCACCTAGTTGGCGCCACCCCGGATCAGGCAGTCGGCCAGCAGCGGGGTGCCGCCATCGCCCTGTCCGGCGCCGGTGCATTCGACGGCCACCTTCTGGCCGCGGCGGACCATCGTGGCGCGCGCCTCCACTTCGCAGGCGCGCGTGCCGGGACCGCAGATCTGCTGGCGCAGCAGCGCGGCGCGCACTATCTGGTTGGGATTGTCCGTGCGGATTTCCAGGAAAACGTTGTCGTTGTCCCGGCGGATACCGCTGGCAACGCCCTCGACGATGAAGTATTGGCCGCGATAACGGTCATCCGCGGCGGTGGCGTCGGCGCGATAGTCGTCCGCCAGTCCGTCGGCCTGGTACTGGGGCAGCGGATCGGCCGGACGGTTGGGATCGATGCTGATCGGATCGAGCGTACCGTTGCGCGGAATGCCACGCGGCAAGCTGGCGGGCTGGTCGGCGACGGCAGCGGTATCGATGGGCGCCGTTTCGTGCTTCTCGTTGCCCACGAACCACAGCAGGCCGAGAACGACGAGGGCAACGATAGCGATAAGGGTTTGTCTGGTGCGGCTCAACATCGGGAGGGGCGGGCTACAGGACTGCGAAGTTCGCCAGTGTAGCGCGCCCGGAGCCGGGTCAGTCTTCCTGCAGCAGGAAGGTCCTGGCGGCCGCCAGGATTTCGTTGGAGAGCGGCGTGCCCTGCGTGGCCCGCGACAGCATCAGCGCGCCGGCCAGCGTGGCCATCTGCGCCAGGGCCGTCTTGCGATCGGCGCCGGCATCGTCGCCGGGCTGGACGCTGACGAGGATGTCGAGCAGGTTCACCAGACCGTCATGAAACGACTCGCGCACGGGCTTGTCTTCGGACTCTCGCGCCACGTCATTGGCCAGCGCCGCAACGGGGCAACCCGCGCCTGCGTTGTTGCGATTGCGCGCGGACAGGTAGCCATCGATCAGCGACGACAACGCGGTGGCCTTGTCCGGCGCGTCGCTTACGCGCTTGCGCCAGCGCGCTTCCGATTCCTCGAACGCGCGCGTGCACGCAATGGCGGCCAGCGCATCCTTCGATTCGAAATGGCCATAGAAGCCGCCGTGCGTGAGCCCAGCGGCGCCCATCAGGTCAGCCACGCTGATGCCGTGAAATCCTTGTTCGCGGAACAGCCGCGAAGAGACCTGCTCAATGACTGCGCGGTTTCTTTCCGCTTCCGCCTTTGATACGCGCGGCATGATGTGCTCCGGTTTGCATTGTGGCCGATGGTCCGCCACATCGGCGTTCAAGTCAACGCGGCGGCGTGGAGGCTTCCTTCACCTTCCTTCACCTTCCTCGCCGCGCGGCGCCATCGACTCGTCACACGATGGTCGGCCCCTGGCTGCCGAGTGCCGCAAGATACTGCGTGGTGCGATACGGGGTGGGCTGGCCGTGTTGCGCCAGGAAGTAGTGACGCAGGATCTCGGCCTGCTGCTCGAGCTTGTAACTGCCCAGCGCCTTGCCAACTTCCAGCTGGTACCGGTACGGGTTGAAACCGCAGAAGTGCCGGACCTGTTCCAGCGCGCCACGCATCAGTACGTTGATGCCGTGTTGGTACTGCCAGACATGCGCCATCTCGTGGATGAACAGCCCCTGCATGGCCAGGCTCGCCGCGCTGAAATCGCTCAGCTCGCGCAGGCTTCGGCCCAGGTAGATGTGGCCATTGGGCGTGATGATGTAGCGCGCGCCCTGCCAGATAACAAAGTTATGGTGGTGGAC
>DAIOET010000225.1:0-6589 GCA_036746135.1 Cupriavidus sp.
TTGGACGGCGACTTCTTGTTCTGTTGAACAGCCATGATGACTCCTTCGAGAATTTTGCGATATTAACACACGCATCCTGCGCAAGGCGTAGCCGGGGCCCGGCCGGATGCTTGACCAACTACCATGAAGCCCTGCCACCGGCCACGCTCCGCGCGGCTTCAGTGCTTGGTCTTCAGGCCAGCCAGCGCCGCGAAGGGCGATGGCCGCTTTTCTTCCTCGGGTGCAGCCTCGGGCTCCACCTCGCCGTCTGCGCCGGTCACGAGCGAATCGTGAACCGTCGGGCAGACCACATGCTTCGGTGCCGTCGGCAACGCCAACAGCACTTCATCTTCAATCAGTTCCAGCGCCGAAAACTTCTTCGAACCCACGATCACGTCGAGTTCGTCGTCATCCATCGGTGCCTCGTCGGCGGCCGCTTCACTGACCACCACTTCAAAACACATCTTCGTTGCGATCGGCTCGGGATACACGCCCAGGCAGCGCTGGCAATCGAGCCAGACGCGGCCGTTCACCGTCACGTCGATAAACAGGCGCTGCGATACCGGCGCACCGGGTTCAACAGCCTCTTCACGCGTAAAGCCGCTCAAGGTGTACGCAAAAGCCTCATCCGCGGCCGATGCTGGCGCATCGGCTGCCGTCTCGGCTAAGATGCGCGGCAAATCGCGCACTGGCACCTCTCCCGCCACATTGCCACCTTTGCGGCAGAAGGCGAAGAGATCGGTTTCACGCAGGTCGAAGGCCACGGCGGACGCCGTTGGCTGGGTCGGCTGACTCATACTGAATCGCAGTAATGCCTTGTTCGCCACACACAATCGGCAACGCATGTGCCTGTGCAGCCAAACGCGCGATTATACGTGGAATTTCCCGGAACGGTCAAAGTATACGAACCACCGCGCGAACCGCGCCCGTTCTTCATCGCTTTCTTGCGCACGCCTATATATATGTCTTCCGACGCCCGCCCTACCCTGATCCTCGGGTCGAGCTCCCCATACCGCCGCGAACTGCTGGCGCGCCTGCAGATTCCATTCGAGGTAGCAACGCCCGATATCGACGAAACACCGCTGCCCGGCGAACGTCCCGATGCCACCGCATTGCGTCTCTCGCGCCTGAAAGCCGAAGCCATCGCCGCGCGGCATCCAGGCGCACTGGTCATCGGATCCGACCAGGTCTGCACGCTCGACGGCATGCAGATTGGCAAACCCGGCACCCATGAAAAAGCGCTGGCGCAACTTCAGCTGATGCGTGGCAACACCGTCACATTTCACTCCGCCCTTTGCCTGCTCGACAGCCGCACGGGCGTAGCGCAATTGTCCGACGTACAAACGCTCGTCACGTTCCGCGACCTGACCGATGCGGAGCTGGATGCCTATCTGCGCATCGAGACGCCCTACGACTGCGCCGGCAGCGCCAAGGCCGAAGGACTGGGTATCGCACTGCTTTCCCGCGTGGAATCGGATGATCCCACCGCATTGATCGGCCTGCCGCTGATCGCGCTGACCGGCATGCTGCGCCAGGCCGGCTACCCGTTCTTTGGAGCCTGACTCATGGCTGGCACGCTTTTCCTGATTCCCAACACCCTCGGCAAGCGCGACGAGCACGACCCGGTGATCGACGTCATCCCCGCCGGCGTGCAGCAGATTGCCGCGCAACTGGACTACCTTGTCGCCGAAAACGCCAAGACAGCGCGCGCATTCCTGAAGAAGCTCGGCGAAACCGCCCCACTGGCCCACGCGATCCAGCAGATCGAGATCCGCGAGCTGAACGTCAATACCAAGGCCGATGCATTGGGTGCGCTACTCGATCCCATCGCCGCCGGCCGGAATGGCGGACTGCTTTCGGAGGCCGGCGTACCGGCCGTGGCCGACCCTGGCGCCGATCTGGTGCGACTGGCTCATTCGAGGGGTATCAAAGTGCGGCCGCTGGTGGGCCCCAGCTCGATTCTGCTGGCCGTGATGGGATCGGGCCTGAACGGCCAGAGCTTCGCGTTCAATGGCTACCTGCCAGTGGATGCCGACGAGCGCGCGAAGAAACTGCGCGATCTGGAGCAACGATCGCGCAAGGCACAGCAAACGCAGGTGTGGATCGAAACGCCATATCGCAACGGGGCGTTGCTGGAAGCGCTACGCCAGCATTGCTCGGGCACGACCTTGCTGTCGATTGCCGTGGACCTGACGCTGCCGTCAGAGACCATTGTCACGCTGCCGATCTCGGCCTGGCGACCGGATCGCCTGGAACTGCACAAGCGCCCGGCGATTTTCTCGCTGCTGGCACAGTAACCAGCAGCCGGAGGCCCCCGTTCCCGTCGCGGGAGGGGGCCGCTTGCACGCTTAACGCACCACCGGCGCGTTGACGCTCAGCATCACCTTCATCGCAGCGGATCCCACCGCCGCGCCAAACCGCTTGGCCACGCGCTCGGCGATGTTTTCCTTGACGGTGTAGTCGACGATGTCTTCGGCCTTGAACACGTCGCGCGCCACGAAGTCCGCGCTGCCCAGACCGTCAGCCAGACCCAGCTCCACGGCACGCTCGCCTGACCAGAACAAGCCCGAGAACAGTTCCGGGTCGCTCTTGAGCCGGTCGCCGCGGCCTTCCTTGACTACGTTGATGAACTGCTGGTGGATCTGCTTGAGCATCGACTCGGCATATACCTTCTGACGCGGCACCTCGGGCGAGAACGGATCGAGCATGCCCTTGTTGGATCCCGACGTGTATAGACGCCGCTGCACGCCAATCTTGTCCATCAATCCCGTAAAACCGAAGCCGTCCATCAGCACGCCGATCGACCCGACGATACTGGCCTTGTCGACGTAGATCTTGTCGGCCGCCGCGGCCACGTAATAGCCGCCCGACGCGCAGATTTCCTCCACCACGACGTAGAACGGCTTGTCCGGATAGATCTTGCGCAGGCGGTGGATCTCATCGTTGATGATGCCGGCCTGCACCGGCGAGCCGCCCGGCGAGTTGATCTTCAGGATCACGCCCGCTGCCGAAGTGTCGGCAAACGCCGCCTGCAGCGATGCGTTGATGGACTCCGCGCTGGCTGGCGTGCCGGCCGCGATTTCCCCTTCCAGCGTGACCATTGCCGTGTGGCGGCCACTGGTGCTGGTCAGTCCGTCGCCCTTGAAGTCGATGATCGCGAACAGGATCAGCGCGAGGATGCCCAACCCGACCAGGCGGAAGAAGATCTTCCAGCGCCGGGCCGCGCGTTGTTCGCGCAGACTGGCCAGCAACACCTTTTCCAGGACATCGCGCTCCCAGCCACCGCCGGCACCGCTCGCACCGACCGGCGTACTGGCGGCCGTGCCGGCCATGCGTGAGCGACGTTCGTCGGCCTCGCGCCGTGCGGCGTCGTCTCCCGCCTTCAGCTCCTCTTCGAGCGGAAAGTCGGCGCGCTTCACCGTTTCGAGTTTCTCGTCGCGCGTGGCTGGCGCGTCGGGTTGCTGGTCGACTTGACCCGGCTGATCGGATGGCGATGGCGGTTTTTGCTGTTCTGTCATGCAGGTGGACTCAAGCGTCAAACGATGACCCGGCTCCGCTCAGCTGGCGTCGGGCGAAAAAAAAGGGGCTTCGGGCTGCCAGTAGACGGCGCCCTCCCGTTCCTCGATTCGGAGTTTGGCCAGCGCAGCGCCCCGGCAAGGGCCGCCTACGCACAGGCCGGTGTCCGGCGCATAGGTTGCGCCATGTGTCGCGCACATCAAGTATAGGCCCGCACTATCGAAAAAGTGCCCTTCCTGCCAGTCCAGCTCCATCGGAACATGGGCGCACTGGTTCAGATAGCCGTGTGCCACGCCGTCGTAGCGGATCACGAATGCGCCGATGTCGCGTGCCGACGGCACGGTCGCCACGCGCACGGTGAAACGCACGCCCGCGCCGCCGTCGACCAGTTCTTCCGCCGCGCACAGCCGGCGTGGCTCCAGGCTGCGGTCAGGCATTCTCGAGCAGCCACTCCTGCAGGTCGGCAATCGAGGCGGCGCAGTGCACCGGCGACATCGCACGCAGCGAATCGGCGGGATGTGCGCCGTAGCATACGCCCAACCCCTGCGCACCGGCATTGATCGCCATCTGCAGATCGTGCGTCGTGTCGCCAATCATCAGAGTGCGCCCGATGTCCTGACCCAGTTCACGCGTCAGCTCATGCAGCATGGCCGGATGCGGCTTGGAGAATGTCTCATCGGCGCAGCGCGTGGCGTCGAACAACTTGCCCAGGCCGGTACTGGCCAGCGCACGCTCCAGCCCCACCCGGGTCTTGCCGGTGGCGACACCCAGGAAATAGTGCTCGGCGTGAAGCGCTTCGAGCATCTCTCGCACGCCCTGGAACAGCACCAGTTCCGCATCGCGCGTCAGGAAGTGATAGCGATAGCGCTCAGCCAGGCGCGGGTAATCCACCGGGTCGAGCGTAGGCACGGCATAGGACAGCGCATCCTTCAGGCCCAGGCCGATGACGTGGCTGGCAGCGCTGTCGTCAGGCACCGGCAAGCCCAGGTCGCGGCTGGCCAGTTGAATACACTTGGCGATGGTGGGCGTGGAATCCATCAGGGTTCCATCCCAGTCGAAAACGATCAGGTCGAAGCGCTGCCTGGCCATTGAGGTCCTTGGTCGATGCGGAAAGTGTTGCGGATATAGGTTACGGCGCGTGCGCCAGTCTTCACTGGGCGGCCCCAAGCGGCGTCAATTGTTGCAAAAACTCAACACATTCAGCAGGCAGCGGTGCCGATACCGTGGTCGGCGCACCGGTATTCGGATGAACGAACGTCAGCCGATGCGCGTGCAGGAACATCCGCTTGATGCCCGGATTCGCCCCGCTCCGTGAAAGTGCCTTGTTGAGCGCAAAATCGCCGTACTTCTCATCACCGACGATCGGGAATCCCGTGGACTGCAGGTGCACGCGGATCTGGTGCGTGCGGCCGGTCTTCAGTTCGGCCTCCAGCAGGGTGTATCCCTCGAACGCCTTGACGCGGTTGAAGATCGTGTGTGACGGCAACCCGTCAGCCTGCACACGCACGCGCCGCTCACCGTCGGCCGTGCTGTACTTATATAGCGGCAGCTTCACGTGCTGGCGCGCATTCGGGAATTCGCCGGCCACACAGGCGAAGTAGCGTTTGTCCATGCCATTGCCGCGCATTTGCTCGTGCAGGTTCACAAGCGCCGACCGTTTCTTGGCCAGCACCAGGATTCCCGAGGTCTCCCGATCCAGGCGGTGCACCAGCTCCAGGAATTTCGCCTCGGGACGCGCGCGCCGCAATTGCTCGATGACGCCGAAGGCCACGCCCGAACCACCGTGGACGGCCACGCCCGCGGGCTTGTCGATCACGAGCAGATGGGTGTCTTCGAACAGCACCGGAAACTCGCCGGCCGGCACATAGGCGGCGTCGCCAGCCGCCTTTTCCGCCACACGCATCGGCGGTATCCGCACCACATCGCCCAGCTTCAGCCGGTAAGTGGCATCGATCCGCCCCTTGTTGACCCGCACTTCGCCGGAACGCAATACCCGGTAGATGTGACTCTTGGGCACACCTTTGGCCACCTTGAGCAGGAAGTTGTCGATGCGCTGACCTTCCGAACTCTCGTCGATCGTGACATACGCCACCTGGAGTCCACTCGCGCGGGAACGCGGCTCCGTTTCAATTTGATGGCGTAACTCATTCATTTTCAATATAATTTCCCAGCCATTCCCAGCCAAAGACCGGGAGTGTGCGACCTGTGTAAGCGATGTTTGGCGCGAACCCCAACCGGAATGCCAGCCATTTTGCGGCAAACCGGAACGGAATATGCAGGACGACCCGGCAATTGTTTTGGGTAGTCCCACCAGTATCCGCGCGAGATTCCGCATTTTACACTTCGGGTTGCCGCCAGCCCGGCCCGTCTCCCGCATGTTGCGTACCCCGCAGGCGCCAGACAGGCAAATGGTGGCAATCAGCAGCACGCACGCGCCGCGCCGGCGCGCAGGAAGCCGCCCAGAGGCAGCTTCGGCAATCAGCCGGCCGACACGTGGAAACAGAGTGTTCAGGTAGAAAAGAATTCAGTGTGGGTGCCGGCAACAGAACAGGCATCCACATCGGTGAGAGAAGACCGCCCGCACCGGGAACCGGTGCCGGCCCGGCAGGAGACACCCTGCCATCTGACCTGCAGTATCGGCCGCGATCCGTCGATGGTCGTCGTAGTTCGACGATTCGACGCAGGCGCCCGAGCGCAGAACGCGAAGAAGCAGCGGCGCGCCCGCCAGCGGACAGGTCAGATTGGCAATGGCATGCAACTGCTGCGTCCGGATGATTGCTCTTTGACGCGTCCTGGCCATCCCGGCCCCGGCTGCGATGAGGTAGCGTTGCCTGTGCCGCTGGCACGGCCGACAGCCACCCCTCGCCCCCGGGCCCGCCGGCATCCGCCAGATATCGCTGCATCAGGAGCAGTGCCCATTTGCCCTCTCCCTATCCAGCAGCGGACCCGCCGCAGCCTTATTGCGGATGACCGGACGCCGACAGCCTCTCCTTTCACCCGCGCCCAGCCGCCTGCGTTGCAAAACGCGACGGCAACTTAGGCAATTCTCCCGCCCTCGCTCTCTTTCCTCGCGTGCTCCCTGGACCGTCGCGGG
>DAIOET010000226.1:0-6580 GCA_036746135.1 Cupriavidus sp.
CGTCCACCTGATCGCGCTTGATCAGCTTGGTGGCGTTTTCCGGGGCCTTGGCCGGATCGGACTCATCGTCGACCTTGAAGTACTCCACGTCCCGCCCGCCCAGCTTGCCGCCCTGCTGCTGCACATACATCCGGAACCCGTTCTCGATGGCGGTGCCCAGCGCGGCATAGGTGCCCGTGTACGGCAGCATGAAGCCGACCTTGACCTTGCCGGTGGCGGCCGGCGCGGGCTGCGCCACAGCGGCGCTGCCTGCGGCAAGCAGCCCCAAGGCAGCGGCGCCGGCGGCCATCGAAACAGAAAGACGACGAGCGTGCAGCAGCCTGCGCAAAGCATTGCGATGCATGGAATCCCCTCCTGGTGGTCTCAAGCCAACGGCGCCGTGCGGTGCGAGCCATGCCGGCCCGGCCTCGTCGCCAATTATTTTAGGATTGAAGTATTTGCAGTTATAAACGCCACGGTGGCCGCCGTCAATGCACCCGCCTGGTCGCGGTGTGGCGAATGTCCACAGCGCGCGAGTTTAAGCAGTACCGTCTGCGGGGCATATCGCTGGATACCCTCGATCTGGGCCATCGTGCCGTACTCGTCGTCCTCGCCCTGCACCGCCAGCACCGGGCACTCGATATCGGCCAGCAGCGGGCGCAGGTCGAAATGGCGGAATGCGGGATCGAGCCAGATGTCGTTCCAGCCCCAGAACGCCGAGTCCACGTCCTGGTGATGGCGCGCCAGACGCGCGCGCAGGTCGGTGGTCCGGTAGGTATCGCGCGTGATGTCGATGCTGCGCACCGACAGGTCTTCGACGATGATGTGTGGCGCCAGCACCGTCAGGCCGTCCACGGTATCGGGAAAGCTGGCCGCATGGATCAGTGCAATCGATCCGCCATCGCTATGCCCCAGCAGCCACGGCTTGCCATGCCTGCGTCCCGGCCCGATGCCCAGCGCATCGAACAGCGCGGGCAATGCCTCGCGGGCCTGGCGGTGCATGAAGTCGACGCCCCACTTCTCGTCGTGAGGCCGCGGCGTGGAGCGCCCGTAGCCGTAGCGCGAAAACACCAGGCCACGGAAATCTCCCGTTTCACAGAACTGGCGCGGAAAGTCGCGCCACATGCTGATCGAACCCAGACCTTCGTGTAGAAAGACGACCAGCGGGCGCCGCTCGCGCTCGGGCCGCAGCCATTGGCATTCGATGTCGATCTGCCGCCCGTCGAACGGAATCCGAACCAGTTCACTGCTCATGTCACCACCCATTTCCACGGACCCACCTTACGACAGTCGTGCGGCTTCCTCGCGCTGGCGCAATCGGAAACGCTGGATCTTTCCGGTTGCGGTCTTTGGCAGCTCGTCCACGCATTCGATCTGGCGCGGATACTTGTACGGTGCCAGCTTCGTCTTGACGAACGCCTGCAGATCGGCGGCCATGCCGTCGTGCCATTGCTGCCCCGGCCGCAACACGACGAACGCCTTCGGCTTGATCAGATCGTCGGCATCGGCCACGCCAATCACCGCCGCTTCCAGCACGGCCGGATGCTGGGCCAGCGCTGCCTCCACCTCGAACGGCGACACGTAGATACCGCCCACCTTGAGCATGTCGTCGCTGCGGCCAGCGTAGGTGTAATAGCCATCGGCGTCGCAGACGTACTTGTCGCCGCTGCGCGTCCAGGCGCCCACGAACGTATCGCGGCTCTTCTCGCGGTTGCACCAGTACATCAGCGCGGCCGACGGACCCTTGATATAGAGGTCGCCAATTTCGCCCACGGCGCACGGCTCGCCGCGCTCGTCGAGCAGCTTCACTTCGTAGCCCGGCACCGGCTTGCCCGTGGTGCCGTAGCGCACCTCGCCCGGCCGGTTCGACAGGAAGATATGCAGCATTTCGGTGGAACCGATGCCGTCGAGGATGTCGCAGCCAAAATGCGCGAGGAAGCGATCCCCGATATCGCGTGGCAACGCTTCGCCAGCCGATGTGCAGACGCGCATCGCCACGTTGGCACGCGGCGGCAGATCGGCGGCGGCCAGCATGCCCGCGAACAGCGTGGGCACGCCGCAGAACACCGTTGGGCGATGCGAGGTCAGTCGCTTGAACACCGCCTGCGGCGTGGGCCGCTCCGCCATCAGCACCGTTGTGGCGCCGACCGACAGCGGAAACGTCAAGGCATTGCCAAGGCCATAGGCAAAGAACAGCTTGGCCGCGGAAAACACCACATCGTCCTCACGCATGCCCAGCACGCGGCGCGCATAGAGATCGGCCGTATGGAACAGATTGCCGTGCGTATGCACCGTGCCCTTGGGACGGCCCGTGGAACCGGAGGAATAGAGCCAGAACGCCATGTCGTCAGGGCCAGTCGGCGCGACCCTGGAAGCTGGCGCTGCGGCGTCAACCATGCTCGCCACGGTCTTGCCGTCGACGCTCTCGAATGGCGCGGCGACGATCACATCGATCGTGTGACCGGACTTGTCGATGGCTGCCTGCATGGCCGCACACAGCGGCGCCGATACGACGACGGCCCGTGCGCCGCTGTGCTCCAGCATGTACGCGTAATCGTCGACGGTCAGCAGTGTATTGACGGCCACCGGCACCACGCCGGCCAGCAGGCAACCGAGAAATACGGTGGGGAAATCGATCGTGTCGAGCGCGCACAGCAGCAGGCGCTCCTCGCGGCGGAATCCGGCCTGGTGCAGTGCGCCGGCAAAGCGGCGGCAGCGTTCGTCGAGCGCGGCAAACGTCAGCGTCGCGGTGTCGTCGATATAAGCGGTCTTGGCACCGCGCCCGGCCTGCAGATTGCGCGTGAGCAGGTCGTCGGCAGCGTTGTAGCGCGCGGGCAATGCCGCCACCATGAACCCGGCCTCGGTGGCCGGCACTGGAGGTGCGATGGATACAGCCGGGGACACCGCTTGCCCTGCCATGCCGGCAGCCGCGGTGCGCGTGATCGGGGGCGTCATGTCTCCACTCCTCTGGCCATCCGGAGCGTCGTCAGCACAACCGCGCGCCCGATATGGCTTCCAGCAGTTTGTCTTCTTGTACCGACAGCCATGCACCGCGCCGCCGGGATGTCGATGCATTTTATTTCATATCGACTATTATGCAAGCAAGGGTATGCACTATATAACAGTGGCTAGCAAGCGCCGCCACGCATTTTGCCGCACGTATAATGCGCCCGACCTGACGCCTCCCCCTTCTTTCCGATACCAGCATGCGCCGCGACCCTGACACGCTCCTGACCCCAGACAGCCGCGCCGACCAGCGGGCGGAGCCTCGCACCGCAGGCGAGCGCGATCCTTACCTGACGCACCTTGGGGAACGTATCCGATCGCTCCGCGCGGCACGCGGCATGTCGCGCAAGGATCTGGCGCGCGGGGCGGATGTCTCGGAGCGTTACCTCGCCAACCTTGAGACCGGCACGGGCAATGCTTCGGTGCTGTTGTTGCGCCAGGTGGCCGCCGCGCTGGATGTGCCGCTACCGGTGGTGTTGGCCGAAGTGGATGGGCAGGCCGCCGGCCTGGGCGGCCCGGGCGCCACCGAGTTCTCGCAACTCGTGCAATGGCTGGCGCAATTGCCGGCCAGCGACCTGGCGCGCGTACGCGAAGCCGCGCAACACGCGCTGTCGCCAGCGGAATCGCGCGATGCGCGCCACCGTCGGATTGCGCTAATCGGCCTGCGTGGCGCGGGAAAGTCCACATTGGGACGGGCGCTCGCCGCAGCGGAAGGCATGCCCTTTGTCGAACTCAATGCCGCCATCGAACAGGAAGCCGGCGCAAGCCTGTCGGAAATCCACTCGCTGTATGGCCAGGCCGCCTATCGCCGCTACGAAATGCGCGCGCTCGAACGCGTGCTGCGCGATCACGACACAATGGTGCTAGCCACCCCCGGCAGCCTGGTGTCGGAACCCGCCACGTTCAATCTGCTGCTGTCGCGCTGCCTCACGGTCTGGGTCCGGACCTCGCCCGAGGAACACATGGCTCGCGTGGTGGCGCAGGGCGACATGCGTCCGATGGAAGGCAACCGCGAGGCCATGACCGACCTCCGCCGTATTCTGCAGGCCCGCACCCCACTCTATTCACGGGCCGACGTATCGATCGACACCAGCGGCCAGGACGCCGCCTCGTCGTTGCAGGCACTCCAGACGCAGCTGCTGCGGACCCCGCACTAACCACCCGCTTCACATCGCTTGAACGGCTTTGCGCATGATCCCGCGCAGGGCCTTGCATCACGCGTCTCAATGCACTATATTTCATCGCAAATGAAATGGCACTATAGTGCATCAAGGAGACGCCCCCAATGTCGACGGATACCGCCACGCTCGCCCCTGCCGCCCCGGTGACGTTCGAGCGCCACCCCGACCAATACCGCCACTGGCAGCTCACGTTCGATGGCCCGATCGCCACGCTGGCAATGAACGTCGATGAGGAAGGCGGTCTGCGCCCCGGCTATACGCTGAAGCTCAATTCCTACGACCTCGGCGTCGACATCGAACTGCACGACGCGCTGCAGCGGATCCGCTTTGAACACCCGGAAGTCCGCACCGTGGTGCTCACGAGCACGAAGGACCGCATCTTTTGCTCGGGCGCCAATATCTTCATGCTGGGCAAGTCCAGCCACGCGTGGAAAGTGAACTTCTGCAAGTTCACAAACGAAACCCGCAACGGCATTGAAGACGCAAGCCGTCATTCCGGCATCAAGTTCATCGCGGCATGCAATGGCACCACCGCCGGCGGCGGCTACGAACTGGCGCTGGCCTGCGATGAAATCGTACTGATCGACGACCGTTCGTCGGCCGTCAGCCTGCCCGAAGTACCGCTGCTGGGTGTGCTGCCGGGCACCGGCGGCCTGACGCGCGTGACCGACAAGCGGCGCGTCCGCCGCGACCATGCCGACATCTTCTGCCTGACTACCGAAGGCGTGCGCGGCCAGCGCGCCAAGGATTGGCGGCTGGTGGACGACGTGGTCAAACCCGCCCGATTTGCCGAGCACGTGCGCGAACGCGCCCAGGCGCTGGCAGCGCAGAGCGATCGCCCGGCCGGCGAGGCCGGTGTCACGCTGACGCCGCTGGCACGCCGGGCCAGTGATACGGGCTATGCCTATGACACCGTGCGCGTCGACATCGATCAAGATGCGCGCCGTGCCACGATCACCGTCGCCGCGCCCACCGGCGACCAGCCGACGGATCTGGCCGGCATCGTCGCCGCCGGCGCGCAATGGTGGCCGCTGAAGATGGCGCGCGAACTCGACGACGCCATCCTGACCCTGCGCGCCAACCACCTCGACATCGGCATGTGGGTCCTGAAGACCCAGGGCGAGTCCGCACAGGTGCTGGCCGCCGATGCACTGATGGATACCCACGCCAGCCACTGGTTCGTACGCGAGACCATCGGCATGCTGCGCCGCACGCTGGCCCGGCTCGACGTATCGTCGCGCAGCCTGTTCGCCCTGGTGGAACCGGGTTCGTGCTTTGCCGGCACCCTGCTGGAACTGGCGCTCGCAGCCGATCGCAGCTACATGCTCCAACTGCCCGATACGCCGGACGACGCGCCGCGCATCCATGCCGATGCCGCCAACTTTGGGCGTTATCCGATGCCGAACGGTCTCACGCGGCTGGCCGCGCGGTTCTACGAAGAATCCGATGCCATCGCCGCCGTGCGCGAGCAGGCCGGCAAGCCGATGGACGGCACCGCGGCCGAAGCGCTGGGCCTGATCACCGCCGCACCGGATGACATCGACTGGGACGACGAGATCCGCATCGCACTTGAAGAACGCGCCAGCCTGTCGCCCGACGCACTGACCGGACTGGAAGCCAACCTGCGATTCGGTGGCCGTGAAACGATGGAAACCCGCATCTTTGGCCGCCTGACAGCGTGGCAGAACTGGATCTTCAACCGTCCCAACGCCGTGGGCGAGCATGGCGCGCTCAAGGTCTTCGGCACCGGCAACAAGGCACGCTTCGACTGGGACCGGGTCTGAACCGCCGCCCGACATCCCTGGCAACGATAAAAGGAGACCCGCAATGAGCATCGACTACAGCCAGAAGATTCCCAACAACGTGAACCTGTCCGAAGACCGTGCCCTCCAGCGCGCACTGGAGCACTGGCAACCGGCCTTTCTGGACTGGTGGCGCGATATGGGGCCGGATGGCTCGCACAATTTCGATGTCTACCTGCGCACGGCGGTATCGGTGGACCCGTCGGGCTGGGCGCACTTCGAGCACGTGAAGATGCCCGACTACCGCTGGGGCATCTTCCTGCAACCGGCCGATGCCGAGCGCAGGATTCATTTCGGGGAGCACAAGGGCGAGGCCGCCTGGCAGGAAGTGCCGGGCGAGCATCGCGCGAATCTTCGCCGCATCATCGTGACGCAGGGCGATACCGAGCCCGCGTCGGTGGAACAGCAACGCCATCTGGGACTCACAGCCCCGTCGCTCTACGACCTGCGCAACCTGTTCCAGGTGAACGTGGAGGAAGGCCGTCACCTGTGGGCGATGGTGTACCTGCTGCATCGCTACTTTGGGCGCGACGGGCGCGAAGAAGCCGAAGCGCTGCTGGGCCGCCGCTCGGGCGACGAAGACAACCCCCGCATCCTGGGCGCCTTCAACGA
>DAIOET010000227.1:0-6578 GCA_036746135.1 Cupriavidus sp.
GTCCTGCAGACGCGGGAAACGGAAATTCAGCGAAGCCGGGCAATTGCCGGCCGGCTGCGTGGACGCCGTGGCGGGCTTGTCTGCGGCGCGGGCAGGGTGCGGCAGCATGGCGGCCGCGGCGGCCAGGCCCAACGCGCCAAGCAGGGCCATGCGCTGGAGGTGGTGCCGCTTCCGGTCCATGTGGACTGCAGTTGCCGAGGTGCGTTCGCGAGACATGGGTACAGGCTCCGGTTTCCGTTAGTGCAGCAAAGTCTACGCTCTCGGGCGCTTCACGTCATACGGTCATGACGCGGGGCGGCAGCCGCAGGCGCCGCCGGCCGCCGACGAGCTTCAGTCCATGTGAATCTTGGCCGCGTGTTCGGTCACGCTGCTGCGCAGTTCCAGGTCTGGCATGCGCCGCACGATGACCAGCGCGACGATGGCCGCGACCGCGCCCGCCGCGAAGATCAGGTGGAAGCCCGATTCCACGCCGCCTGCCAGCACCTGGCGCACGGCTGGCGACAGATGGGCCATCGCCTCGCTGCCATGGCGCAGCGAGCCCAGGTCCAGCGCCTGGTTCGCACCCGAACGCGCCAGCGCGGCGCGGAATTCCATCGCCAGCAGCGTGCCGGCCAGTGCGCCGCCCAGTGCGCTGCCCAACGAGCGGATCACCAGCAGCGCACCGGTGCCGGCGCCCATGTCGCGGCGCTCCAGCGCGTTCTGCACCGAAATCAGCGTGCCCACCATCGACATGCCCAGGCCGATGCCGGCAATCGTCATCGCCACCACTACCAGCGTCGTGGGCACGGCAGCCGTGACGGTAGCCAGTGACACCAGCCCCACGGCCGCGGCCACGTAGCCGCCGGTCAGGATCTCGCGCATGCGGCCCAGGCGCGGCGCCAGCCAGGCCACCACGAAGTTGCCGGCCACCGTGGCCAGCAGAAACGGCACCACCAGCAGCCCCGACGTCGAGGCATCGGCATCGCGCACCAACTGGAAGTGCAGCGGGAGCGCGAAGATGCACAGGAAGATGTTGAGCGCAGCCAGCGACGAAGCGCCCACGCCCATCACATAGGCGCGGTTGCCGAACAGGCGCGGCGGCAGCATCGGATCGGCGGCGCGCCGTTCCTGCCAGGCCAGCAGCGCCACGGCCACCAGCGTCAGCAGCAGCAGGCCGCCCATTTCCAGCGAGATCCAGTCGAAGGCTTCGCCGGCCCAGCTCATCGCCAGCAGAAAGGCGACGATGGCTACCGCCAGCAGGCTGGCGCCGAGCCAGTCCACCTGTGGCCGTCCGCCCCGCGCACGCAGGTGCGCCAGCCCGCGATAGCACATGGCCATCGCCAGCAGGCCCAGCGGCACGTTGATCCAGAACAGCCAGCGCCACGACATGTGGTCGGACACCCAGCCGCCCACCAGCGGTCCCGCAATCGACGAGACCGCCCAGACCGTCGCCAGGTAGCCCTGATAGCGGCCGCGCTCGCGGGGCGCCACCACATCGGCGATGGCCGCCTGCGCCAGCGACATCAGTCCGCCGCCACCCACCCCCTGCAACGCCCGGAACAGGATCAGCTGCGTCAGCGACTGGGCCAGCGCACATGCCACGGATGCGACGATAAACAGCGAGATCGCCAGCATCAGCAGGCGCCGCCGCCCGAAACTGTCCGACAGCTTGCCGTACAGCGGCGTGGTCACCGTCGACACGATCAGGTAAGCGGTGACGATCCACGACAAGTGGCCAAAGCCGTTCAGGTCGTTGGCAATGGCCGGCACGGCCGGGATCACCACGGTCTGGTCGAGTGCGGCCAGCAGGATACAAAGCACGATGCCGCCGATCACGCGCATGATCGCGGCGTGATCGTGGACGACGGGGGTAGCAGGGTCCAGCGTGGCGGACTGAGAGGAGGCGGGCGATGACATGCGGTGGCGATTGGAATACGGGCGGGCCGACCGACCGGGGGCGGCACAAAAAACGGCCGCATGGCATCGATGCGGCCTTATTCAGTAACCGCATAATTATATGCATGCTTAGCATTTGGCGCTGGTGTCAGTTTGCGTGGTGAAGCAGCAAAAAACACAGGCCGTGAGATGCCCCCGGCACGTGTGACCACGTGTCCGGGAGCGTGTGCGGGATGGTTATCCGATAGACGCCGCGCGGTTCAGCGCGATCCGCCGGTGATGTAGTGTTCCAGTTGCTCGATGGTGAAGCGCTGTTCGCTGATGATGTCGTTGACCAGGTCACCGATCGACAACATCCCGAGCAGCGTGTCGCTCTCCATGACCGGCAGGTGGCGCAGCCGGTGGCGCGTCATCAGTGCCATGCAGTCGTCCGTGCTCTGATCGGCACGCACATAGATCACGGCCGTGGTCATGATCTCCTTCACCAGCGTTTCGCGCGAGGTACGTTGCATCAGGATCACTTTGCGCGCGTAATCCCGTTCGCTGAGAATGCCGACGATCTTGTCATGCTCCATCACCAGCAATGCCCCGATGCCCTTGTCGGCCATCAGCTGCAGCGCGGCATAAACCGTCGCCGTAGGCGGGATGCTGAAGATTGAGTGACTCGCCTTGTTTTCCAGAACCTGCCGTGCGGTTTTCATATCACCCGACTCCTTGTTGCCGTTTTGGAAACAGTCGCTGCCCTGGCTCGATTGATTCGCGGTGCTGCGCAATAGCCTCGCGCCCCCCGGTGCCTGGCAACGTCTAATCAGATTAGCAAAGGATGGCCGTGCCTTACAGGGTGACTTTCACGAATCTTTGCAGGAAATGTTGGAGCGGCCGCATGACAACACCATGCGTCAGCCACGCAATGCCGCCATCCGTATGGTGCGCGGCCTTCTGAGCCACTGTCGCGCAAGGTGCGCGATGTCGGGCGGAAGATCCACATCCGTCGACGCATGGAATAACAGCGTCTGACGTGCCTTGGGACATCGGCGGGCCACGAATGCGATGTCATCGGCAAAGCCAAGGTCGAGCATCGTATCGGCGGCATCGAAGATCAGCGTATTCACCGCGCGCAGGTCCAGGCTGGCGGCGTCGATGTGGTCGAGCAGGCGTCCCGGTGTGCCGACAACGATATGTGCGCCGTGAATCAGGCTGTCAATCTGTGGCCGAATCGACATCCCGGAACAGAGCAGCGCCACCTTGACCTGCCCCGCAACGCGCACGAGTTGCCGGATGCGTCGAGCGACAAGCTCGACGCGCTCGCGCGTGGGACACAGCACCAGCGTCTGGACATCGAAGCGTTGCGGATCGAGCCGATGGAGCAGGGCGATCGCCAGCATCGTCACGCTGCCGCCTTGCCGCACCTGTACGACCAGATCGTGCCCGGCCAGCGCAAGAGGCAGGGCGGCTGCCTGCAGCGGTGACATCGAGACGTGGCCCAGTTGGGCGAGCGCATCGAGCCACATCGGCTCCAGCTGCAGCGCCGAAAATGGTTCATGCCGTGGAGTGGCCGGTAGGGACGGGGGCTCGCTGACACTCATACGTGATCGCACATCAACGTCATCGACGGCACACTATGCGGCGGGGCGACTGGGTGCCTTCTTCGTGGCGGTCTTTTTTGCGGGCGCGGCCTTTTCAGCGGTTTTCTTTTTTACTGCGGCCTTCTTTGCGGCAACCTTCGTTTCGGCAACCTTCGTTTCAACAACTTCTTTTGCCGGTGCCTTCGCCGCCTTCGATACCGCCACCTTCACCGGGACCTCTTCAACCGGCACCCACCCAAGCCTTTCCAGCAACGCCCCGGCCGCGGCTGGCGCGCGCTCCTTGGCGCCGTTGATGAAGAACAGATAGACCGCTTTCGGCTTGGTCCCGGCGCCGGAGGCATCGTCCACGCAGGGCAGGTCCGCGGGCGCCTTGCCATCGGCCCACTTGCCGACGCGCGCCGCCCACTGCTCAAGTTCCTTGGCCGCGTAACCGGTGGCCACCTTCTCCTGGGCGTTCATTAGGCGTGCGTAGACGAAATCCGCAGTCAGGTCGGCAAACGATGGAAACTTTGGCGAATCGGTGAAGACGGTCGCAGCCTTGAACTTGCGCGCGAGCTTCAGGTATTCGTCACACATGAAGCTGTCGTGGCGCACCTCCAGCACGTGGCGGAGCTTCACGCCTTCCACGGAGTCGGGCAGCAGGCTAAGGAACGCCTCGAAGTCGTCGGGTACAAACTGCTTGGTCGGCGCGAATTGCCAGACGACAGGTCCGAGCTTGTGGCGCAGCTCGGCGATACCGCTATCGATGAACCGATGTATCGAATCCGCACCCTCGGCCAGGATGCGCCGGTTGGTGGCAAAGCGCGAGGCCTTCACCGAAAACACAAAGTCGTTGGGCGTGGCGTCACGCCAGTTGGCAAACGACGTGCGCTTCTGCGTGCCGTGATACGTGCTGTTGATTTCGATCGCGGTCAGGTGGCGGCTGGCATATTCCAGCTCGCGCGCCTGCGGCAGGCCGGCCGGATAGAAGTTGTCACGCCACGGCGCAAAATTCCAGCCACCGATACCGATGTGGATATTTGTCGCTACCTTGCTTGGCTTACGCACTGCCATGACCGGATCTCCCCATCTGCTGGTTCAGCAACAGGGAAAGTCTAGCTGGATTTGATGCGCGGAGTTGTCAGGATACGGACACGTGATTCTGGCGGGACCTGGCCCGTGCCGCGCCGGGGCTATTCCTCTCCGCCG
Source organism: Cupriavidus sp. (assembly GCA_036746135.1). Lineage (GTDB taxonomy): Bacteria > Pseudomonadota > Gammaproteobacteria > Burkholderiales > Burkholderiaceae > Cupriavidus. The sequence goes on from DAIOET010000227.1 coordinate 4,650, forward strand.
GGCGTCGGGTACTTGCGCGCGTTCATCTCCATCTTGGCCCTGACTGCCGCATCGAGGTCCACGCCGAGCGCCGTCACCAGTTGCGTCAGGTAGATCGTGATGTCGGCCAGCTCCTGCTCGACGTGTGCACGCTCGTCAGTCGACATGATGCCGCGCGACTCGTCCTCGGTCTGCCACTGGAAGATTTCCACCAGCTCGGCCACTTCCACGCTCAGGGCCATCGCCAGGTTCTTGGGGCTGTGATACTTGCCCCAGCCGCGCTCCTCGCCGAAGGCGAGTGCGGCTTGCTGAAGGTTCTTGAGATCGATGAGAGGCATGACGCGCGCGTGCGAGATTCGGATCAGGCCGCATTGTCCCACCGATTGCCGCTGGCGCGCCCTCGACATCCGCACACCGGCGGGCATACCCTCCCAAACGAAGCCCACTACAGACGGAGGCCATCACATGCGACCGACTGCCGGCCTGGCGTTCTTCACCATTGCAGGCTCCGCCGCTTACCTCGCGCTGCCCATCCTCGGTTGGGGAGGCATCGGTGCCTACTTTGCCAACGACGCCCGCACCGCCGCCGTAATCGCGACGATGATCATGACGGTTGCCGCAATCTTTTCCGGCGGCAACCTCAGTACCGGCGAGCGCGAAGACCGCGGCAACCGATGGGTGCTCATCGCGTTTGGCGTGCTCGGCCTGCTGGCCGGGTATGTGCCCGCCCTCACCGACCGGATCGACCTCTGGACCATAGACGGCGAGACAGTACGCTGGATCGGCATGGCGTTATTCGTCATCGGTGGCGCACTGCGCCTCTGGCCGGTGTTCGTGCTCGGCAACCGCTTCAGCGGACTGGTGGCGATCCAACCGGGGCACACGCTCGTAACCACGGGTATCTACAGCGTGATCCGAAACCCCAGTTACCTCGGGTTAGTGATCAGCTCGCTCGGATGGGCGCTGGTGTTTCGCTCAGCGGTGGGTGTGCTGCTTGCGGTGTTGCTGCTGCCACCGCTGGTTGCACGGATTCGGGCAGAAGAAGCGTTGCTCGGCGAGCAGTTCGGGGACGAGTATGTGCGGTATTGCGCGCGGACTTGGAGGATGGTGCCGGGGGTGTATTGAATCGCAATGCACGGGGCGATATCGACGCGGCAAAAGAAAACGTCCCAGCGGGGGTGGGACTTTTCTGGGTGTGGCCCCACTTGTGAGGAACCAAGATTTGTGAGACTGGGCCTTCTACAAAATCAAGGACATGTCGACTTATTCCAACCGGGCTAAGCCTGGCTACGAGCAGAATTCGTGAGGCTGGGATGATCCCATGCACGAATTCGCGAGACTACGTGACACGGGATCTTTCAGCACTCTTAGGTATCTATCTTCGCCGTGCGCTGTCACCCGATGCGCCCCCTCCCCATTGGGAAAGCACCGGTACCGATGCGCCGTGTTGCAAAGGAATTGCCGGAGCGTTGCTGCAGCGTCCGTGCCAGGCGCCAGTATGCGCTACGCCATCGTGGCACTCGCGTTTCCGGCGAACAGGACGCAGGAAAGAACGGGGCCGGAAGGTAAACGCGCTGGAGAATGGCTGCCAGATCGCCCCGGACTCGTTCGCAGGACGGTAAATCGCGCTCACTGCTGCTCATCTCCGGGCAAACACCTCACCAGTTGGGCGGCGTCTGACTGTTGCTTGCGAAACGCGTCACGAATCGCTTTCTTGTAGCCGTCGGGGAGGGGAATCTCGTCCAGTTGGTGCATTCGGAAGAGCCCCAACTCCTTATGCTCATGGCTGATCTTCGGAGAGACAGCCGCGCTGATGTGGCAATCGTAAGTCAATATCACCACCTCGACAGAGTGAATTGGGTACACCCACGCATCCAGAAGACAGCCGACGCGGACAGGGATACTCAGCTCCTCATCTATTTCACGGGCAAGGCATTCCAGAATATCTTC
>DAIOET010000228.1:0-6577 GCA_036746135.1 Cupriavidus sp.
AAACCAGCCGGCCTCCATCCCCTTGGCGGTAATCGCACAGCCGGGCTACGGCGCCCGGGAAAGCGCGCATAATCGTTGGCCTAACCCGCAAAACATAACAATGGAGTCGAGATGAAGTTGCAGCTGTACGTGCCGGATGGCCGCTATGCGCCTTGGATCGAGGGCTTTGCCGAGGTGTTGCCTGAAGCGCAATGCCTGACGTGGGAAGAGAGCCAGGGCCAGAGCGTGGACTACGCCGTGGTATGGCGTCCGCCACTGGAAATGCTGCGCGGCCGCACCGACGTGAAAGCCATCTTCAATCTCGGCGCCGGTGTCGACGGCATCCTGCGCCTGCGCGACAAGGACCCCGAAGCGCTGCCGGCCGGCGTGCCGATCGTGCGCCTGGACGATGCCGGCATGGCCGCCCAGATGGGTGAGTACGTCACCGCCGCCGTGCTGCGCTACTTCCGCAAGCTCGATGCCTACGACGTGCAGGAGAAGGCCGGCACGTGGAAGTTCCTGAAGCCGCATCGCCGCGCCGATTTCACGATCGGCGTGATGGGCATCGGCACGCTTGGTTCGCATATCGCGCGCACGCTGGCCAGCTTCGGCTTTCCGGTGCGCGGCTGGAGCCGTTCGGCCAAGACCGTCGACGGCGTGCAGTCGTTTCACGGCGACGCGGGTCAGGTCACGTTCCTGGACGGGCTGAAGGTGCTGGTCAACGTGCTGCCGCTGACGCCCGAGACCGAGGACATCATCGACACGAGCCTGCTGTACAAGCTGGCCAAGGGCGCCTACGTGATCAACGTGGCGCGCGGCCAGCACCTGGTGGAAGCCGACCTGCTGGCGGCCGTGCAGGATGGCCAGATCGCCGGTGCCACGCTCGACGTGTTCCGCAACGAGCCGTTGCCGGCCGACCACCCGTACTGGCAGGAGCCGCGCATCACGATCACGCCGCATATTTCCGCGCTGACGCTGCGCGAGGACAGCATTGCCCAGATCGCCGGCAAGATCCGTCTGCTGGCCGAGGGCAAGCCGATCGCCGGTGTGGTCGACCTGCAACGCGGTTACTGACCGGCGCCCCGCGTCGGTCAACGAGGAGACAACCATGACAATTCCCCAATACGTAAAGATCGTCGAAGTGGGGCCGCGAGACGGCCTGCAGAACGAGAAGGCGATGGTGCCCACCGACGTCAAGGTCGCGCTGATCAACAAGCTGACCGACGCCGGCTTCGTCAACATCGAGGCGGCATCGTTCGTATCGCCGAAATGGGTACCGCAGATGGCCGATGGCGCCGAGGTCATGGCGCGCATCGAGCGCCGGCCCGGCACGCTGTACTCGGTGCTGACGCCAAACATGAAGGGGTTCGAAGGCGCCGTCGCGGCCAGTGCCGATGAAGTGGTGATCTTTGGCGCCGCCAGCGAGGCGTTCTCGCAGAAGAACATCAACTGCTCGATTGCCGAATCGATCGCGCGCTTTGAACCCGTGGCCGCGGCAGCCAAGGAAGCTGGCATCCGGCTGCGCGGCAGCATCTCGTGTTCGCTTGGCTGCCCGTACCAGGGCGAGGTGTCGGTTCACGCCGTGGTCGATGTGGTGCGTCGCATGCGTGAGCTGGGCTGCGACGAGATCGACATCGCCGACACCATTGGCGTGGGCACGCCGGTCAAGGTGCAGGAAGTCATGCGCGCCGCGTCGGCCGAATTTGCGATCGACCGGTTGTCGGGCCACTTCCACGATACCTACGGCCAGGCGCTGTCGAACATCCTGGCCAGCCTGGAGGTGGGGATCGCGGTTTTCCACGCATCGGTGGCGGGCCTGGGTGGCTGCCCCTATGCCAAGGGCGCTACCGGCAATGTGGCTACCGAAGACGTGCTGTACATGCTGCATGGCATGGGCTTGCACACGGGTATCGATCTGGAAGCCGTGGTGCGTGCGGGCGACTATATCTCGCAGGCCATCGGCCGCGCCAACAGCTCGCGCGTGGGCAAGGCGCTGCTGACCAAGTGGGCGGCGGCGGCCGACGCCACGGTCTGTGTCTGAACCAGGAGAACAACAAGCATGAGCGAGACTTCCGCGCTTCCTGAATCCGCACAGCGTGTGGCCGAACTGCTGGCCGGTATCGGCCACGATCGACCGGTTGTGATGCTGCCGGCCACCGGCAAGACCTCGGCCGAAGCGGCCGCGGGCCTGGGATGCTCCGTGGCCGAGATCGCCAAGTCGATCATTTTTCGCCGTGTGAAAGACGACGTGCCGGTGCTGGTGATCGCCAGCGGCAGCAATCGTGTGGACGAAGCGAAGGTTGCCGCGCGCGTCGGTGCGCTGGGCAAGGCCGATGCCAGGTTCGTGCGCGAAAAGACTGGCTATGCGATTGGCGGTGTCTGCCCGATCGGGCATGCGGTGAAGCCTGTGATGCTGCTCGATGCGGATCTTTTTCTGTACGAGAGCGTGTGGGCGGCGGCAGGCCATCCGCACGCGGTGTTCAACCTGACGCCACATCAGTTGCAGGCCATGACCGGCGCGGAAGTGGCCGACGTGGCGCAAAACCAGGCGCAACCGCAGGGCCAGGCATGACCCCGGCCCGCCGCCGTCTGCTGGCTGACATGGTGCGCGGCGCGGCGGCGGCGCAGATCGTCTCGCCGGTGCCTTCGCCCTGCCGCAGCGTTTGCAAGATGGATCGAGACAGCGGCTTCTGCGAGGGGTGCCTGCGCACCATCGAGGAGATTGCCGGGTGGTCTGGCGCCGACGACGCCGAACGGCGGCGTGTGTGGGCGTTGCTGCCGGCGCGCGTGCCGCAACTCTGCGAGGGCAGCGCCGCATGAGCGCCATGCCATTGCCCGCATCGATGCGCGTGTTCGAACGCGGCTGGCTGTCGGCCAACAACGTCCTGTTCATCGACGATGCCACGCAGGACACCGTGCTGGTCGATACCGGCTACGTTTCTCACGCCGCGCAAACGGTGGCGCTGGTGGAAGCGGCGCTGCAGGGCCGGCCCTTGCGGCGCGTGATCAACACGCACCTGCATTCCGATCATTGCGGCGGCAACGCGGCGCTGCAGCAGCGCTGGCAACCGCGCACGGCCATTCCGGGCGCCGAGGCCGCGGCCGTGGCAGCCTGGGATGCCGACGCGCTGAGTTTCGATGACACCGGCCAGCAATGCGCGCGCTTCATGTTCGACGATGTACTGCACGACGGCGACACCGTGCGGCTCGGCGGCATCGACTGGCAGGTCATTGCGGCACCGGGCCACGATCCACATGCGGTGATGCTGTTTGCGCCGGGTGAGCGCATCCTGATTTCCGGCGATGCATTGTGGGAGAACGGCTTTGGCGTGATCTTTCCCGAACTGGATGGTGAAAGCGGATTCGCCGAGCAGGCCGCAATCCTGGAGCGGATCGACGCGCTCGACGTCAAGTTGGTGATCCCCGGTCACGGCCGTGTCTTCGACGATGTGTCGGGCGCGATGGCGCGTGCCAGAAGCCGGCTGGACCATCTGCAAGGCGATCCGCTGCGCAATGCCACGCATGCGGTTCGCGTGCTGGTGAAATTCAAGTTGCTCGAAGCGCAGTCGCTGTCGCGCGATGCGCTGTTCGCGTGGTTCCGCGCCACGCCGCTGATGCAGCGCATCCATGCGCGTTTCATGTCCGCGCTGACGCTCGACACCGTGTTCGACCAGACGCTGCAGGCGCTGGAAAAAGTGGGCGCGCTGCAGCGCGATGGCGACCTCGTGATCGACCGGGGCTGACCATGCAGCCGCTGCGCAGCCAGGACTTCCAGCTCAGGCCGTTTCGGGCCAGCGATGAGGCGCAGTTCGTGATGGCCGTGCGCGAATCGATGTCGACGGTGGGGCTGTGGATGCCCTGGGCGCGTCCGGACTACGGCGTGTATGACGCGCGTGAGTGGTTCGACCGGTGCACCGCCATGATGGACGAAGGCGCGGCGTATGACATCGGCGTGTTCTCGCCCGACGGCCGCGAGCTGTACGGCGGGGTGGCGATCAACCAGATCCGCCGTGAAGACAACCTTGGCAACCTGGGCTACTGGATTCGGCAGAGCCAGCAACATCGTGGCCTGGCAACGGGCGCCGCGGCGATGATGGCATGCCACGGCTTTCACGCGCTGGGGCTTACGCGGCTGGAGATCGTGGCAGTCGAGACCAACCTCGCAAGCCGCGCCGTCGCCGAGAAGATCGGTGCCGAGTTCGAATGCATAGCCCGCAACCGCCTGATCCTGCGCGGCCGGCCCGTGGCGGCGGCGGTGTATTCGCTGGTGCCCGAGTCATTTTCGATGAGTCGATAGCGCGTCAAGTCGTGGTCGCCTCTCGCCCGTTTGCGCGAGAGAAGCCGGGGGAGAGGGCCGGCGCATCAAGCTGCGACATCGGCAGTCTGGACGCCATGCCCTCTCAATGCCGAGAGATCAGAACTGCGTACGCATCCCGATCCTGACACTGCGGCCCGGCAGCGGCGCGATATCGCGCAGGATCGACGTCGCGCTGCGTGCCTCGGTGTTGGTGAGGTTGTCGCCGCGCACGTAGAACAGCGTCTGCGTACCGGACAGCTTCATCTTGTAGGTCAGCGCGATGCCAAGCATCGTGTACGCATCGGTCGGCGTGTCGCCCGTCGGCACACGGCTCTGACGCGCGTTCCAGTCGACGTTGATGCGCGCGCCCCACGGGCCGGCAGCATAGACCAGCGATCCACCCAGGCGTAGCGGCGACAGGCGTGGCAGCGGTTCGCCGTTGCTGCGGTTCTCGCCGTGGACATAGTCGGCGCGTGCCTCGAAATCGAGCGAATCGCTGGTGGTCAGCATCTTCTGAAGCAGGCGCGTCTTGCCCTCGGCTTCAAAGCCATACAGCGTGGCCGGCACACCCAGGTACTGCAGCTCGGGCAGCGCGCCTTCGCTGCCGGCCGCCACGACATTGCCTTCGCTGTCGCGGAAGGTGCCCGTGTTCAGCAACGCCAGGTAATTCTGGAAGCGGCTGTAGTAGCCCGACACGCTGCCGCTGTGGTTGCCCTGCTTGAAGCGCATGCCCAGGTCGATCGACGTCGCGCGTTCCTTGCTGGCGTTCGGGTCGCCCACTTCGAACGATCCGGTGGCCAGGTGCGGCCCGTTGGCATACAGCTCGTAGAACGTGGGCGCTCGCTCGGTGTACGACAGGTTCGACGTGACCGTCCACACCGGGTTGAGCTTGTAGAGCAGGCCGGCCGATGCACTACCGGCGTTGAAGCTGCGCTCGGCATCGCTGAATCGGTCGTTGCCGTTGGCACTGGCCTTGACCTTGCTGTGATCCAGGCGGCCGCCGAAATTCAGCTTCAGGTCGCCGGACGAAATCAACGGCAGTTCTTCGAACACGAATAGCGCGGCGTTGTCGGTGGCCGTGCTTGGCACGAAGGCTTCCTCGCCCAGCGCCGAGAAATCGGTATGGCCGAACTGCGTGCCGATCACGCCGGTCATGTTGCCGATCTTGCCGTGCGTGGCTTCCAGGCGCGCGTCCCAGCCGTGGTTCTTGAACGTGGTGCCGGTTACGCCGTCCTCGATCTCGCGGTGCTCGTAATCGGTGTAGCTGAACTTGCCCTTGACCGATTCGAAGATGCCGTTGGTGGCGCCGGCCAGGTTGCGCGACTCGCCTTCCAGCGCAAAGCGGTCCTGGCGCATCTTGATGCGCGCATCGGCCTCGGCGGGCGTGCCGTAGTCGTTGCGATAGGTTGACCAGTTGGCGCCCACGAAGCCGTCGGCCCACGTGTACGAGCCGCCCATCGAGCCGCCTTCCTGGTGGGCGTTGGTGTTCGGAATCTTGCCGTATGCCTCGGTTTCGCCTTCAGGCAGCGGTTGCGTCGCGCGCAGGCTGCCGCTGCGTGCATATCCCGGGATGCGCAGGTCGCTGGTTTGACGCACGAAGGCATCCGCGTGCACCGCGAACTTGCCGTTGCCGGCCTCCAGCAGGCCGCTGGCGTTGCGGCCCTTGTCGCCGCCAATCGTTCCGCTGACGTCGGCCGCGCCGGTCACGCCGGTGATCGGGTCGCGCGGAATGCGGTTGTCGATTACGTTGACCACGCCACCCACGGCATTGCCGCCATACATCAGCGCGGCGGGGCCACGCACCACCTCGATCTTTTCCGCGACGAGCGGATCGATAGGTACGGCGTGGTCATAGGACAGCGTGGAGGCATCGAGCGTCGAGCCGCCGTTCTGCAGCACCTTGATGCGGTCGCCGTCCAGACCGCGAATGGCGGGCCGGCTGGAATTGGGGCCGAAGTAGGTGGACGTGACGCCGGGCATGCTGTTCAGCGTTTCGCCCAGCGTGCTGGCCTGGCGAACGGTCAGCGCATCGCCGCCCAGTGTGGAAACCGGCGCGACCATGTCATTGAGATCGCTGCCGAGCGGGTTGGCGGTGACCACCACTTCCTTCAGCGTCGGGGCGGAGGGCTGTGCGACGGCGGCCGGTGCCGCGGCAGGGGCGGCGTCCGGTGTGGATGCCTGGGCGAAGGCATGCGAGGACAGACCAGCGGTGATCAATGCGGCAAGCGCCGCCAGCGGGGTGCGGCGCACCACCAGAGTACGGTTGGAGTTCGAGTACATGGCTCGCGATTCGAATTCGGT
>DAIOET010000229.1:0-6542 GCA_036746135.1 Cupriavidus sp.
CCGTTCGCGCCGATCAGGCCGTAGCGGTTGCCCTCGCCGAACTTGACCGAGATGTTCTCGAACAACGGCTTGGGGCCGAACTGCATGGTGATGTTTGCGGTAGAAAGCACGTCTGAACCTTGTCTGGAATGTGGGAGCGCCCTGTGGGCACCACCTGCTGGCGGCCGGTTTTTCGCGGCACGCACCTGATTGGCGTGCCCGGCGCAGCGAAAATGAGGAAATAACCCGCGATTTTACCACTCGCGGGAGCCTCCGTCAGCCGTGTACCGTTAGAGCGTGGGGTATCCCGACAACGCCAGCGTGAAGCCGTCGCCACTGGATTCCAGCCGCGCCTGCGCGCCCACGGGCAGCGTCAGCTTGCGCGGGCAGTGGCCGAATGGCAGGCCCGTCAGCACCGGAATGCGCAGCAAGCCGCGCATATAGTCGAATACGGCGTCCATGTTGTAGCCGTTGTCGTAGTCGGTGGTACGGTAGTTCGAGAAATCACCGAGCACGATGGCCTGCTGCGTCGCCAGCACGCCCGCCTGCAGCAGTTGCAGCAGCATGCGTTCCACGCGGTACGGCGGCTCGTTGATGTCTTCCAGGAACAGGATGCCGCCATCCACCCTGGGCATGTACGGTGTGCCGAGCAGGCTGCAGAGCATGGCCAGGTTGCCACCCCAGAGCACGCCCTCCACCGCTCCGGAAACGCCCGTCTGCGGCGCCGCCACTTCGATCCGGTAAGCCGGATTGCGCAGAATGGCCTCGAAGTGCTGCCACATGAACGGATCGACGTGTTCCTCGCCAAAATCGGCCAGGAGCATGGGGCCGGCAAACGTCACACCGCCGGTGGCAGCCAGATAGGCCAGCTGGAACGCCGTGAAATCGCTGTGGCCGACGATCGGCGTGCCGCTGGCGCGGGCCTGGTCGGCAATGCGCGTGAAATCGATCTTGTCGAGCAGCCGGGCCAATCCGTAGCCACCACGCACCGCGAGGGTCAGCTCACGGGTGGGCCCGGTGCCGATGGCATGCAGGTCGGCCAGCCGTTCCGCATCGGTGCCGCCGAAACGCAGATAGCGGCGCGCCAGGACGTCGGGATTGCCGACGTGGTAACCGTGATGCTTGAGCCAGGCGCAGCCGCGCGCGGCAATGGCCACGTCGTGCGGGTAACCGGAAGAGGCAATCAGGCGGACTTCGATGGGCTGGCTCATGCTTCGGATGGATCTATGCGTCGACTCGGAAGCACTGATTCTCGCCTAATCGGCTGGCGGTGGCGAGGGCGGCGTGCCCTGCTCTTCCCTTGCGGCCTTCTGCGCGGCCTTCTGTGCGCGGCGGCGGGCGCCAAAGAAATCGCGCAGCATCTGTCCGCATTCGTCGGCCAGCACGCCGCGTGTCAGCGTGGTCTGGTGATTGAGCGTGGCCTGCGCGAAAAGGTCGACCACGCTGCCGGCGGCGCCGGTCTTCGGGTCGGTGGCGCCAAACACCACGTGCTTGAGCCGGGCATGAAGAATGGCGCCGCTGCACATGGCGCACGGCTCCAGCGTCACGTATAGCTCGCACTCGGGCATGCGGTAGTTGCCCAGTATCTTCGCGGCCGCGCGCAATGCCTGCATTTCCGCATGCGCGGACGGATCGACGGAGCGGATCGGCAGGTTATGGCCGCGCGCGATGATCTGGTCGTTCCAGACCACCACCGCGCCGACGGGCACCTCGCCGGCCGCTTCGGCCAGGCGCGCTTCTTCCAGCGCGGCCGTCATGTAGAAGCGGTCGCGCGCGGCATCGTCGTCGAACATCGGCGTGCCGGACATGGGCGGATCAGTCCTGCGCCGGCAGCGACAGCGGCGCGCTGACTTCGGCCCAGCAGTTCGGCGTTTCGAACAACACGAGCTTCGTCAGCTGAAGGTGATGGCCGAAGCAGTCCTTGAACACGGGCGCAAGAATGTCGAACGCTTCCTGCGCCAGATTTTCGACGGTCGGGATGCTATCGATGACCACGGTCTTGTGGTTATCCATCGACTGCAGGAAGTTCAGCAGCGCGGTATCGCCACGGTAGATCAGGAACGCATGGTCCCACTTCGACACCAGATGCTCGTTGGCCAGCGATTTGATGTCGCCGAAGTCAAGGATCATGCCGTCGTCGGAGGCGCCTTCCTGACGCAGGACTTCGCCGGACAGCGTCAAATCCAGGCGATAGCGATGGCCGTGGATGTTGCGGCACTGGCCGCCGTGGCTGGGGATGCGGTGGCCGGCGTCGAATTCCAGCCGGCGCGTGATGGAAACTTGTTTGCTCATGTGTCAGCGAATGCCCAGCAGCTTGTGGGTCTGCAGCGACAGGCGCCAGCGCGGATGCCGCTGGCAGAAATCAACCGCCGCGGCCGTATTCTGCCGCGCCAGCGGGCCGTCCATTGCCTGCACCAGGAAATATTGGAAATCCAGTTGCTCGTATGCCGCAAAGTCCTGGCCTTCCTGCGGAATCACAACCTTGAGTTCGTCGCCCTTCTTCACCACAAGCTCCGAACCCATCTTCGGGCTCACGCAAACCCAGTCGATACCGTCGGGCACCGCGATCGTGCCATTGGTCTCGATGGCGATCTCGAAGCCTTGCGCATGCAGCGCATCGATCAGCGGCCCATCGAGCTGCAGCAGCGGCTCACCGCCCGTGCACACCACCAGCGGCTTGCCGCCAGCGCCTTGCGGCCATTCGGACGCCACCACGGCCGCCAGCTCGTCGGCCGTCTTGTATTTGCCGCCGCGCGTGCCGTCGGTGCCCACGAAATCCGTATCGCAGAACTGGCATACCGCGCGGGCACGATCTTCCTCACGGCCGGTCCACAGGTTGCAACCCGAGAAACGGCAGAACACCGCGGCGCGGCCGGCGTTGGCGCCTTCGCCCTGCAGCGTATAGAAGATTTCCTTGACGGCGTAAGTCATGCGTATGCGACGTTTGTGATGCGTGGGAAGTTCCTGCTCAAAAAATAGGCAATAGCCGAGGCGTGAGCAACCGGCGATTGTATCAAGAACCTAGGGTTTCCGCTAAGACCCCGACTTCAGGGCCGACCACCCGCCATCCCTTGATTTTTAATCAAATATCTTCTGTTCATCACGCGCTTTTTCGGCAACAAATGCACTGGCACACTGCGCTCCAATCTGAATACCGGAGCATCTCATGCCCATTGCCCTGCTGGCGCTCACAATCAGCGCCTTTGCCATCGGAACAACCGAATTCGTGATCGTCGGCCTGATTCCCACCATTGCCGCCGACCTGCACATCAGCGTGCCGTCCGCGGGACTGCTGGTCAGTCTCTACGCACTGGGCGTGGCGATTGGCGCACCAGTACTGACCGCCCTGACCGGACGCCTGCCACGCAAGGCATTGCTGCTGTCGCTGATGGCACTGTTCACCGCCGGCAACCTGCTGGCCTGGCAGGCACCGAGCTACGAATCACTGGTGGCTGCCCGCGTGCTGACCGGCCTGGCGCATGGCGTGTTCTTCTCGATCGGATCGACGATCGCCACGAGCCTGGTGCCCAGGGACAAGGCCGCCAGTGCCATCGCGATCATGTTCACCGGCCTGACCGTCGCACTGGTCACCGGCGTGCCGCTGGGTACTTTCATCGGCCAGCATTTCGGCTGGCGTGAAACGTTCCTGGCCGTCTCCGCGCTGGGCGTGATCGCCTTCATTGGGAGCCTGCTGTTCGTGCCGTCGTCGATCCCGCACAAGGCACCGGCTTCGCTGTTGCAGCAGGCGCGAGTGCTGGCCGAACCCCGGCTGTTGCTGGTGTACGCAAAGACAGCCATCGGCTACGGCGGCTCGTTCATTCCCTTCACGTTCCTGGCGCCGATCCTGCAAGACGTCTCTGGCTTCAGCGCTGGCGCCGTCAGCCTGGTGATGCTGGTTTATGGGGTGTCGGTGGCCATCGGCAATATCTGGGGTGGCCGACTGGCGGACCGGCACGGACCGATTGCCGCGTTGCGCATCGTCTTCCTGCTGCTGGCCGCCGTGCTGTTCGTACTGACGTTCACCGCGCCGCATCGCTGGCTGGTGGTGGCCACCGTCCTGGCCTGGGGTGCCGTTGCCTTCGGTAACGTGCCCGGCCTGCAGGTCTACGTCGTGAAGCAGGCCGAGCATCACACGCCACAGGCCATCGACGTGGCATCGGGCCTCAACATTGCCGCGTTCAACCTCGGCATCGCCGGTGCCGCCTGGGCGGGGGGTCTCATCGTCGAGCACTTCGGCCTGATGCAGACGCCGTGGATTGGCGCCCTGGTCGTGCTGGTGGCATGGGGCCTGACCGAACTGAGCGGCCGGCTCGATCGCGCCGCGGGCATCGATGTTCGTGCTGGCGGCATGCCTGCCGGCGCCCTCCAGCACTAAATCCGCCGGTGCGCGCAGCATGAAAAAAACGGGCCGATTGGCCCGTTTTTTGTATCGCGGCAAGTGCGTCAATCAGCGCGGCACGCCCAGGTAGTCCAGCTTGCCGATCTGCACGCCCTTATGGCGCAGGATGTCGTACGCGGTCGTCACGTGGAAGTAGAAGTTCGGCAGCGCAAACCCGAGCAGATAGCTCTTGCCATCGAACGTCACCGGGCCGCCACGCAGTTTCAGTTCGACCACGCGCGTTTCACTGCCTTCGAGCTGTTCGGGACGGATCGCCTTCAGAAAGCCGATCGTCTTGGCGATCCGTTCCTGCAACTCGGGAAACGTCGCTTCGGTATCCGGGTACGAGGGAATATCGACGCCTGCCAGTCGCGCAGCGCAACCCTTGGCCGAATCGCTAGCGCGCTGGATCTGGGCAGACAGGGGATCCATATCGGCGATCAGTCGCGTCTGGATCAGCTCCGCGGCGTCCGTGCCCTGGCCTTTCGCATGAGCCGCGCCTTTTTCGAGAATGGCGGACAGGTTCGTCAACGCCCGGATGAACACCGGGATCGATACGTCGTACATCGAGAGGGCCATGAGGGTTCCTTGGATGGGTCGTGGAATGTCTTGCGCGTCTGCGTCGTCCGACGGCGCCTGATAGCCATGCGATAACGCCTGCCGGTGTCGCAGCCGAGAGCATAGACCGGAACGGTCTGGACTGCTTGGCAAGGCTTTGGCAGCGCCAAGCCTGCTGAAAAAGGCGCCGGGACGCCATCGGCAGATCTTTGAAACCACCTTCGACCTACCGTAATTCCAACGTAGAATTCGACAGCCGATCCGATACATCGGCGCATTGTCTTTACATTTGGATGTACGTCGATCTCCTCACCCTTTACCTACTTGCGATCGGAACTCTACTTGCCAGTGCCGGCATGATGTTCTGGGAGCATCGTGCCAACCCCAGGCACAGCAAGGCGCTGCGCATACTCGCAGCGGGATTTGCCACGCTGGCGCTCGCTTGTGCGGGCGTGTTGTTCCGCCGCGCCGTGCCGGGCGCAATCGGCTCGGCGATCTGCAACCTGGTCATGCTCTGTGGCTACTTCCTGGTTCTTAACGGCGTTGCCGCGCTAAGCGGCAGGCGGTATCGCGTCAGTGCCGCCGTCGTGATCGCTGGCATGGCATTGGTATGGGCCGTATCCGGCGCTCGTTGGCAGGACCTGGTCTGGAACCACATCAGCGCGTTCCCGATCGCGCTCGTCAGCGCCATGACAACGCGCGAAATGCTGCGCTGTGATGCCATGAAGCCGTTCTTCGCACGGCACATCGTCGTGGCCGTCACCGGCATCCACGCGCTGCTGTATGTCGGCCGTGCCTTCATCCTGCCGTCGATCGTGAGCGCGTATGGGCCGGCGATCCAGTCGATGGCCAGCAAGATCACGATGTACGAGGGCGTGCTGTATTCGGTGATCCTGCCGATGACCATCCTGAAGCTGATTCGGGAGGAAACCCACGGTCAGCTACTGAAGGAATCGCAGACCGATTACCTGACACGCCTTGGCAACCGCCGGTGGTTTTTCGAGCAGGGTAATCGCATCCTCGGCGCCGACGCGCGACGCGGGCCGATTGCCGTGCTGGCTTTCGACCTCGACCAGTTCAAGGCTATCAACGACCGCTACGGTCATCAGACGGGTGACGAGGTACTGAAGTCGTTCGCGGCCATCGCCCGGCGCGTGATGGGGCCCGATACGTTGCTTGCACGGATCGGCGGGGAGGAATTCGCTGCCCTGCTTTCCGGTGACGACGCCAGCCGGGCCAAGACCCTCGGGGAAACCGTGGCACGACAATTTGCCGAGAATATCTCCAGCCGAATCGGCAGTGTCGGCATTCCGGCGACGGTCAGTATCGGCCTGGCCCAGTATGAGGATGGCGTGCCTACCCTGGGCGACGGGCTTGCCGCGGCGGATCGTGCGCTGTATCGCGCCAAGGCGTTGGGGGGAAACCGGCTGGAGGTGACGGTCGCTGAAGCGCCGGCGGTGGTCGCCTGACGTTCAGCCGTCATGCGCCGTGGTCGACTGCCACGGGCAAAAAACAAGGCGCCCCAGGGGCGCCTTGCATGTGAACGACATCGGGCGTTCGATTATTCCCATTCGATCGTGGCAGGCGGCTTGCCCGACACGTCGTACACCACGCGATTCAGGCCACG